>JACMNP010000148.1 GCA_014378495.1 Methylotenera sp. | reverse complement strand
GGCTTCCGCCACGTTTCTTGGTGCTTCTATGTAATGCTTAAATTCCATACTATAAGAAGCACGGCCTTGCGACAATGAACGTACAGTAGTTGAATAACCGAACATCTCTGCCAATGGCACTTCTGCACGAATCACTTTACCCGTTGCATTGTCTTCCATGCCCTGAATCATGCCGCGACGTGATGACAAGTCACCCATGATGTCGCCCATGTAATCTTCTGGCGTTTCAATTTCAACAGCCATCATCGGCTCAAGCAAGATTGGATCAGCTTTACGCATACCGTCTTTAAACCCGATGGACGCGGCCATCTTGAAGGCATTTTCGTTCGAGTCAACATCATGGTATGAACCGTCAAACAAAGTAACTTTTACGTCAACGACTGGGAAGCCAGCCAAAATACCTGCTGGTATCGTTTCGCGCAAACCTTTTTCAACCGCTGGAATGAATTCGCGTGGCACTGTACCGCCTTTAATTGCATCAACGAACTCAAAGCCTTTACCTGGCTCATTTGGCTCCATAATTAGCCAAACATGGCCATACTGACCTTTACCGCCAGATTGCTTAACGAATTTACCTTCGACTTCGACTTTCTTTTTAATCGCTTCACGATAAGCTACTTGTGGCGCACCTACGTTAGCTTCAACGTTAAACTCACGACGCATACGGTCAACCAGAATCTCAAGATGCAACTCACCCATACCAGAAATAATGGTTTGATTCGTTTCTTCATCAGTTTTGACGCGGAATGAAGGATCTTCTTGTGCCAAACGATTTAAAGCAACACCCATTTTCTCTTGGTCAGCTTTAGTTTTCGGCTCAACAGCAACGTGAATTACTGGTTCAGGGAATATCATGCGCTCAAGAATGATTTCTTCATTCACCGCACACAAAGTATCGCCAGTAGTCGCTTCTTTTAAACCAATCGCAGCAGCAATATCGCCTGCACGCACTTCAGTTAATGGCTCACGTGTATTGGCATGCATTTGCACAATACGGCCGATACGCTCTTTTTTACCCTTAATTGGGTTATAAACCGTATCACCTGCGTTAATCACACCTGAATATACGCGGAAGAAAATTAGCTGACCAACAAATGGGTCAGTCATAATTTTGAATGCTAATGCAGAGAATTTCTCATCATCAGAAGCTTTTAAGAAAATTTCGTTACCATCTTCATCTTCAGCACGTGTTGGTGGAATATCTGTCGGAGCAGGCATTAACTCAACCACTTTATCCAACATCGCTTGCACACCTTTATTCTTAAAGGCTGAACCGCATACCATGGGCACTATTTCAAAAGCAATTGTACGAATACGCAAGCCCTTCATGATATCTTCTTCTGACAACTCACCTTCTTCAAGGTATTTGTTCATTAGCTCTTCATTAGCTTCAGCAGCAGCTTCCACCATATTTTCGCGCCATTTATCACACTCAGCTTTTAAGTCAGCCGGAATTTCACGATAGTCGAACTTCATACCCTGAGACTCATCGTCCCAATAAATTGCTTTCATCTTAATTAAATCAACAACGCCTTCAAACTTATCTTCAGCACCAATTGGCACTTGCAAAGGAATTGGATTAGCTTTTAGACGTGCACGCATTTGATCGTACACTTTAAAGAAGTTAGCACCAGCACGATCCATCTTATTGACGAACGCTAGACGTGGCACTTTATATTTATTGGCTTGACGCCATACAGTTTCAGATTGTGGTTGCACACCACCCACAGCGC
Source organism: Methylotenera sp. (assembly GCA_014378495.1). GTDB lineage: Bacteria > Pseudomonadota > Gammaproteobacteria > Burkholderiales > Methylophilaceae > Methylotenera. Next base: position 12,685 of record JACMNP010000148.1, on the reverse strand, counting down.
AGTACACCATACATGCGCCATCTAGCACACGCATTGAACGCTCTACTTCAATGGTAAAGTCAACGTGACCTGGGGTATCAATAATATTAATACGATGTTGATCAAATTGACCAGCCATCCCTTTCCAGAAGCAAGTCGTTGCCGCTGAAGTAATAGTAATACCGCGCTCTTGCTCTTGCTCCATCCAGTCCATCGTGGCAGCGCCATTATGCACTTCACCAATCTTATGGTTGACACCTGTGTAAAACAAAATACGCTCTGTAGTTGTCGTTTTACCTGCGTCAATATGCGCAGAAATACCAATGTTACGGTAGCGTTCAATAGGGGTTATACGAGCCACGGCTATTACCTTTACTTAATATTATTGCTTAAATTCTTAAAGAGCAATTGGCCTAAGGGTAAACTTAGGCCAATTAAACAAACTTTCAATCAATACAAATACTAAAAAATACTAGAATCTGAAATGTGAGAACGCTTTATTTGCTTCTGCCATACGGTGAACTTCTTCACGTTTTTTCATTGCTGAACCACGTCCTTCAGAAGCTTCAGCTAACTCAGCAGCTAAACGCAAGCCCATTGATTTTTCACCACGCTTACGTGCAGCATCACGCAACCAACGCATTGCCAAAGCACTACGACGGCTTGGACGAACTTCTACAGGCACTTGATAGTTAGCACCACCGACACGGCGGCTTTTTACTTCAACCAACGGACGTAGGTTTGTCAAAGCAAGTGTAAACACTTCAAGCGCATCTTTACCAGTTTTAGTGGCTAATTGATCAAACGCGCCGTATAAAATACGCTCAGCAACAGATTTTTTTCCACCTGTCATTAATACGTTTACAAATTTAGACACTTCTTGACTGCCAAATTTTGGATCTGGAAGAATGTGGCGCTTGGGGACTTCTCTACGTCTTGGCATAATTTTCTCTATTCTTTACTTTTTGCTGGCAACTGCACTAGCAAGGCTTTATGAAGCCGCATGTTTATAATTATTTCTCTACACTACAATATATTTATTACAGCAATATATTTACTACCGCTAAATTATTTAGCCGCTTTACCTTCTTTAGGACGTTTAGCACCGTATTTAGAACGTGACTGTTTACGGTCTTTAACACCAGCCGTATCCAAACTACCACGCACCATATGGTAACGCACACCTGGCAAATCTTTTACACGACCACCGCGCAATAGCACAACACTATGCTCTTGCAAGTTATGACCTTCACCGCCGATGTAGCTAATCACTTCGTAGCCATTCGTTAAGCGCACTTTTGCAACTTTACGTAGCGCAGAGTTAGGCTTTTTAGGTGTTGTTGTGTATACACGAGTACAAACACCACGTTTTTGTGGACATGATTCAAGTGCAGGCACTTTACTTTTCGTGACCACTTTAGCGCGTGGCTTACGTATTAACTGATTGATGGTTGGCATTGCCTATAACCTCTAATGATGTTCTTTTAAATATGTCTTATATTAAGTTCGCCAACTGAAAACGAATCCAAAATTGAATTCAATTTATACCTTGGCAAAACAAGCCAAGATAGCAATGTCTGTTAAGACAATAAGGCTATCCTGAAAAACCCAACATTCTATTTACCCAGACTTTTATTGTCAAGGTTTATCGCACCGATGTTGCAACTAAAGTGCAACATTGGTAGCAATAACCATTACATGTAAATAGTTTGATTTATTCCGCAGCAACTTCGCTACTTGCTTCTGCAGCAACTGCTTCAACTTCTAATGGCACTTCTGCAAATAACATTTCTTTTGCAGGAGTACTGTTAGCAGCCGCGGCACGCTTGCGCGTTTCATGGTAAGCCAAACCTGTACCTGCTGGAATTAAGCGCCCAACAATTACATTTTCTTTCAATCCACGTAATTCATCACGTTTACCTAAAATAGCTGCTTCGGTTAATACACGTGTCGTTTCTTGGAATGACGCTGCTGAAATAAACGAGTCTGTTGAAAGTGATGCTTTGGTAATACCAAGCAATACATATTCAAATTCAGCTGGACGTTGATTAATCGCAATCACCGCTTCATTTTTCGCTAACAGATCAGCACGCTCAACTTGTTCACCCATAATAAAGCTTGTATCACCAGCATCTGTTACACGTACACGACGTAACATTTGACGCACAATCACTTCAATATGTTTATCGTTAATCTTAACACCTTGTAGACGATACACGTCTTGCACTTCGTCAATGATGTAACGTGCCAATGCTTCGCGACCTTGCAAACGCAAAATGTCTTGCGGCTCAGCTGGACCGTCTACAATACTTTCACCTTTAGTCACCACTTGACCATCATGCGCTGTCACGTGCTTATCTTTAGGTATCAAGAATTCGTGAGTAATTCCGTCTAAATCGGTAATCACTAAACGTTGTTTACCTTTAGTATCTTTACCAAATGAAACCGTACCAGTCACTTCAGCCAACATACCGGCATCTTTAGGTGAACGTGCTTCAAACAATTCAGCTACGCGTGGCAGACCACCAGTAATATCACGTGTTTTAGATGACTCTTGTGGAATACGTGCAAGCACTTCACCCACACCTACTTCTTGACCATCCTTAACAGTAATAATACAACCCAACTGGAACGTGATGTTGACGGATTGATCACTACCTGTGATTTTTACTTCAACACCGTTAGCATCAAGCAATTTAACTTGTGGACGTAAGCCTTTAGTTTGACCAGCACGTTGTTTAGGATCGATTACCACCAATGATGACAAACCTGTCACGTCATCGATTTGTTTAGCAACTGTGATACCTTCTTCAACGTTTTCAAACTTAATATGACCTGCATACTCAGTAATGATCGGACGTGTATGCGGATCCCATGTCGCCATGGCTTGACCCGCTTTTACAGTTTTACCATCAGTAATCTGCAATGTCGCACCGTATGGTACTTTGTGACGCTCACGCTCACGGCCATTCTCGTCGGCAATAATCACTTCACCATTACGTGAAATCACTACTTGCTCATTACGTGCATTGGTTACATAACGCATGGTAGAAGTGAAATTCATCACACCATTCGATTTACTTTCAATCTGCGATACTGAAGCCGCACGTGATACCGCACCACCAATGTGGAACGTACGCATGGTCAACTGTGTACCAGGCTCACCAATGGATTGTGCGGCAATCACACCTACTGCCTCACCCATACTGATCAACTTGCCACGACCTAAGTCACGACCGTAACATTTAGCACAAATACCATAACGCGTATCGCAAGTTAAAGCTGTACGCACTTTGACTTCATCAATACCAAGCGCATCAATATGCTCAACTTCGTCTTCACCGAGCAAAGTACCTGCTGGATAAATCACTTCTTGTGTTTCAGTATTAATGACATCAAGCGCTGCTGTACGACCTAAAATACGATCATGTAACGGCTCAATCACTTCACCACCTTTAACAAGCGCTTTAGTCACTAAACCATCATTAGTACCGCAATCATGTTCAGTCACGACTAAGTCTTGCGTGACATCCACTAAACGACGTGTCAAATAACCTGAGTTCGCTGTTTTCAATGCAGTATCGGCCAAGCCTTTACGTGCACCGTGGGTAGAAATAAAGTATTGCAATACGTTTAAACCATCACGGAAGTTCGCTTTAATCGGCGTTTCAATGATAGAACCATCCGGTTTAGCCATCAAACCACGCATACCGGCTAACTGACGCACCTGAGCCGCAGAACCACGCGCACCAGAGTCAGCCATCATGTAAATAGCATTGAATGATTCTTGACGTAGCGGTTTACCTGCCTTGTCTTTTACCTGTTTACCATCAGCATCTAATACGTCTTCTTCACGTAGTTGTTTCATCATGGCATCAGCAACTTTGTCACCCGCACGACCCCAGATGTCGACTACTTTATTGTAGCGCTCACCTTGAGTGACCAAACCTGATACGTATTGATCTTCAATTTCTTTAACTTCAGCATCGGCCGCAGCAATCAATTGCTCTTTCTCTAACGGTACTAACATATCGTTAATGCTGATAGAGATACCCGCTTTAGTTGCGTAGGTATAACCTGTATACATTAATTTATCAGCAAAAATAACCGTTTCGCGAATCCCTACTTTACGGAAACTTGCATTGATAAGTTTTGAAATCTCTTTCTTTTTCAATGCTTTATCAATGTTGCTAAATGCTAAGCCAGCTGGCAGAATTTCTGACAGCAGAGCACGGCCAACAGTAGTTTCATAACGTGTGACTTTTTCAGTTTTAACACCGTCTAAATCAAGTTCATACTCTTTAATACGCACGGTAATTTTCGCGTGAATATCAATCAAACCCTGATCGAATACACGTTGTACTTCTTTCACATCCGCAAAGCGCATGCCTTCACCGCGAGCCAATACTTTGTCGCGCGTCATGTAATACAAGCCCAACACGATATCCTGTGAAGGCACAATAATCGGCTCACCATTTGCAGGTGATAAGACGTTATTAGAAGCCAACATCAGTGTACGTGCTTCCATTTGCGCTTCTAGCGACAATGGAACGTGAACAGCCATTTGGTCACCATCGAAGTCGGCATTGAATGCCGCGCAAACGAGTGGATGCAATTGAATCGCTTTACCTTCAATTAAGATAGGCTCGAACGCTTGGATACCTAAACGGTGCAATGTAGGCGCACGGTTAAGCAATACTGGATGCTCGCGGATGACATCCTCGAGGATATCCCAAACTTCTGGTCCTTCTTCTTCAACTTTTTTCTTCGCTGCTTTAATCGTTGTCGCAATACCTAACACTTCCAATTTATGGAAAATGAATGGTTTGAACAATTCCAAAGCCATTTTTTTCGGCAAACCACATTGATGCAGTTTTAATTGCGGACCAACCACGATTACTGAACGACCTGAGTAATCTACACGTTTACCCAACAAGTTTTGACGGAAACGTCCGCCTTTACCTTTAATCATGTCAGCCAATGATTTCAATGGACGCTTGTTAGCACCAGTCATCACTTTACCGCGACGACCGTTGTCTAACAGTGAATCCACCGCTTCTTGCAACATACGCTTTTCGTTACGTACGATGATTTCAGGTGCTTTTAACTCTAACAAGCGTTTTAAACGGTTGTTACGGTTAATCACGCGACGATATAAATCGTTCAAATCTGACGTTGCAAAACGGCCACCATCCAATGGTACCAGTGGACGTAGTTCTGGTGGTAATACTGGCAAGATTTCAAGAATCATCCACTCCGGCTTAATACCAGATTTTTGGAATGCTTCTAAAACTTTCAGGCGTTTAGCGATTTTCTTGATTTTTGCTTCAGAGCCTGTTGCACCTAGGTCTTGACGCAATTGAACTACTTCACGCTCAATATCCATCGTACGTAATAACTCACGCACCGCTTCAGCACCCATTACCGCATTGAACTCATCACCGTATTCTTCTACTTTTGCCAAGTAGTCATCTTCAGTCAACAATTGACCGCGTGTGAGTGGCGTCATGCCAGGATCAACGACGATAAATGCTTCGAAGTACAATACACGTTCGATATCACGTAAAGCGATATCCAACACCATACCTAAACGGCTTGGTAATGATTTTAAGAACCAAATGTGCGCCACAGGTGAAGCAAGGTCTATATGACCCATACGCTCACGACGTACTTTAGATAAAGTAACCTCAACACCACATTTTTCGCAAATTACACCGCGATGTTTTAAGCGTTTGTATTTACCGCAAAGACACTCGTAATCTTTTATTGGGCCAAAGATTTTTGCGCAAAACAAGCCATCACGCTCAGGCTTGAAAGTACGGTAGTTAATAGTCTCTGGTTTTTTAACTTCGCCATAAGACCATGAACGGATTTTTTCAGGTGAAGCGAGCGCGATTTTAATCGCATCGAACTCTTCTTCTTGCGTTACCTGTTTGAATAAGTCTAATAGAGCTTTCATGTGAATTCTCTCCTTCAATGCGCCCTAAGGCGCATGATTTTTTAAATTTAATTACGGTCTAGGTCGATATCGATTGCAAGTGAACGAATTTCTTTCACTAACACGTTAAATGACTCCGGCATGCCAGCATCGATTTTGTGTTCGCCTTTAACGATATTTTCATATACTTTAGTACGGCCATTCACGTCATCTGACTTCACTGTCAACATTTCTTGCAGTGTGTAAGAAGCGCCATAAGCCTCTAGTGCCCAAACCTCCATCTCACCGAAGCGCTGACCACCAAATTGTGCTTTACCGCCCAATGGTTGTTGCGTTACCAATGAATATGGACCAGTTGAACGTGCATGCATTTTGTCATCAACCAAGTGATGTAATTTCAGTACATGCATATACCCTACCGTCACAGGACGCTCGAATGCATCACCAGTACGACCATCAAACAATTTCACCTGAGTTTTACCAGCTGAGAATTGCAATTGTTTAGTACGTGGATCATTATCTGGAAACGCTAAATCTAGCATCGCTTTAATATCAGATTCTGCTGCACCATCAAATACTGGCGTCGCGAAAGGCACGCCATCTTGTAAGTTTTTAGCTAACTCAAGCACTTCAGTATCAGAGAACGATTTAATATCCTCTTTTTTACCTGTACTATCGTTATAAATCTGATCTAAGAATTTACGGATTTCAGCAACTTTAGTTTCAGCTTTTAACATTTCACCAATACGATGACCAAGACCTTTAGCAGCCCAACCCAAATGCGTTTCTAAAATCTGACCAATATTCATACGTGAAGGAACACCAAGCGGGTTCAATACGATATCCATAGGTGTACCATCGGCCATGTGCGGCATATCTTCGATAGGACAGATTTTTGAGATCACACCTTTGTTACCGTGACGACCCGCCATTTTGTCACCGGGTTGAATGCGACGCTTAACAGCCAAATACACTTTGACCATTTTTTGTACGCCAGCTGGCAACTCATCGCCTTGCGTCAATTTACGTTTTTTCTCTTCAAAACGGCTATCGAACTCAACACGTGCTTGCGCTAAACTGTCTTTCAACTGCTCTAATTGACGCGCTGCTTCTTCATCACTTAGACGAATATCAAACCAGTCATAACGACCTACAGATGCTAAATACTCAGCAGTCAATGTATCGCCTTTTTTAAGCTTGTTAGGTCCGCCAGTCGCAGTTTTACCTTCGATTAAACGGCGAATACGGCCAAAAGCATCGTCTTCGACAATACGCATTTGGTCGGCTAAATCTTGCTTGTAATGCGCCAATTGGTCATCAATAATTTGCTGTGCACGAGCATCGCGATCAATACCTTCGCGAGTAAACACTTGTACGTCAATCACTGTACCGCTCATACCTGATGGTACGCGCAATGAAGTATCCTTAACGTCAGACGCTTTTTCACCAAAAATAGCACGTAGCAATTTTTCTTCTGGTGTCAGTTGCGTTTCACCTTTTGGTGTCACTTTACCAACCAATACATCACCAGCTTCAACTTCAGCACCAATGTAGATAATCCCAATTTCATCCAAACGACCTAGCATACGCTCGCTAAGGTTAGAGATATCTTGCGTAATCTCTTCAGCACCAAGTTTAGTGTCACGCGCTACCACTGAAAGCTCTTCAATATGAATCGATGTATAACGATCATCTGCTACTACGCGCTCAGAGATTAAAATAGAATCCTCATAGTTATAGCCGTTCCAAGGCATAAAGCCTACTAACATGTTTTGACCAAGCGCTAACTCACCCATATCGGTTGAAGCACCATCGGCAATTACATCACCACGCGCCAATTTATCGCCTACGCGAACCAATGGCCGTTGGTTAATATTAGTGTTTTGGTTAGAACGTGTGTACTTAGTCAGGTTATAGATATCAACACCAACTTCACCGGCTTTAGCTTCATCATCGTTAACACGTACCACTATACGACCTGAGTCAATGTAGTCTACTGTTCCGCCACGACGTGCTTGTACGGTTGTACCAGAGTCAACGGCCACAGTACGCTCAATACCCGTACCCACTACCGCTTTTTCAGCGCGTAAACAAGGTACAGCTTGACGCTGCATGTTGGCACCCATCAATGCGCGGTTCGCATCATCATGTTCCAAGAATGGAATCAACGAAGCAGCAACTGACACAATTTGACCTGGCGCGACGTCCATATACTGCACGCGATCTGGCAGCGTCATCGTAAATTCATTGTGATGACGTGATGAAATCAAGTCATCCGTGAACATATTTTTAGTATCTAACTCAGTGTTTGCTTGCGCAATCATGTACTGACTTTCTTCAATCGCTGAAAGATAGTCAATCGTGTCAGATACTTTATTACCTTGAACACGGCGATATGGTGTTTCTAAGAAGCCATATTCATTAGTACGTGCATACAATGCTAATGAGTTGATCAAACCAATGTTTGGACCTTCCGGTGTCTCAATTGGACACATACGGCCATAGTGGGTTGAATGAACGTCACGCACTTCAAAACCTGCACGTTCACGCGTTAAACCACCTGGGCCTAGAGCAGAAATACGGCGTTTATGCGTAATTTCTGACAATGGATTGGTTTGGTCCATAAATTGTGACAATTGGCTAGAGCCAAAGAATTCACGAATAGCGCTTGATACTGGTTTCGCATTGATCAAGTCATGCGGCATTAAATTGTCAGATTCAGCTTGGCTCAAACGCTCTTTTACAGCGCGCTCCACACGGACTAAACCAGCACGGAATTGGTTCTCAGCCAACTCACCTACCGAACGAATACGACGATTACCTAAGTGATCAATATCATCAATCTCGCCACGGCCATTGCGTAATTCTAGCAACACGCCGATAACGGCAAGAATGTCATCGTTTGAAAGCACATAAGCGCCTTCAGCACCGCGAGCGCCTTTTTCTTCGTAGAACTTACGCATCCAGTTTGATTGACGCTCTTCCGCTTTTTCAGGGAATGCACGGCGATTAAACTTCATACGGCCTACGCGTGACAAATCATAGCGATCTTCATTGAAGAACAAGCCATTGAATAGCGCTTCTACTGAATCTTCAGTCGGTGGCTCGCCTGGGCGCATCATGCGATAAATCGCAACGCGAGCACTATATTGATCAGGAATTTCATCAATACGTAATGTTTGTGAGATGTAATCACCATGGTCTAAATCATTAGAATAGAGTGTGCTAATCGTCTCGATATTAGCGTCGATTAATTTCTCTAACAATGATTCGGTAATTTCATCATTGGCATTGGCAACCACTTCGCCAGTTTCTTTATCAACAATGTTATTAGCAATCGCGCGGCCAAGAATAAAGTCTTGCGGCACAGCGATTTTGCTCACGCCAGCTTTTTCCATCTCACGGATGTGTTTAACGGTAATGCGTTTATCTTTAGCAACTAACACTGTACCGTCTTTAGCTACGATGTCGAACTTAGCGACTTCACCACGTAAACGTTCAGGCACTACAGTAAACTGCACACCTTTAGCGCTGACATGGAAAGTATCAAAGTCAAAGAATGTAGCAATAATTTGCTCAGGCGTATAGCCAAGTGCTTTGAGCAAAATAGTGACTGGCATTTTACGGCGGCGATCGATACGGAAATACAAATAATCTTTAGGATCGAATTCAAAGTCTAACCATGAACCACGGTAAGGAATGATACGTGCTGAAAACAGCAACTTACCTGATGAATGCGTTTTACCACGGTCATGTTCAAAGAACACACCTGGGCTACGATGCAATTGCGAAACAATTACACGCTCAGTACCGTTAATCACGAATGAGCCATTTTCAGTCATCAAAGGCAATTCGCCCATGTAGACTTCTTGCTCTTTCACTTCTTTCACGGTCGGCTTAGAAGCCTCTTTATCCATGATTGTTAAACGCACTTTCACGCGTAATGGCGCAGCGTAGGTTAAACCACGTTGCTGACATTCTTTCACGTCAAACGGCTCGGCGCCTAGTTGATAGCTTACGTAATCTAAGCGCGCATTACCTGAGTGACTGACGATAGGAAAAACGGAACTAAAAGTTGATTGCAAGCCATCTTCCGTGCGTTTATCAGCAGCGGTATTGGCTTGCAAAAAGGCGGCATAAGACTCTAGCTGCATGGCAAGTAGATAAGGAATCTCCTGCACACTTTCGCGTTTAGCGAAACTTTTACGAAGGCGTTTTTTTTCGGTGAAGGAATAGCTCATTGCATCTCCTAATGTTTGAGGGCAGAAATAAAAATACTTTTATAAAAATTCAATCGCTTAATTGAACTGCTATAAATCATGCAGAGTGAATCATGCAAATACTTTGATTTCTGACTTCAACAAGTGTTATCTTAATTTTGAATACAAACTTAATTTTTACTACAATAACCAATTACATTTAGTTACATTGGCATGCCGTTATAAACGGCGAAGGCTGACGGTCTCCCGTCAGCCTAGAACCATCAATTCACAAGTGAATTATTTGATTTCGCCAGTTGCGCCAGCTTCAATCAATTTTTTCAATGCTGCATCAGCATCAGCTTTGTTAACGCCTTCTTTAATTGCTTTAGGAGCGCCATCAACTAAGTCTTTAGCTTCTTTTAAACCTAATGCAGTTAGTTCACGCACTGCTTTAATAACGCTAACTTTTTGTTCGCCAGCTGTTAAAAGAATCACGCTAAACTCTGTTTGCTCTGCTGCAGCTGGTGCTGCTGCACCGCCTGCTGATGCTGCAACTGCTACTGCAGCCGCTGATACACCAAATTTTTCTTCGATTTCTTTAATGAATGCTGTTAAGTCCAGCACTGACATCTTACCAACTGTATCTAAAATATCTGCATTTGAAATTGCCATTTGAATATTCCCTAAAATTTAATAATGTAGCTAATGAATTAAGCTGCTTTAGCTTCTAGAACTGCCGCAAGCGCACGCGCAAACTTGGTTGGCACTTCATTAAGTGTACGTGCAAATTTAGCAAGTAACTCTTCGCGACTAAGCATAGATGCCAAGGATTGTACGCCAGCAACATCCATCACTTGGTTTGGAACAGCACCCGCTTTAATAACAAATTTGTCGTTTGCTTTTGCAAAGTCGTTAAGCACTTTTGCAGCCGCAACTGGGTCTTGGCTAATACCAAAAACCAATGGGCCAACCATGTCGTTTGCAAGTCCTGAAAACGCTGTGTTTTCTACTGCACGACGTACTAAAGTATTTTTTAGCACACGTAAGTAAACACCAGAATCTCGAGCACTAGCACGCAACTTAGTCATGTCTGCAACACCTGTACCACGGTATTCAGCAAGAACAATAACTTGTGCATTAGCAACTTGTTCGCTAATTTCAGCTACAACTGCTTTTTTCTCTGTAAGATTTAGACTCAAGTCTTTTCTCCTTCCGTTAGAATCTTTGATTAACTAACTCACGAATAATTCGCTTTATTAAATAACCAAAATCAGCCTTTACGAACCGTTAAGCACATAAAAACCATTTCACGGCGACCTCTTATCAGAATTTACTTCTGTTTAGGGATACACCATCTGCGTAGGGTTCAGTTTAATTAAAACAGAGGTTTGCCATTATTAAAAAAGCATTCACCCACTTTAAAAGTGCTTACATTAAATCCTTTCGGACACCTACGGTCTTTGATAACCTCACTGTTGTTTTTCAGCTATTAAGCCTAAAAACTGCAATGAGCCCAAAGCCCTTTGCGAGTCAATCTAAATTCCTTGAGATTGACTCATCATTCATTTAAGCAATTAAACTCGCTTGATCTACACGTACGCCAGCACCCATGGTGCTAGATACAGATAATTTTTTTAGATAAACACCTTTAGTAGATGCTGGTTTCGCTTTGTTCAAAGCTTCGACTAACGCAACCAAGTTACCTTGTAATTGCTCAACCGTGAAAGAAGCGCGACCAATCGTACAATGAATAATGCCGCCTTTGTCTGTACGATATTGCACTTGACCTGCTTTAGCATTTTTAACGGCAGTAGCAGCATCAGGTGTTACAGTACCTACTTTTGGGTTTGGCATTAAACCGCGTGGGCCTAAAATCTGACCCAAGGCACCCACGATACGCATCGCATCTGGTGTAGCAATCACAATATCAAAGTCCATTACACCAGCTTTAACTTGCTCAGCTAAATCATCAAAACCAACAATATCCGCACCAGCCGCTTTAGCCGCTTCAGCTTGCGCACCTTGCGCAAACACAGCTACGCGCGTTGTTTTACCTGTACCGTTAGGTAACACTAAAGCACCACGTACTAACTGGTCTGATTTACGTGCATCAATCCCTAGATTGATCACAGCATCAACAGATTCGTTAAATTTAGCTTTTGCATTTTCTTTAACTAATGTAAGACCATCAATCACTGGATAAAGTTTATTACGATCTACTTTTGCGCGAAGCGCATCAATTCTTTTAGCCATGTTATACACCCTCCACTTCGATACCCATACTACGAGCGCTACCTGCAATCGTACGCACAGCTGCATCCATATCTGACGCTGTTAAGTCAGGCATTTTTGTAGTTGCAATTTCTTCAGCTTGTTTGCGTGTAATTTTGCCCACTTTGTTAGTGTGCGGTGTAGGTGAACCTTTAGTGATATTCGCTGCTTTTTTGATCAGAATCGTCGCTGGAGGCGTTTTCATCACAAACGTGAAGCTCTTATCAGCAAACGCTGTAATCACTACTGGAATTGGCAAACCAGGCTCTACGCCTTGCGTTGCGGCATTAAATGC
>JACMNP010000147.1 GCA_014378495.1 Methylotenera sp. | reverse complement strand
TGCGATAACACACGAAATTTTTCAAAAAATAATTGAATAATATCTTAAATATTATTTAGACATTATTAGGATTTATTTTTTTAAAGCATTCAATAATATGACCTCTGCCAATGATCTGCTGTCAAGTTATCAGTCAAAGCGTGACTTCACCAAAACGCCTGAGCCACAGCATCATGAAAACGATAATGAAGCAACTTTCAAATTCGTTATTCAAAAACATTGGGCTACTAAACTTCATTATGACTTTAGATTAGAACTTGATGGCACATTAAAAAGTTGGGCTGTACCAAAGGGACCAAGTTTAGATCCTCAGGAAAAACGTTTAGCTGTACAGGTAGAAGACCACCCGATTTCTTATGCTGCTTTTGAAGGTAGGATTCCAACGAAACAATACGGTGCAGGAAAAGTAATAGTTTGGGATGAAGGCATTTGGAAACCTTTAGGAGATACAAACCAGGGCTACCTTAATGGAAATCTAAAATTTGAACTATTTGGCCACAAACTACAGGGTCATTGGGCGCTAGTTAAAATCAAAGGGAAAAGTGAAAAGCAACAACCTTGGCTTTTAATCAAAGAGAAAGATAATTTCGCTCGTAGTCATTCGGAATATAGCGTAGTGGATGCTTTGCCAGAAAGTGTCAAAGCTTATCCAGTCATCAACAAATCGAAACGCGAATTTCACTTGATTACTGATACCACCGAATCATTATTACTTAAATCAGGCGCCGTAAAGGCTGAACTTCCCCCAAAAATTTCCCCACAACTTGCTACCTTGGCAGAGGGAAACTTGGAAGACGGTTTGGATTGGATAATCGAAGTTAAATACGATGGCTATAGATTGCTGACACGCATTGTTGATAATGAAGTCAATTTATTTACCAGAAATGGAAATGATTGGACCTCTCAACTCACAGCGCTTAAAGATGAGATTAAAAGCCTTAGGCTACCGTCTGGCTGGTATGACGGGGAAATAGTGGTGTTAAACAATGACGGACTACCTGATTTTGGATTACTGCAACAAAGTTTTGATAATCAAAACACTAAAAATATAGTCCTCTATTTGTTTGATTTACCATATTACGCAGGATTAGATTTAACGCTGGTACCGTTATCCCTTAGAAAAGCAGTGTTAAGCCATCTATTGCAGGATTCGAGTTCCAACAGCGTGAGATTGAGCCAAGTATTTGAAAACCCTTCACAAGACATACTGGCCTCTGCATGTAAATTAGGCTTGGAAGGCATTATTGCTAAACACAAAGAATCCCATTACCTGCCACGTAGAACATCCTCTTGGTTGAAACTTAAGTGCGGACATAGACAAGAATTTATTGTATGTGGTTATACAGAACCAAGTGGCACTAGAGATCATTTTGGTGCATTAGTCCTGGGTGTTTATGATGAGCGCGGTCGATTGACACATGTCGGAAATGTGGGTTCAGGCTTTAATGACCAAATTTTGTCGCAATTAAAAGCACAAATGGATGCCTTAGCGGTGAGTTCAAAAAACTTTTCGACTGGTATATCGATTAAGGGAAAAGTTTACTGGATCAAACCCATTTTAGTTGCAGAAGTCGTTTTTTCAGGATGGACCAAGGACGGTAAATTACGTCACCCAGTCTATAAGGGTTTAAGAACAGATAAAAAAGCTTCGGAGATACGAAGAGAGATTTCTAAACCTACTTCATTATTGGCGATTAAAAAACCCAACGCAAAAGTATCCAGAGCAAGTCCGATTACGCATCCAGATAGAGTCATTGATGACACCGGCACAACCAAGTTAGAACTTTATCGTTACTACGATCTAGTTAAAGAGTTCATGATGCCTCATCTGGAACATAGACCTGTATCCCTCTTACGTGCACCTGAGGGCATAGCCGGTCAGCTTTTCTTTCAAAAACATGCGGAAGTCGAAAAGCTGGATGGAGTCGCCCAAATTGATGCTAAAGATGACCAAGATAAATTTTTAGAAATCATCTCTAGCAAAGGTATTTTATCGGCAGCACAATGGAATGTGATTGAATTTCATACTTCCAACAATAATACTAAAAACTATCAATACCCCAATCGAATCATTTTTGATCTTGATCCGGGAGAAGGCGTCAGTTGGAAAAAAATCCAAGAGAGTGCTGAAATTCTTAAAGGGTTTTTAGATGCTCTGTCGCTAACAAGTTTTATTAAAACTAGTGGCGGAAAAGGTTTGCATTTAGTCATACCGATTAAGCCTGAGCATGAATGGGAAGAAGTTAAAAACCTATCTGAATCCATTGTTAAACATATAGCCATGACCATTCCACAAAGATTCGTACACAAAAGCGGACCCCGCAACCGAGTCGGAAAAATATTCATTGATTATTTAAGAAATGGCTCAATCGCAACAACTGTTTCCGCATGGTCAGCTAGAGCGAGACCCGGACTGGGTATTTCAATACCTATTAGCTGGGAAGAATTGTACAAGGTTAATTCAGGTGATCATTGGACTGTAAAAACAATCCACACCCGGCTGGATGTGGGAAATGAGCCATGGCAAAAATATGCTTCAACTCAATCTGATTTAAACAAAGCATTTAAAAATTTTACCTAAGGAACACTATGGCTCACGCAATTTGGAAAGGCGCTATCACATTTGGATTGGTACACGTACCAATTGCACTCTATACAGCTTCAGACGATATAAGTGTCGATTTTGACTGGCTAGATAAGTCGACCATGGACCCTGTCGGCTACAAAAGAGTAAATAAGCGCACCGGGAAAGAAATCACTAAAGAAAATATTGTAAAAGGCATCAAACAAGAAAATGACAAATATGTGCTAATCAGTGAAGAAGAGATTAAAGCAGCTTTTCCTAAATCCACTCAAATGATAGAAATTGAATCATTTGTGAAAGCCGGAAGTATTGCTCTTATGCTATTAGAACAGCCTTACTATCTAGAGCCAACAGGGCAAGGAAGCAAAGTTTATGCCTTGCTGCGTGAAACTATGCTTAGTGAGAATGTCGTTGGTGTAGCAAAAATTGTCATTCATACTAAAGAACACCTGGCAATTCTTATACCCAAAGATGACGTGTTAATTTTAAATACCATCAGGTGGATTAAAGAAATAAGGTCCTTCGAAGAATTGTCGATTCCTGAGAAGGGCAAAACCGCACTAAAACCCAATGATCTCAAAATGGCCACTCAACTAATTAAAGACATGACTACTAAGTGGGATATTGAACAATACATTGATACTTTCACTCCAGCCATCCAGAAACTAGTTGATAAAAAAATTAAGGCTGGCAATGTTGCAACAGTTGAACCATTGGAAGAGAGCTATGAAGTTAATGATTCAAATATTGCCGACCTTACAGATTTATTGATGAAAAGCCTTGCTGGAAACAAAAAGCTAACAGAAAGTAAATAATTTGCATTTTCTAAAAGAGTCAATTAGCAATACTATAAAAAACATCAGGCGGTTTGATTCTATATAGCATTGCTGTCTTATTTCGGCCCAAAGCAGTCAGTTACTAAAAACTAATCATGGTATTTGAATCACTGTTCCCGCAGAGCATTACTCTTTAATTCAAGCGAAAATAGATGTTTCTATCAATATCAATCAGCTAACAGCAAAGGTGTTATTAGTTATTAGAAGTATGTTGATGAATCGTTATAAAAGACACGATATATTTCGAGCTATTTTGCTTTTCCTCAGTGTATTAATAACTCAGCAGCAACTACATAATGCCTAAGGAAAAATTTTACTTAAAAAGCAAGCCAAACTTATTAGATTAGGCGAGACTCACAATAAAGTTTTTTGAATATTTTTAATGTTAATATTCTAATGAGTTTTTACATTCAAATAAAAGCTGGATTTGTTTTAAATGATTTGTGAAATAGGCTAGGCCTAAAGTATATAAATTAAGGCAGCCAAATTTTATAGATTAGGTTAATGGCCAAAAAAGGGTCTGCATGTTAAAAAGAGCATTAGTTCCTTCATAGTGAGCAACACTCCTAACCTTACTGATCAAAATGCATTCAGGTTAGACTGCGATGTGTACGCGGCTGTATTCAATGCTGCTGGCGATGCCATTATCGCTACCGACTTAAGTGGTTGTGTTACCCACCTTAACGCCGTTGCCGAAAAACTCACAGGCTGGCATCCGGCAAGAGCAGTGGGCCAATCGATAGAGAAGATTTTTGATGTGATTGATGGAAAAACGCGTCAACCCATCAAACCGCCAAAATTTGAATCTTTAGCCCTGAGTACAATCAACCCCTCACTGAATCGCGCGACACTCATTGCCAGTGATGGTCATGAATATATGGTCACAGGCACTTACTCACCTATTCGCAGCCGAGATGATGTTGTACTTGGTACCTTGCTAGTATTTCGAGATGCGACAGATCAAGTAGGAACGCAAGCGGCTTTAATTGAAAGCGAGCAGATGTTTCGCGCCACTTTTGAAAACGCATCAGTCGGCATTGTGCACTTATCACACGATGGTCGATTATTGCGCGTTAATCAACAATATGCTCGATTGTTGGGTTACTCCTTACCCGAGCTTTTGTTGACGCATTATCAAAAATTTACCCACCCAGACGATTTAGCTGCTAATGAGGCAGGATACGAACGTCTGTTAGCGGGTGAAATTGATAGCTTCAGGATGGAAAAAAGATATATTCGCAAAGATCAATCGATACTTTGGGTTGATTTAGAAGTGGGCTGTGTGCGCTATGCCAACCAAGAAATTAATTATTTTATTTCAGTGGTGAATGATATCACTGAGCGTAAAAAAATCGAACAAGTCTTGCAAATACGCACTGAACAGCTTGAACAACTGATCAATGCTTCTCCATTCGGTATTTTTCTAGTGGATCAAGACTTTCGCATTTTGCAAGTAAATCCTTACGCGCTACCCGCCTTTGGTCATACGCCTCATTTAATCGGCCGTGACTTTGGCGAAGTGATGCATATGATTTGGCTATCAGATAAAGCCAATGAGGTAAATAAGATATTTCGCCTAACGCTTGAAACAGGTGAGTCTAGCGTAGTGGAAGAAATGATTGAGCAACGTGTCGATAGTAAAGAAATGGGATATTACGCTTGGCAAATCCATCGTATACCGCTTTCAAACAATACAAATGGGGTGGTTTGCTATTTTCAAGACATTTCACAACGCGTATTGGCGCAACATAAAATCCGCGATAGTGAGTGGCGTTTATGCTATGCAGCTGATTCTGCCAAGCTAACCTTTGTGGAGATTGACCTGGCAACTGGCAATGCTTATACGCCACAAAATTTCGCAGCAGTGATGGGCTATGTCCCGCCCATTGAGCAAGAGAGCAACGGCGCAATTGGCGTTCAAACCTTGCTCGACCATGTAGTACCTGACGACAGGCCGAACGTGGAATTGGCACTAACTCAATTTTTTAATGGCCAACCTATTGGTAAGATTGATTACCGCGTTCTCGGTGATGATCAGATTGAGCGTTGGATTGAAAGCAAATGGTCAGTTGAATTAGGTGTTGATGATAAACCGGTAAAATCGTTTGCAACCAACCTCGACATAACCGATCGCAAGCGGGCCGAGATAGCTAAAAGCATTATTGAAGAGCGCTATCACACCTTATTCAATTCCATCGAAGAAGGGTTTTGTATCCTTGAGAAGGTTGAAACCGCAGTGGGCGGGCAAATGGATTTTCGTTATATTGAAGCCAACCCGGCATTCGAGCTTCAAGCTGGCATACCTAATGTGGCTGGAAAAACCATACGACAGGTGTTTCCAAATAAGTCTGAGGATTGGTATCTTACTTATGACACAATAATTAAAACTGGCAAGCCGGTTCGTTTTAAGCGGGAACTTTTGCCCGAGAAGCGCATGTTAGAACTCTACGCCTTTCGGGTCGAAGACAATACGCAACTTCGGGTTGCGGTTATCTTCAAAGATGTGACACAGCGTAAACAATATGAAGAAAAGCTT
>JACMNP010000146.1 GCA_014378495.1 Methylotenera sp. | reverse complement strand
TTTAGGTATTGTTCTCAATTGAATCACTACTCTTGATGTTGATTTTAAAAATTCCAATGATTAAAGTGTCAGTATATTCTTACAAAAAATTAGGATTATCGCCTATTCATTTAACAAATCTAATAACGTCAAATGACCCAATTAGATTTAATTAATTCTTCAGGAGTTATTGTTATGAAAAATCCTACCCTAATTGAAAAGCCACGATTAAGTTTGAAAGAAAGATTTGAAAATAAAGGAATTATCCCTAGGGGCTTAGTGTTATGCGCAAAATCAGTAAATGAATTTTTTGTGAAATTAGTTGCAGCGCTTAAATCTTTAATGGGCTAAGTTGTAATCAGAATTATGTAATAGTTAGATGCGATTTAATGAAAATCAACTGATTAAATAGACACGTATCCGTACAATTTCTCACATTTAATGTGGAAATTCTGTGGTGAGGTGTGACCTCAATTCATAACTAATCAATTTGCATGGATTTTCATTTTATGTGGATTTTTCAAGTATAAACTTTAAATTATCTAAAACAATTAAGTTAAATGACCATCATTGATTTATAAAAACTTTTACTCATATTCAAGTGTGTTTTATTGATAATTTTTAATTAATTAAATTTGATAGTATCAATTACCTACAAACTATTAACTTACTTTGGCACATGTAATTCTATGACTTTAAATACTATTTTGATTGCATAAACTAGATTAGTTTATGCTGTACAAAAGAAAAAACCACCAAGAAAAATTGGTGGTTTGTTGTTGTCGATTAGCAACATTAATTTAAAAGTAATTAATAATATTTTATAGACTAATTATTTTGAGACACTGCTATTTTTCCACAAATGCGCGTTCAATCACGTAATCACCAGGTTCTCCAATACGTTTTGAAACTTTAAAGCCTCTATCATCTAAAAGTTTAGAGGTATCAGCCAGCATTTGTGGGCTACCACAAATCATTGCTCTGTCATGTTCTGGGTTAAGCGGTGGTAAGCCAATATCTTCAAATAATTTACCTGAATTGATAAGATCGGTTAAGCGACCTTGATTGCGAAATGGTTCACGCGTTACGGTTGGGTAATAAATTAATTTTTGGCGTACTTCTTCACCAAAGAACTCATTGTTAGGTAATTCTTTTTCTATGAAGTCTGTGTAAGCTAATTCGCTTACGTAGCGTACGCCGTGAATGAGGATGATTTTTTCAAATTTATCATACGCTTCAATGTCTTGAATCAAGCTCATGAAAGGCGCTAAGCCTGTACCTGTAGATAAAAAGTAGAGGTTTTTACCAGGTTTTAAATCATGTGTGATTAGTGTGCCAGTGGGTTTGCGACCAACTAATAAATCGTCGCCTACTTTTAAATGTTGTAGACGTGATGTCAATGGGCCATTTGGCACTTTGATACTAAAAAATTCTAGATGCTCTTCATAGTTAGGGCTGGCGATACTATAAGCGCGTGTGAGAGGGCGGCCATCTACTTCAAGTCCTATCATCACAAAGTGTCCATTTTCAAAACGCAAACCTGGGTCGCGGGTGGTTTTAAAGCTAAATAATGTATCGTTCCAGTGGTGAACGCTTAGCACTTTTTCGGTTGAATATTTACTCATGGATATTTTCTTTATGGCTCAAAAGTTAAAATCTTAAATTAAAATTTATTGTTCAATTATGTTGTTAATTCAGCGCAGCTGTTAATTCGGGAATGGCTTCAAATAAGTCTGCTACAAGCCCATAATCTGCTACTTGAAAAATTGGTGCATCAGGGTCTTGGTTGATAGCGACCACTATTTTACTATCTTTCATACCATAAGTATGTTGTATGGCTCCAGAAACGCCAACAGCGATATAAAGCTCAGGCGCTACGCTGATGCCAGTTTGACCTACTTGAATCTCATTGGGTGCATAACCTGCATCAACCGCGGCACGTGTAGCACCTAATGCAGCCTCGAGTCTTAAGGCGAGTGGCGATAATACTTGCTCAAATTTCTCTGAACTGCCTAAAGACCTGCCGCCAGAGATAACCACTTTAGCTGAAGTGAGAGCGGGGCGATCTGATTTAATGATACTTTCGCTAATCCAACGTGTTTTGGTAAATGCTTCAGGTGCCTTAATGTTGATTATTTCAGCACTACCACCCATTGCAGCTGTAGCGAAGTTGCTACCGTGTACTGTTAACACCTGAATTGCGTCTGTACTTTGAACGGTGCTTAATACATTACCTGCGTAAATTGAGCGTACATAAGTTTGATTTTCTTGAATTTCTAGTGCATCAGAAATCATCGCTACATCTAGTTTCGCAGCCACGCGCGGTAAAATATTTTTACTGAAAGATGAGTGCGCAGCTAATATCACTTGATACTCACTGCTGATTGTTAATATTAAGTTTGTAATATCTTCAGCAATTGGATGCACTAAGTGCGCTGCATCAGCATGAATAACACGTGCAACGCCAGATATTGTTGCAGCTCTTTGCGCAATATCATTCGTACTAGATCCAGCTATCAGAACATCTACGGGCACATTCCAAAATTGAGCGGCAGTAATGGCATGGTAAACAGAAGCGCTTAATTCTTTACCATCATGCTCAGCTAAAATGAGCGTTTTTAATTGATTCATTGTTATTTCCTTGCCTTATAGCTTTGGGGTTTATAACTTTAAGTTGTCATGTGCGCGTAATTTAGAGAGTAACTCAGTCACGCTGTTGACCTTAATGCCAGGTTTTCTAGTGGGCGGTTCACTTACTTTTAATTGTTTTAACTTAGAGTCGGTGTCAGTGCTTAAATCAGCGACATTGATGGTCTCAATGACCTTTTTTCTGGCCATCATTAAATTAGGCAATTTTACAAAACGTGGATCATTTAAGCGTAAATCTGCAGTAACCACAGCTGGCAATGTTAAGGCAACCACTTCTGTACCACTTTCTGTCTCACGAGTGACATGAAGCGTATCGTTTTCCAAAGTGATGTTAGAGGCATAAGTAGCTTGCGGGTAATCTAATAATGCTGCGAGCATTTGTCCAGCTTGCCCTGCATCATCATCAATCGCTTGTTTGCCGAGCAAAATAAGGCCTGGCTGTTTACGTAACACAATCGCTTTTAATATTTTAGCTACGCCTAATGGCTGTATTGATGTGGCGCTTTCTACCAAAATAGCTTTGTCTGCACCCATAGCAAGTGCATGGCGCAATACATCTTGATTTGCAGCAGTGCCAATTGAAACAGCAATCACTTCCGTAGCTTTGCCTTGCTCTTTCAGACGCAATGCCTCTTCAATGGCATTTTCATCAAATGGATTCACACTCATTTTTATACCATCAATGTCTACATCTGAACCATCTGCTTTCACACGGACTTTGATGTTGTAATCAACCACTCGTTTTACTGCGACTAATATTTTCATCGTGCTTTACTTAAACCTATCTGTAATAATTAAATAGCATTTTAACTTATTTCTAATAATTAAATAGTATTCTACAGTTAAGCTTAATATTTGTTAAATGGTTAATAAAGATAATATATATCTGTTAAATAGATAATAAAAGTGTGTAAAATGACTCAATTATGAAATTTAGTTTAAGACAGTTAGAAATTTTCGTTGCTATCAGCCGCACTGAAAGTGTATCTCGTGCGTCAGAAGAATTGTCACTCTCCCAATCAGCTACCAGTTCATCGCTAGGCGAATTCGAACGTCAGTTTGATTTACAGCTTTTTGACCGCATAGGAAAATCACTACGCATCAATGAAACAGGCCGTATGTTACTACCAAGAGCAGTAGAATTGCTTGATAGGGCGAAAGAAATTGAAAGTTCGCTGCAAGGAAGCACTGGTTTTATTCGTATGAAAATAGGCGCCACTCTGACAGTAGGCAATTACCTGGCCACCATACTGGTCGCGCGTTTCTTGCAAGAGCATCCTGAGAGCCGCATTCAACTGCAAGTCCAAAATACCAGCACTATCGTGCAGCAAATAGCGAATCACGAATTGGATTTAGGTTTGATTGAAGGTGATTGTCATCATCCTGATATTGAAGTTCAGCCTTGGATAGCGGATGAATTGGTCGTATTTTGCTCACCTAACCATCCACTCGCTAAACAAAAACGAATTACAATGGAGCAACTTTTACTGGAGCCATGGATACTTCGAGAAAAGGGCTCTGGTACACGTGAGACTTTTGATCGAGCGTTTCATAACCATCATGCAGAACTCAATATTCGACTTGAGCTCGAACATACCGAGGCGATTAAACGTGCGGTAGAATCTGGGTTAGGCATAGGTTGTATTTCGCGATTAGCATTAAGAGATGCGTTTCGGCGTGGTAGCCTTGTACCACTTGCCACAGCTAATTTGGATTTAAGTCGCTATTTTTATTTTTTGTGGCACAAACAAAAATACCAAACTAATGGAATGCGAGAATTTTTAACATTGTGTAAAAATTTGACTGCTGGTGTAGAGCGTAGCGATTTAGTCAATTTACCCGATATCGCATAAAGATAAGGTCTAGCCTATTTTTGATGTTCAGAAAATTGTAAGAGATGATTTAAGTATGGAGACTGATGTAATGCAGGATGTAATAGAGCGTGACGTAATGACCTACGATATTTTAATCGTCGGCGCTGGACCAGCAGGGCTTTCTGCGGCCATTAGACTCAAGCAGTTAGCCATTGAAGCGGGTCGTGAGGTAAGTGTTTGCGTGTTAGAAAAGGGCGCGGAAGTTGGCGCACATATACTATCAGGCGCCGTGATTGACCCAATTGCCTTGGATGAGCTGATTCCAGATTGGAAAGCGTTAAAAGCGCCTTTGAATACGCTGGTGAATAAAGACGAATTTTTACTGTTAAATGAAAATAAATCTTGGTCTATCCCGCATTGGCTCTTGCCGCCGCTTATGAGTAATGCGGGTAATTATATCGTTAGTCTTAGTGATGTTTGCAAATGGCTGGCTGAGCAAGCTGAAGGTTTGGGTGTAGAAATCTACGCAGGGTTCAGTGCACAAGAAATGCTCTACGACACAGATGGTAAAGAAGTCGTCGGCATCATTACAGGTGATATGGGTCGCGATGCTGCGGGTCAACCCACAGCAAATTTTACGCCGGGTATTGAAATTAGAGCGCCCTATACCTTAATTGCAGAAGGTGCTCGTGGCTCATTGACACGACAGTTAGAAAGTAAGTTTAATTTACGCAGTCAGTCATCGCCGCAAAAATATGGTTTGGGTTTTAAAGAGGTGTGGCGTGTATCAGCAAAGCAACATCAGCTCGGATTAGTGCAGCATAGCCAAGGTTGGCCGTTAAATGCGGATACTGGCGGCGGGTCTTTTATTTACCATTATGGTGAGCAGCTAGTTTCAATTGGTTTTGTAGTGCACTTGGATTATGCAAACCCGCATCTCTCGCCATATGATGAATTTCAACGTTTCAAAACGCATCCAGCGATTAAGCGCTTATTGAAAGATGGTAAGCGTCTAAGTTATGGTGCGCGAGCGATTAACGAGGGTGGCGTGCAATCTTGGCCAGAATTAATATTTCCTGGCGGTGCGTTGATTGGTTGTAGTGCAGGTATGGTCAATGTGCCACGCATTAAGGGTAGCCACAATGCGATGAAGTCAGGCATGTTAGCGGCAGAAGCTGCGTTTGCCTCCATTAATAGCCAAGATGCTGGTCCAAAAATGCTCAATGCCTACCCCAAAGCATTACTAGAATCTTGGGTTTGGCAAGATTTGCATGCTGTGCGCAATGTGAAGCCATTG
>JACMNP010000145.1 GCA_014378495.1 Methylotenera sp. | reverse complement strand
GGCTATATTCTGCCAAACGTACCATGCGCTCTTTGTTAAGGTCATAGCGTTTTGCAGTACAGTTTTGTAAAAGCTTGAGTGTCCATTGCAGTTGCCAGAGCGTGCCATCTGGCTTTACTGCAAGAGGTGAGTGGCGCTGCAACAACCATTTGGCGGCTTTGGCTGGTACGCCCGGAGCCGCCCAAGGCGCTGAATAGCCAGGCGAGATTTGCCCTGCATTGGCAAAGCTAGTTTCCAAGCCTACGCTAGGTTGGCGGTCTATCACCGTGACATCAAAGCCTTTTTTTGCCAAGTAATAGGCGCTCGTGACCCCCACAACGCCTGACCCTAATATAAGCACTCGCATCAAAGCACCTTTAGAAAATTACATTAAGAAAGATTACAGTATCAAAAGTTATAGCAAAAGATACAAAAAAGAATATAGCACTAGTTTATTTTTTAATTACCTATTAATTTAACCTAATTAACTTATATTAATAGTGAATATCACTAATTATTTGTCAAAATAAGTGATTTAATCTAAATTTAAGTTTCATAATAGCAATACACCATTGAGTCATCCATTCAGTCATATAGAATCATAGGAAAATACGATGCGTATTCGCACCCATGCAGTTCGTGAGCTTGACCGTATAGACATGAAAATACTGTCCGTGTTGCAAGAAAATGCACGTATCCCGATTACGGAGCTTGCAGAACGTGTCGGGCTCTCCGTCACCCCATGTGGCGAGCGTGTAAAAACGCTGGAAAAAGAAGGTGTGATTCTTGGTTACCATGCCCGACTTAATCCACACGGGCTAGGTTTAGGATTATTGGTATTTGTAGAGTTAAAACTTTCAACCAAATCTGGCACGATTTTCAGCAAATTCAAACAGGAGATTCTCAAGCTGCCCAGCGTGTTGGAATGCCACTTAGTGTCTGGTAATTTTGATTACCTGATTAAAGCACGCATTGCGCAAATGTCTGATTACCGAAGCTTGCTTGGCGATATTTTGCTCACATTACCAGGTGCGCAAGAATCCAGAAGTTATATCGTGATGGAAGAAGTAAAAGAAGGGTTTGCACTGCCACTACAAGAAAATGGGCATGAATGAAATTAGCAAACCAAATTATATGGCTCTACTGAAATAATCAAAATGGCTCTTGTAACATTACCAATTTAAGAAAATAATAGAATTGTATTTTTAGTGTTTCGCAAAAGTTTTCAAACTTTATAGGAGCTTTAGAATGACATCTTCTCTTAATCAAACATCCCGCCAAGTAAATCAATTTAAACAAGTTAAGCAAATCTTAATTGCTACCGTTTCAACTGGGTTACTCGTTACCACAATCTATAGCGCCCAAGCAGACGTCCTCACAAAAGTTGGTAAAGGTGAAGGCAAGTTAGATGTCATTGCTTGGCCAGGCTATTTAGAGCGTGGTGAATCTGATAAAAATTACGACTGGGTCACTGGTTTTGAAAAGGAAACTGGCTGCAAGGTAAAGGTTAAAACTGCCAGCACTTCAGATGAAATGGTGTCATTGATGAATAAAGGTGGCTACGATTTAGTCACCGCTTCAGGCGATGCAAGCTTAAGATTAGTGGCGGGTAAAAAAGTACAGCCAATTAATACCAGCCTTATCCCATCATGGAAGACCGTTGATCCCAGACTACAAAATGCCGCTTGGAACACAGTAGCAGGTAAACATTATGGTGTGCCTTATCAATGGGGGCCGAATGTATTGATGTACAACACGCAAACTTTCAAAACTGCACCTACCTCTTGGGCTGTGGTGTTCGAGCCGCAAAATCTACCTGATGGAAAACCAAATAAAGGCCGCGTGCAAGCTTATGATGGTCCGATTTATATTGCCGATGCTGCGCTTTATTTGATGAAAAAAGACCCTGCATTAGGCATTAAAGACCCCTATGAATTAAATGAAAAACAATATGCTGCCGTGTTGAAATTGCTTAGACAGCAAAAAACGCTGACCCATCGCTATTGGCATGATGTTGCAGTACAAATGACTGACTTTAAAAAAGAAGGTGTAGTCGCATCGAGTGCGTGGCCGTATCAAGTGAATGGATTGAAAACTGAAAAACAACCCATTGCTTCAGTAATTCCAACAGAAGGGGCAACTGGTTGGGCAGATACCACGATGTTGGCAGCCAAAGCCCAACATGTGAATTGCGCTTATAAATGGATGGAACATTCTCTCAACCCAAATTTACAATCAGGCTTAGCTGAATGGTTTGGCTCAAACCCTGCCGTGCCCACCGCTTGTAAAACCAAAGCACCAGGCGGTAGCGATTTCTGTGGAGACAATGGCTTTACCCGCTTTACTGAAATTAAATTCTGGAAAACACCACAAGGTAAATGTTCATTAGCAGAAGGTTGCGTGCCTTATAGCCGCTGGACCGCTGACTATATTGCCATTATGGGTGGTAGATAATTGGTGCGGTAGATAATTGCCAAGTTAATTATATGATAACTAGCCAAAATCTATGACAATTGCTGTTGAGTTCTCTGCCGTCAGTCGACACTATGGCGATGGCAAACAAATAGTGAGGGCTGTTGATAATGTTTCTATTGCCGTGGCGGAAGGTGAATTTTTTTCTATGCTGGGGCCTAGCGGCTCTGGCAAAACCACCTGCCTGCGTTTGATTGCTGGATTCGAGCAACCAAGCACTGGCAGTATTCATATTTTCGGTAAAAATGCCACTGGCTCACCACCGTATGAGCGCGAAGTGAATACGGTGTTTCAAGATTACGCCTTATTCCCTCACATGAATGTGTTAGATAACGTGGCTTATGGTTTACGGGTAAAAGGTGTGCAAAAATCTGAAAGCTACAAGCGTGCGGAAGATGCACTCACCTTGGTTGCACTAGCAGATTATGGGCTGCGTAAACCCAGCCAACTATCAGGTGGTCAGCGTCAGCGTGTCGCCTTAGCGAGAGCTTTGGTGAATAAGCCGAGAGTACTTTTACTAGATGAACCGCTAGGCGCATTAGATTTAAAGTTACGCGAGCAAATGCAGCTAGAACTCAAAACTTTGCATCGAAAGCTAGGCATTACTTTCATTTATGTCACACATGATCAAAGCGAAGCACTATCAATGTCTGATCGCGTGGCGGTATTTAATCACGGTAGAATCGAGCAGGTTGACCACCCGCGACAACTCTATACAGAACCTAAAACCAGCTTTGTGGCAGACTTTGTTGGCACTGCCAATGTGGTAAGCGGTGCGCTGGCATTGCAGATTACTGGCAATCAACAGCCGTTTTCTATACGGCCTGAACATATCAGTATTCTCTCAAATTCGAATATGGCAAATTCGGGTATACCAAATGTAGATACGGTACAAAATCAGATGATGCAAATCGCTGGTGAAGTGGTCGATATTCAATATCATGGCGCTACTAGCAAAATAGAATTTGATGTGCATCATGACGCTTTCACGCAAAGACTCATGATGGTGCTTTCCAACACTGAGCACACTGAAGCGCAACTACCGCAAGTTAAGCAAAAGCTCATGCTGTGTTGGCCAAAAAGTCGCATGGTCATGTTAGAAACACATGGCAACGATTAACCTGAAATTTTATTGATGATGCAATCCGTAGTGAGCTCATTATCAACCACTAATACCAGCAATAAGACCTTGCGCTGGCTAGCCAATACGCTGTATCGCAAAGACAATCTCTTTTTATTGTTATTACTCACACCACCTCTGCTTTGGTTTGGTGTCGTTTACTTAGGCTCTTTGTTCGCGCTGCTCTGGCAAAGTTTTTACACGTTTGATAGTTTCAGCATGCTGGTCACACCAGATTTAACGTTAGAAAATTACCGTAGCTTATTTGACGCGACCAACTTTGACATTATCTTGCGCACACTCGATATGGCAGTAAGCGTGACGATTGCCACTGCACTTATCGGCTTTCCTATTGCTTACTATATGACACGCTATGGCAGCCCTGCTGAAAAAGGGTTTTTCTACGTGGCGGTCATATTACCTATGTGGGCGAGTTACATTGTAAAAGCTTACGCATGGACTGTGATTCTGTCGCAACAAGGCGTGCTCTATTGGTGTATCCATCATTTAGGATTAATGTCCGCACTCAATTATATTTTGCAAATTCCGAACATAGGCGGCAACACGCTTGCTACGTCAAACATCGGGCGCGTTATTGTATTTACCTACATTTGGCTGCCGTTTATGATATTGCCGATACAGGCTGCACTAGAGCGCGTGCCAAGTAATTTGTTGCAAGCTTCAGCAGATTTAGGGGCGAAACCTGCACAAACGTTTCGCAAAATACTGTTTCCTCTGGTGTTTCCTGGCGTGGTTGCAGGCTCTATTTTTACTTTCTCGCTGACGTTAGGCGATTATATTATTCCGCAATTAGTCGGCCCTAGCGGCTTATTTATTGGTACGATGGTTTATACCATGCAAGGCTCAGTCGGCAATATTCCACTCGCGGCGGCGTTTACCGTAGTGCCGATCATATTGGTGAGTATTTATCTGGCGATGGCTAAGCGTGCAGGTGCTTTTGATGCCCTTTAAGTCCAAAGCTAGTAACACTTCAACTGCATCAGCACCGCTTTGGCTGAAAATATTGGCGTATGGCGGGTTAGTATTTTTACACTTCCCGATTGCTGTTATTTTGCTCAATGCCTTTTTAAGCAGCGACGGAACATTAAGTGCAAATGCTTCGTGGTTATCACATTTTACGCTCCATTGGTTTAGCGTCGCTTTTGCGCGTGAAGATGTCATTTCTGCGATATTGTTATCACTCAAAGTCGCTAGTATGGCTACATTACTGGCAATCCTCATGGGCGTAATGGCTGCAGCCGCATTATACAAACGCAATTTTTTTGGCAAAGAAGCCATTACCGCGATGCTGATTTTGCCGATTGCCCTGCCAGGTATTATTACCGGTATCGCTCTGCTATCTGCCATGAGCATGTTAGAAATTTCGCCAAGCATTTGGAGTATTGTCGTGAGTCATGCCACGTTTTGCGTAGTGATGATCTATAACAACGTAATCGCGCGCTTTAGGCGCATGCCCCATAACTTAGTAGAAGCCTCCATGGATTTAGGTGCAGATGGGTTCACTACGTTTAGGTATATCGTATTGCCACAATTAGCGACTGCATTGCTGGCAGGCGCACTATTGGCGTTTGCACTTTCGTTCGATGAATTGATTGTTACCATATTTACCGCTGGGCATGAGATCACCCTGCCCATCTGGCTACTTAACCAGCTTACACGGCCGCGCGATGCGCCCATTACCAACGTGGTCGCCATGATGGTAATGCTCATTACAGCACTCCCTATTATCGCGGCATACTATTTAACCCGCGGCACAGAAACACTAGAAGGTAGCGGTAAATGATGGCCGAATCAAAATGCTTGAGCTGCTAATGGAAGCGCCAATAGATAGCGCGGCGCATGTGTCAATCAACGCTGTTTCGTCATGTGCAAAACCGAATGAACGCGTCTATTTGTTAGGCTTAGATTTCGGTTCAACCACCAGCAGCGCCTTAGTAGCAAGCGCGACCCTAAGTCGCAGCAGGGCTAATGGCCGTATGGAATTTTGCGACACCGCCATTGAGTTTCGCTCAGAACCTGTATTTACGCCATTTATTGGCCAAACGATTGATATTGTCAAAGTCACAGCGCTTATTCACTATTGGCTGCAACAAAGTGGTTTAGGTGATGTTAGCGCCTTAAACATTGGCTCAGAAACTAGTCACTTAAACACTAACTCTGTATTCTCAGGCGGCAGCATCATCACTGGCTTAGCTGCGCAGGCAGATAATGCAGCCGCACTTTCAAAAGTCATTCATCTTATTGTGGGCGATAGCGTCATCGCCACGGCAGATGACCCTTGTCTGGAATCATGGTTAGCTTTTATGGGCAGCTGCTCTGCGCTTAGTCGTTACCATATTGATGTACCTATTCTTAATTTAGATATTGGTGGCGGTACCACTAATGCGGCCTTGGGTATCAATGGCGATGTGTTAGAGACTGGCTGCTATTTTATTGGCGCGCGCCATTTTCAGTTTGCTGTTGGAAGCTATCGATTATTGGCAGTCTCTGATTATGGTGCGGTGATACTGAAAGATTTAAAAATTAAGGCAACAATTGGCGACACACTAAATACAAATGAATGCGAAATAATAATATGTTTTTATATTAAAACTTTAGAAGCCATTGTATTAGGCAATACTGAGTTTTTTAACTCCACACTTGCGCAAGCACATACTCAAGTTGCAATTCAATCACATGACTATCCTAAGCCAATAATCACTTTCTCAGGTGGTGTTGGAGAGTTGCTTTATCAACATGCCGCAGGTGGCGCATTAGCTAGCAGGACCTTCTTTGGTGACTTTGGTATTGATTTAGCACGCGCAATCGCGCACTCTCCAATACTTTCAGCCAACTTGAATACTGAGCAACCCGAAAATAAAGGTCGCGCGACCGTCTATGGGCTTACCTTGCACAGCACTGAAATATCTGGCCACACTATTTTCTTACCTAAGCCTGATTGTTTACCACTACGCGATTTACCTATTATGGCTAAATTGTCACCGCAATCACCCAATGACCAATGGCAGAGTGCATTTACGTTAGCCGCCAAACGTGAGCTAGGCGCATGTATACAAATCATAGGGGTTGATGCCTTAAATCATGACAAACTGCTGGATGAAACTCGCGCATTAGCGCAGAAAATAAAAGCCTATTGGTTGGTGAATCAATTGACGAATACTCAACCTTTGTTAATCCTTATAGAAGCGAATATTGGCAAAACTTTGGGCAATTACATTTCAGATTGGGGCCAGTCTATGCAAAATATGATAGTGATAGACGAAGTGCCATTGCGGAATGCACACTTTGTAAATATTGGCCGTTTACATCAACAAATGGTCCCCGTTTCATTTTTCGGCATGCATTAATAGTCAGTTATTCATCATTAGCAAAAGTGTTTGTGGAGGAAATATGGCGATAAAGACTTTAAAAGATCTTAAAGCAATTAAGCTACCTAAGCCTAGCGCACCTTTGCCTTATTTCATCACAATGCATGGCCGTACATTTACTTTTCGAGATTTAAAACATGTATTAGGCGCTGCAGATATTAGCAAAGCCGGTGACCGAAAAGCAGGGCTTGCTGCCACAGATGAAATTATGCGCGAAGCTGCACGTGCGGTGCTTTCTGGCTTAACCTTACAGCACTTTTTTGATCACCCACTCACCAATAATCAAGGTCAAATCGATAGTGTCATGTGGGTGAATTACGATATCGACCATGCGACATTTGCAACCATCGCGCACCTTACTTTTGGTGAATTGAAAGATGATTTACTTAAATCTACAGGTGCACATATTCGGCAAATTGGCGCTGCGCTTACAGGTGTAATGGTCGCCGCATTGACTAAATTATTAGATGTACACGAGTTAGTGTTATTAGCAAAAAAACTGAAAACTGGCGCTTCTGCCAAAGCCCGTACAGTGGTCGGCTTACCTGGCACTTTGTCGTCTCGCCTGCAACCCAACCACCCAACCGACAACTTAAGTGGCATGACCATGTTGCTATATACAGGCTTGAGTATGGGCTCAGGCGATGCGATTTTAGGCTTAAACCCAGCCATAGATAATGTAGCCAACATCAGCGCAACGCTGCATCATTTAGATAAAATTCGCCGCGAGACTGGTGCCCCTACGCAAATTTGTGTGTTGTCACATATCAAAACGCAACTTGCCTGCCTTAAAGAGGGCGCACCAGTAGAAATCATGTTCCAAAGTTTAGCGGGTACAGAACGTACGCTTACAGACGAGTTTGATGTCACCGTAGAATTGCTCGACCATGCTTATGAAACCATGCAAACCAGTAGCCCTTTAGTGGGTATTGCTGAAAACTTTATGTATTTTGAAACAGGCCAAGGCAGCGAACTGACTTACAACAAACATGAAGGCATGGACATGGCAACCACCGAGGCGCTGTGCTATGGCTTGGCGCGTCGTTATTCGCCATTTATGGTAAATAATGTGACTGGCTTTATCGGCCCAGAAACGCATTTAGATAACCATGAGATGATTTACTCATGCTTGCAAGATCATTTTATGGGTAAGCTGATGGGGTTAGCCATGGGCATGGCGCCTTGTTATACGCTGCATTCTCAAGTGACGATTGAAGGCCAACAAATGGCTACTGAGCTACTGACAGCCGCTGGCGCTAACTTTTTTATGGATGTATACCTTGGTACCGACCGCATGCTGGCTTACTTTGACACTAGCGGCCATGACGACCAAACCTTGCGTGAAACTTATAATTTAAGGCCTGCCCCTGAATTTTTAGCATGGGCAATTTCACGCGGTATTTTTATTGAAGATGCCGATGGCAACGTGCAACGTGGTGCTAATTGGGGTAACCCTAAAATATTTTGCACCGCAGAAGGTAAGTTTCAAGAAGGCGAGTTTCAACGTTTACAAGAGTCTGTGCCTGCGATTTATGGTTTTGAGAATGCAGGGGCAAGACCATCAAACCGCGTTGCTCGTTTAATGAAAGCGAATCAGGCGATTGGCCGAGAGGCGATTTATGCTGATTTACGGCCTGCTGAAATTGGCGATATTGCTTTGCGTGAGTTACATACCGCGGCCAACAATAAAAGTGAGCATTTAAATGACCCTACCCTTGGTGCGATACTGGCTGATAGCGTTTTAAAAACTTTAAAAGCTGAGTATAACGACGTGCAAATTGTCATCTCTGATGGCTTAAGTGCAGAAGCGATTCATCACAATATTCCTAACTTATTGCCTGTGTTACTTGATGGCTTAAACAGCCGAAAACTCAATATAGGTCAGCCGATTTTAGCGCCGTTTGGTCGCGTAAAACTGGCTGAATCCATAGGCGATGCATTGGCTGCGCAATTGATAGTCACCCTAATTGGCGAGCGCCCTGGCGGCGATGCGCTAGCTTCGTGCAGCATGTCTGCCTACTTCGCATATCGGCTAAACGATAAAGTCACACAAAAAGCCGCAGCCGATTTTAGTGGCAACGCAGAAATACATTATGAATATAGCGTGTTATCCAATATCTACAGTGGTGGCTTGCCGTCTATTGAAGCGGGCAGTGTAATCGCAGAAAAAGTATTCGAAATTTTGCAGTATAAGGCAGCTGGAAATCGATTAGAAAACCTAATGCAGCATCATTTAATACCACATTAATTAGCTTCATTTAAAACTAATTCTAATTTATAAATTACATTTTACGGGAAGAGAAAAATGCTTAATATTCAAACAAAATTATTTATCAATGGTCAATTCGTTAATGGTCAAGGGTCGCTAGAAAACATTATCAACCCAGCCACAGGTGAAGTGATTATCCAAGTAGCTGAAGCCTCACCAGCGCAGATTGAAGAAGCGGTTCGTGCTGCTGCAGTGGCTTTTCCAATATGGAAAAAAACCACGCCTCGCGACCGCGCAACACTGTTATTAAAGCTGGCAGATGCAATTGAAGTGAATGCAGAAACGTTCGCTAATCTCGAATCAATGAATTGTGGCAAACCATATTTAGCCGCATTAAATGATGAAATGCCTGCCGTTGCTGATGTATTCCGTTTTTTCGCAGGTGCCGTGCGTAACATGACAGGATTGCTAGCAGGTGAATATTTGCCAGGTCACACCAGCATGATACGCCGCGACCCGCTTGGCGTAGTGGCGTCAATCGCGCCATGGAATTACCCACTGATGATGGCGGCTTGGAAGCTAGGCCCAGCGATTGCGGCAGGCAATACAGTGGTATTAAAACCTTCTGAAATGACGCCATTAACTGCGTTAAAATTAGGCGAGCTTATTGCCGAAATATTCCCTGCTGGGGTGATTAATATTATCGCTGGACGCGGTGAGTCTGTTGGCGCACCGATGATTTCGCGCCCAGAAGTTCAGATGATTTCTATTACTGGTGACATTTCAACTGGTCAAAAAATCATGGATGTGGCGGCTAAAAGAGTGAAACGTACCCACCTTGAGCTTGGTGGTAAAGCGCCTGTGATTGTGTTTGATGACGCAGATTTAGCCTCAGTGGTTGAAGGCGTACGTACGTTTGGCTTTTACAATGCTGGGCAAGACTGTACCGCCGCCTGTCGCATTTATGCAGGCAAAAAAATCTATGAAAAATTAGTTGCCGAGTTAACCTCAGCCGTTGCCAGCATCAAAGTAGGCGCGCAACATGACGAAGGGGTAGAAATGGGGCCGCTTATTTCAGAACGTCAGCGTAATCGAGTGGCAAGCTTTATTGACCGCGCAACGGCACAGAAGCATATTGAGATTACTACTGGCGGTAAAATTCGCAAAGGTAGTGGCTTCTTTTACGAGCCCACCATTATTGCGGGCGCGAGACAAACCGATGAAATCGTCTGTAAAGAAGTGTTTGGCCCGGTAGTCTCCATCACCCCTTTTGATGACGAAGCCCAAGTTTTAAATTGGGCAAACGAATCAGAATACGGCCTCGCCAGCTCAGTGTGGACGCATGACATCAGCAGAGCCATGCGCGTTTCGGCAGAACTGCAATACGGCTGCACATGGGTCAATACGCACTTTATGCTTGTGTCAGAAATGCCCCACGGCGGTATGAAAAAATCAGGCTACGGTAAAGATATGTCAACGTACGCCATTGAAGATTACAGCGTAGTGCGGCATGTGATGGTTAAGCTATAAATAAACCAATTTCAATCTTCTAAAATGTGGGTGGGCTGCAAGAGCTCACTAACGTGCATATTTGCGTACCCACATTGCGAAAGCGATGTGGCTCGCGGCTGTTGAAATAATAAGCATCGCCTACGCCAAGTATGCGCGTTGATTCACCTACTGTAACTTCAAGCCGCCCTGAGAGGATTACGCCACCCTCTTCACCTTCATGCTGCAGCATAATCAAGCCAGTATCAGCGCCTATTTCGTAGCTTTCATACAGTATCTGCAATGCATGGCCTGCTTTAGCTGAGCCGATTTGGCGATACGAGATGCCTTCGCCGCCGCTGATTTCGGTCAGTTCCTGCGCCCTATAAAAAACTTCGCTTTTCATGCCCGGTAATTCATCTGAAAAAAACTCAGCCAGTGTCATGGGGATACCAGCAAGTATGCGCTTAAGCGCGCTCACTGATGGGCTAGTGTTACCAGATTCAATGAGCGATATCGTGGCATTAGCGACGCCTGCTTTTTTAGCTAAAGCACGTTGCGATAACTGGTGGCGCAAACGCACCATACGTAAGCGAAACCCTAAATCTGACTCCATATAAACTCCACTATTGTGCCAACCGTTTAAAGTGTTAAATATACAATAACATTGATAAAATTGTTATGATTAAAATCAATCACTTAACTATTTATAAATACAGTCTTGACGGTAAATGCTAAACACTTGAGTATGTAAGCTAAACATATAGATTGAGTTTAAGGAATAACCCATGAACGAACCCATTTTAAAAGTTGCAACACCCCTACAAACTCCAGCAATTAAGCTGCCGAATATGTCTAATTATTGGGTGCCATTTACGGCGAATCGGCAGTTTAAAGCCATGCCGCGTCTATTTAAGGCGGCTAAGGGCAATTACTTTACTTCAATCGATGATAGGCAAATACTAGATGGCACCGCTGGTTTGTGGTGCGTGCCGGCTGGACATGGGCGTGAAGAAATTGCTGTCGCGGTTGCACATCAGTTGCGCACGCTAGATTATGCGCCTGCGTTTCAATCTAGCCATCCATTAGCGTTTGAAGCAGCCGAGCGCGTTGCAGCGTACATGCCTGCGGGATTAGATAGAATATTTTTTACGAATTCAGGCTCTGAATCTGCGGATACCGCATTAAAAATCGCATTGGCTTACCATCGCGTTTGTGGCAACCCTTTGCGGAATAAATTAATCGGTCGCGAGCGTGGTTACCACGGCGTGAATTTTGGCGGCATTGCTGTTGGCGGCATTGCAGGTAATCGCAAAGCATTTGGCAATAGCTTGGCAGGCATTGACCATATTCGCCATCCGCTAGATATTGCAAATAACGCCTTCACACGCGGTGTGCCAGAAGATGGCGGCGTAGCACTAGCAAATGAATTTGAGCAACGCATTATGACCTTGCATGACCCTGCCACCGTTGCTGCACTTATTGTTGAGCCTATGCAAGGCTCTGCAGGGGTGATTGTGCCGCCTGCTGGTTATTTAAAACGATTGCGTGAAATTTGTACTAAACACGGTATTTTATTGATTTTTGATGAAGTGATTACTGGTTTTGGCAGACTAGGTACGAAATTTGGCGCGGATTATTTTGATGTGATACCGGACATTATCACCTGCGCTAAAGGCTTAACCAATGGCGTTGTGCCGATGGGTGCGGTAGCCGTAAAACGTGAGATTTATGATGCATTTATGGAAAACTCAGCCGCTGGCGCGATTGAATTGCCGCATGGCTATACTTATAGTGCAATACCAATTGCATGCGCCGCGGCAATCGCTACTTTAGATATTTTTGCGGCAGAGAAATTAGAAGACAGAGCGGCAGGACTGAGTCAATATTTTGAATCTGCAGCGCACAGTTTAAAAGGCTTGCCGATGGTAAAAGACATTCGGAATATAGGCCTAGTCGCAGGTATCGAGTTTGAAGCGATAGCGGGTAAACCGAGTGCAATGTCGTTTGCAACTTATCTTAAATGTTATGAATCAGGCATACACGTACGTTACACGGGCGATATTATTGCCATATCGCCGCCGCTCACTATCGAAAAACATGAAATTGATCGTATCTTTAACACTATTGCTGAAGCCATTAAAAGTATCGCTGCGGCGGGCGATGCTGGTTTAGATTTCACGCTTTATCTTAAAAATGAGCAGGAGTGGGCGATGCATCAGCAATCAATCGCGGAAGATATCACCATTTCAGAATCAGCCAATCTTCACCATAAAAATATCGCACTGGAGCATTTAGTATGAGTTCAATTAACGTGAGTTCTACACTTCCAAACCCGCGCATCATAAACCATTACATTAATGGCCAGCATACTGAAGGTACTAGCACTAGGTTGAGTGATGTGTACAACCCTGCGACAGGTGAATTGCAAGCGCAGTTACGCAATGCCACGGTTGAAGATGTGAATACTGCAATTACAGCAGCGCAAAAGGCTTTTCCAGCATGGGCGGCAACACCCGCATTACGTCGTGCGCGCATCATGTTCAAATTCAAAGCTTTGCTGGATGAACGTGCAAATGATTTAGCGAAAGCGATTTCGCTCGAACACGGCAAAACTATCAGCGATGCACGTGGTGAAGTCACGCGCGGCATTGAAGTGGTGGAGTTCGCCTGCGGTGCGCCGCATTTAATGAAAGGCGACTTTAACGATAATGTAGGAACGGGTATCGACACTTATAGTATGCATCAACCATTGGGCGTAGTGGCTGGCATTACGCCGTTTAACTTCCCTATTATGGTACCGCTATGGATGATTCCAATGGCGTTAGCCACAGGCAACACCTTTGTACTAAAGCCATCAGAAAAAACACCAAGTGCAAGTTTAATGATTGCAGACTTATTGGCTGAGGCTGGCTTACCTGCAGGTGTGTTTAATATCGTTAATGGCGACAAAGAAGCCGTAGATGTTTTGTTAACCGATAAACGCGTGCAAGCGATTAGCTTTGTAGGCTCTACACCAATCGCAGAATATATTTACAGCACAGGCACTAAAAATGGCAAACGCGTGCAAGCCTTAGGCGGTGCAAAAAACCATTTAGTGGTTATGCCAGATGCCGATCTAGACCAAGTTGCAGATGCACTTATTGGCGCAGGCTATGGCTCAGCCGGTGAGCGCTGTATGGCTATTTCAGTGGCGGTTACTGTGGGCGATATTGCCGATAAGTTAATTGCTAAACTAGCTGAGAAAGTAAAAGAAATCACAATCGACCATGGCCTAAACGAAAAAGCCGATATGGGCCCGTTAGTTACACCGCAACATTATGCAAAAGTTAAAGAATATGTAGATTTAGGCGTGACAGAAGGTGCGAAATTAGTGATTGATGGTCGTGGCTACCGCCATGCAGGCTTTGAGGCAGGTTTCTTTTTAGCGCCTTGTTTGTTTGATGATGTCACAAAAGACATGCGCATTTACAAAGAAGAGATTTTTGGCCCAGTGCTCTCTATCGTGCGCGCTAAAACCTTTGAAGAAGCACTGCAACTCGTCAACGACCATGAGTTTGGCAACGGCGTTGCGATTTTCACGCGCGATGGCGAAGCAGCGCGTGAATTCACTCAACGTGTGCAGGCTGGCATGGTAGGCGTCAATGTAGCGATACCAGTACCCATCGCATTTCATAGCTTTGGCGGCTGGAAACGCTCACTATTTGGTGACCATCACATTTATGGCACAGAAGGCATACGTTTTTACACGCGCCTTAAAACAACCACTTCACGTTGGCCATCAAATAGTAAAGGTGGTGGTGCGGAATTTGTAATGCCGACAATGAAATAAAATCTTAAAGCTTGATATTTCAACTCAAGTTAATGTCGTTTTGCCCACATAGCTGCCCAGTTTAGCAAGCTGGCAGCTGGCATAGGTTTACTCATAAAGTAACCTTGACCATAGTCGCAGCCCATCGCTTTTAAGATATTCCAAACACCCTTATTCTCAATGCCTTCTGCCACCACTTTTAAGCCTAGATTATGACCTAGCTCAATGGTAGATCTCACAATCGTGACATCATCTTGATCGTGCTCCATGTTCATCACAAATGATTTATCAATTTTAAGTTCGTTCACAGGCAACCGCTTTAGATAGGCAAGTGATGAATAGCCTGTGCCAAAATCATCGATGGATAATTTAATGCCCATTCTAGCAATACGCTCTACAGTATCTAAAGCGCGCGCTGGGTCATCCATAATGCTGCTCTCGGTAATCTCTAAAGATAAAGAATTTGGCAATAATTGATGCTCAGCGAGAATTTCTTTTAACTTATTGGGCAACTCAATATCAATTAAATCTCTTGCTGACAGATTGACCGCCAATGCGATATCTAAGCCTTGTTTTTGCCATATAGCGGCATAGCGTGCTGATTCAGATAGCATCCAGTAACTAATTTTACTAATGTGTCCGGTTTGCTCCGCAAATGGGATAAACATATCAGGGTATAGCAAGCCACGCTCTGGATGATTCCAACGTACCAATGCCTCTACTGCAAGCACTTTACCTGTCGTAAAGTCAATTTTAGGTTGCACATATAAGCTCAATTGATTTTTTTCAATCGCAACTCTAATTTCACTTATTAGAGATAGGTTTTCATCATTGCTAACATCTAAATCACTATGATAAATGCTTGCACCACCTGGTGAATTTTTTGCCGCATACATTGCAAACTCAGCGCGACTTAGCAAAACTTCGATATTTTTTGTGTGTTCTGGATAATTGGCAATCCCTACCCCTGCACTTAAATCTACAAATGAATCATTCAATGCAATCGGCGTTTCAAGTGCAGATTGTAAACGTCGAGCGACTTCTAACGCCCGCTCAGAATTAGTATTTGCCAGAATAATGCCAAACTCATCACCACCCAATCTTGCGACTACATCATTTTCGCGCTTGCAGTTATCCTTAAGTCTATTTGCAACGCCTATTAACAGATTATCGCCGGCAGAGTGACCAAGTACGTCATTCACATGCTTAAAACGATCTAAATCCATCATCAATACTGAAAAAGTTTGTTGATGCGCTTCGTAGTTTTCAGCAAACTTAACTAACTGTTCGGTGAAAAAAGCGCGGTTTGGCAACTGTGTTAATTCATCCCAATAGGCCAGTTTACTGATTTTCCGTTCACGTTCTGCAATCGCTTCACGCATGCGGTCGAAGGTTCGCCCCAAATGCCCAATTTCATCGCCACTCTTAGATTGAATAGGAACGCTATAATCACCTTTCTCTAGCAATTCAGCCGTTTTAACCAATACAGTCAGCGGTTCAGTTAAACGTTTTGCTGTAAAAATACTACCCGCAATAAACACAATGGCACCTAAAATTGTGAGTGCGAGTAGATTCAATTGCAAAGTGAGATAAGGTGCTAACGATTCAGTAATAGAGCGCTGCAATACAGCGATTAACACTTGGTTATGATGATTTAAGATTTCGACATAACGTGAACTGTAATCTTTGCCCTCAATAGTCACTTCACCATTTAAGGTATTTTTCGTAGAAGTCGGTGTACTCTCGATATTGATATTTGAAATGGACTGTGGCCACGCTACAGGTATGTTACTGATAATGCCGCTTGCAGACACTTTATCCATTGTGCTTGATGACAAGTTCCATTTAGCGCCACTGCCTGAATTAGCTGCTGAAGGATTAGTTTTAGTAATAAAACTTACTTCCAAATGCGACTCAGATTGAATTTTTTTTGCCCAAGTATCATCAATTTTAAAGCCTATTACAATCCAGGCAATCGTCAAAGGTGCTTTTACCGGAACTACCACTAGCTGATAAGGCACCCCGTTAAAAACAGCAAGATTAAAAGCATTACCGCCAACTTGAGTGGATGCGATTAATTTTGAAACCACCTTATCAACCTGCTCAAAAGGCAAGTCAGTGGTTACCACTTGTCTTACTCCATCTGGGCTATATAGCATGCTGACGTCTGATTCGATTCTACTGCTATTGTTTTCTAATGCAGATTTAATTGTTTCAGTATCATTACTTGCAATCGCCTGGCGAAAACCGTAATCAGTTGCTAATATGCGCGCGCTTAACGTTAAGCTTTCACCACGGCGGATAATGACCGTACGTAAGACTTCTTCACCAATAGACAATTGTTCAGCAATCGCAATACGTGCGTTTTTATTAATGCTGACCCATATCGCAATAAAACCAACAAATTGCACGACTAAAATCAGCGTTAAAAATAAGAAAGTAATACGACTTTGTAAGCTTTTGAAAAACATGTGTTTGATGAAAAAGTCTTTAGTCTATTGATTTAATGGTTTGATTAAGATGCATATTTTATTTACGCACTGGAATAAGAAACGGTTTTAAAGTGAGGTTTACGGTTGCAACTTCCGAGCCTTTAACCGTGATTGGTTTTTCAAAGATTTCTTTTTCTTTGGCTAAGGCATAATGCCAAGCTTTCAAAGTGTAATTACCATTGGGCAAATCATGTAGTACTACTTTGCCAGTTTTACCTGTTTTAGCAAAATATGGTGTATCTACCACCTCAATAAATGCCAGCATAAAATCATGAATATTACAGCCTAATACCACAGTGCCTGCCTTATCAAACTTTACAGGGCTAGCAGGTACGCCAGCATATAACTTTAACTCGAATGTTTTAGCAGGCGAGAATGAATAAACGTGATGCCTAACGCTATCAAAATTTGGAAAAGTAATTTCCGACCCCGTTTGTACAACACTGACTAATGGATTAAATTGTTTACCGCGCTGCTCAATCACAGCGGGAGCAGTAGTTAAGGCGACTTTATTTTCCGGCTCAGCGTATACCACAGCATTTTCAATCGGCGCTCCTGCAGAATCTAAAACATCTACCGATATTTCACCTGCCTGAAGCCTCCCACTAAATACCGCTAACAAGATAGAGAAAGTTAAAAAAAGTTGATAATGGATTGATAATTTTTTCAAAGCCTAGCCCCCTAGCTATTATTTATTGTTATTACTTATTTTATAAAATTTAAAGTGCGTACTTAAAACACTGTTGATATACGCAATTTTATAAAGTTTAGATTCATTCAACTTTGTCATTAAGTATTTAGCGCCATGTTTAAAGATGCGCGTTTGTTTAAGCAGGTTTTACAATATCGCGTTTCATTGGCGCTAATATTTTCAATAGCTCATTCTTCTCACGCGTTGGCAAATATTTGCTCAATGTCTCTCTAAAAATATCCACAAACGCATCAAATTCAGCCTCTGTTATATTCGCATCGCGATGCGCATTCGCCATCGTTTCACCTTCATAAACACAGGGGCCGCCACTTAATTTACAAAGCTGAGCTACCACACTCTCTTTAAAAGGCTTTAATTTAATACCGTCAAATGAACGTTTAGTTCTAGGTGAAGCAACCACCTCATCAATGAACTCATCTACAATTTTGGTAAGTACGGGTAAACCGCCAATACGCTGATAAAGACTATTATTTTGAATCTCTACTTTTGTAAGCGCATCATTACTCATCATATTAGTACAAGCGCTAAGGTACATCAGCGAGGATACAATAAGAATCTTTAAAAAAAATTTACACATCACATTATTCCAATTTAATTGCGTCAACATTTTAAGAAGTAAAATGCATAACTAATGAATACTAATTTTCAGACCATTATTTTTAGGTCTAGTTTTTGCTTACGGTAACTATTAGTAAATAATGCAGTCTATTGGATAACGATAAATACGATGCAAAAGTCACACCTAAGTACTCATTGAATTAAAAATTGGTCACCTTAATTAATCTTACTATATTGCAAGCATGTTCAATAAATCATTATTTCAAACGTTAATATTGCTCTCTGTAGCCATAGCATCAAATCAGTTAATGGCTGGTGAACGCCTGCTAGCAACGGGTGGTGTGATGCAAATTGAAGGCTCTGCAGGCGGTGGCCTAACACCTTGGGCACTCATAGCAGGTTATGGTACCAGGGAAGAAATAGGCGCGACTGCTTTTTATACGCATGCCAGAACTCAAGGTAATTTTGAAATGGATTTGGCAGGTGTTGCATTAGGTTTCAACAATCGTGTCGAAATTTCATACAGTCAACAACGTTTTGGGTTAGGAAGTACTGTGCCGGGTGAGCATATACGCATGCAAACATTGGGTACAAAAGTAAGATTATTGGGCGATGCGGTGTATGACCAAGACTCATGGGTGCCTCAAGTTTCGGCTGGCATACAAGTTAAAAACAATATTGATTTTAATAAAGTACCTAAAGCGCTTGGTGCTGAAAGTGCAACTGGTGTAGATGTTTATGTATCAGCCACAAAACTTTATCTAGCGGCGATTGCTGGCAGAAATGTTTTATTAAATGCCACCCTACAAGCTACTAAAGCCAATCAATTTGGGCTGCTAGGCTTCGGTGGTGATAAGCATGATAACTATCAATTAGAGCCCGCAGCTTCTGCCGCGCTGATGTTAACTGATAACTTAATAATTG
Organism: Methylotenera sp.; assembly: GCA_014378495.1. Classification (GTDB taxonomy): domain Bacteria; phylum Pseudomonadota; class Gammaproteobacteria; order Burkholderiales; family Methylophilaceae; genus Methylotenera. Next base: position 404 of record JACMNP010000145.1, on the reverse strand, counting down.
GCACTGAGTATCGGGCAAGACCGAATAACTTAAACTCTTTTAAGGAAGATGATGCAAAAGATGTATTTGTTGCGTGGTTTCCTACAAAGCATATTGCCCTGACAGCTGCCTATGTTGATTTAGGCAATATTGCAGATAAGGATAATCAACGGGCTTGGTATCTTTCGGGGCAACTTTCCTTTTAATTTTTTAAATCCTGATGGTATACGTCTCATCGCTTAATGAGTTGTTCAGCAAGTTTCTTCCCGCTTAACCAAGCCCCTTGTACTTTCCCGCCATTTAGCCAGTCACCACAAAGGCCTATTTTGGCATTTGCATCCCAAACAAAACCACAATCTAAATACGCAACTGCCTCTGCATAACGCCACCGATGCGCTGTCCAAGCTTGTGGTAATACGCCACCT
>JACMNP010000144.1 GCA_014378495.1 Methylotenera sp. | reverse complement strand
CAGCATGTCCATATGGTCTTGAATCGTCCACAGTGTAGATTCAGTGAGCTGCTGTGATTGTTGCAAATGATGTTTAATTTCATCCATCACACGCCACGTGTCAGATGACCATAGATTTCGTACCGCGTAACCCGCTTGTATCAAGCTGCGTTGATTATTCGCAATGCTGCCAATCTTATCCTCATCTAACATCAATGAAAGCAGTTCAGTATCTGGCGTTGCAAGCAATCTTTTTGAATCTTTTTTGATAAAGCCAGGATAAGTATTGGTCAAGCTGGTCAATGCACGTAATAAGGTATGTAGGCTACTCTCGTGATATTGATTGCTGACATCAGGATTGATATAGATTTTTTTAATTGTAGCGCGAAGCAAACGAATGCTACCTTCAGTGCGCTCCGCATAGCGACCCACCCAGAATAGATTTTCAGCGACACGGCTGGGTAATGTGTTGGTGTAATTGCCAACTAGAAAATGCGACTTAACATTTTCTGCAACCTGTTTTTGGGGGTGATTCTCACCACTGATTATCCAAGTATCTTTGCTAATTGCACCACTTTGATTAGATACCAGCAAATCATCTTTATTCACCGCGCTGCGGGTAAGTCCGCCTGGCATAACACTGTAACCTTCATCCTTAGCAACCATAAAGCAGCGTAACAATGACAAGCGTGGTTCTAAATTACCTTCTAGGAAAATGGGCGCGGTCGAAAAGCTTTCATGTTCCTGTCCCACAAAAAATGCGGGACTTGCACGAATACGATCACGCCACTCAGCAAGTTGCTGCTTGCTTAATCGGTTGCCAATGACAGAGGTCATGGTACCGCGAGAAATATGCTTGATAATTAATTTATCAAGATTTTGCAGTACGTAATTTAGCTCTTTGCCTTGACCACACCACCAAGTTGCCGCAGATGGCAGGCTTAGTTTTTTGCCAAAGAAATGTTTTGAAATATTCGGTAAAAATGGCAATAACCCTGGGCTCTCCAGCACACTACTGCCTAGCGGGTTAGCAATGGCAACGTTATTGCGTCTTGCTACTTCAAGCAAACCTGGCACACCCAATCTGGAATCATCGCGTAATTCCAGCGGGTCACAGAAACTGTCATCTACACGACGTAAAATGACATCTACACGTTGCAAGCCACTTAATGATTTAAGCCAAACAAAACCATCCCGTACAGTGAGGTCGTCGCCCTGAACCAAGGGGTAACCAAGATGCGAGGCTAAATAAGCGTGTTCAAAAAATGTTTCATTCAGTGGGCCAGGCGTGAGAATGACGACGCTAGGACCATTAAATTTTTGAGAACCAAAATTTGATGGTGCAATTTCTTGCAGACCTTGACGCAATGATTGAAAAAATCCATCAAGCCTCTCAACACGAGTGTCACGAAAAATATTGGGAAATACGCGAGACATCGCAGATCTGTTTTCCAGCGCGTAACCCGCACCAGAAGGCGCTTGAGTTCTGTCACCCAATACCCACATACGTCCATCTGGGCCACGTGCAAGATCGGCTGCATACAATATTAACTGTCGTTTGCTCAGTAATTTAACTTTATCGCACGCGCGGGAAAATCCACTATGGTTAAAAAGTAGTTCGGCGGGTAATAAACCTTTACGAACTAGCTCACGCGAACCATAGATATCTGAAAAGATTAAATTAAGCAGTTCAGCACGTTCAATTAAGCCAAGCTCAATGTTGCGCCATTCTTCATTGGAGATAAGTAGTGGAACTGGGTCAAGCTGCCAAGGCCGATTGCTGCCATCAGGGTCACCATAAACGTTGTAGGTCACGCCGTTTTCGCGTAATAGTTTAGAGATTTCTTGATGACGCCGACCAATTTCTTCAGGCCCAAGTTTTTGTAACGCTCGGATAAAATAATCCCAATGCGGTCGTACTTGGCCTGATTGGCTTAGCAGCTCATCAAGGATTTTGTGCTCATGTTTATACCCAGCAGCTGGGCTCTGCCAATGATCATTTTTTAGATTATTTGAGTATTGATTTGAAATTGACATGTGAGGTCTCTAGCTTTGTCATATTTTATACTTTTATGCTGCCAGCATGTGCTTATATTGGGTAAGCTTTGTAAATTACTATGCTGAATAATTGATGGCAAAACTTAAAACCATCTAAGTACTTATTCGAGCCAATATAGCCATAAAACGGGTTGCTAGTAAGCGCTTTAAAACGCTATGATGACACTTTGACTTATCAAGCTGCTTTTATGACTTATTGTGTAGGTGTATTGCTCGAAACAGGATTCGTGATGGCATCAGATACTCGCACCAATGCGGGTGTCGACCAAGTGGCGACTTTTTCAAAAATGACCACTTTTGAAGTGCCAGGCGAGCGTTCAATGGTGACGCTGACTGCAGGTAACTTAGCCGTATCGCAAGCAGTATTGCAGCATTTGCATAAAGGTATTGCGACAAATGAAGAGGCGAATCTTCATAGCGTGACCAATATGTTTGATGCTGCACGGGTGGTGGGTGATGCGATTAGAGCCGTTCATCGTGAAGATGCCGAGCATTTGCGGCATCATAATTCTGATTTCAATATTTCAGTGTTGTTTGCTGGGCAAATTAAAGATGAAAAACCTAGGTTATTTTGTATTTATTCGGCTGGTAATTTCATTGAAGCAAGTCAGGAAACGCCATTTTTTCAAACAGGCGAAACCAAATACGGTAAGCCTATTTTAGACCGCGTGATCAACTACCAATGTAGTTTAGAAGATGCATTAAAATGCATGCTGATTTCATTTGATTCAACGATTCGCAGTAACGTTTCAGTAGATTTGCCAGTAGATGTGATGGTTTATCACAACAATAATCTAAAGATTGATTGTCGCCATCGTATTAACGAAGATGACCCATATTTCTTAGCGATTAGGAGACATTGGGGCGAAGGTTTGCGCAAAGTATTTGCCGAAATTCCTGAGCCAGATTGGTGTTAATGGCATTGTGATTGATTGAGCCGTGTATAGAATTAGTTTAAGGAAATAGAATTAGAAATGACGTTAGGTAACCTTTTTATCATTACAGCGGCTTCTGGTGCGGGCAAAACTAGCCTAATCAAAGCATTGCTAGCTAAAGATGCACATTTAAAGCTGTCTATCTCGCACACTACGCGCAAGCCTAGGCCGGGTGAAGTGGATGGATCAGATTATCACTTTGTTGATGATGCAAGTTTTTTACGCATGCTAGGTGAGGCACAGTTTTTAGAAAGTGCTGAAGTGCATGAGGCGCGCTATGGCACCTCTCAAGCGGCTGTTGATGGGCCGCTGAATGCTGGTTTTGATGTGATTTTAGAAATTGATTGGCAGGGTGCAGAGCAAGTACGGAGATTGTACCCAAAAGCAGTGAGCATTTTCGTGTTGCCACCTTCAGTGGAAACCTTAGCGCATCGACTGAATACGCGCGGTCAAGATAGCAGTGAGACGATTGCGAAACGCGTAGCCGCGGCGCGCGAAGAAATGCGCCACGTGAGTGAGTTTGATTATGTTACAATCAATGATGATTTTGCGATTGCGCTACAAGATATTAGCGCAATCATTCGCGCGCAACGGCTAGCAAGTGCAGTGCAACTGCAACGATATGCTAGCTTGATTTCGACGCTCACATAAGCTGATTGCTTTAACCTAACACATTGGAAACATCACCATGGCACGTATTACAGTAGATGATTGCTTAGAAAATATCCCAAACCGCTTTCAATTGACCTTAGTGGCTGCGTATCGCGCCCGTCAATTACACAATGGTGCAGAACCACAAGTGAATGTACAGGGTTTACGTGATAAACCAACCGTATTAGCTTTGCGTGAAATTGCAGCAGGTAAAATTGGCGTAGAAATTTTAGCGAACGTTAAGCCTTAGTTTTAAGTCCTAATTAAGCTAGTTTTTAGTCTAGCGTTTAGATTAGTTGGTATTTAGATTAATTCGAATTTAGATCAAGTAGTGAAAACGTCATGCCAAAAACCGCACTACCACATCAAGCGGATGCATTAAAGTCAAACACAGCCCCATTGCTGCCTGCGGACAGCGAGGACTCAGCCCTCACCCTACGTCTTAAACAATATTTAAAACCTCAAGATATCGCCCAAATTTGGGAAGGGTATCGCTTTGCCTTTAAAGCGCATGATGGTGTAGTACGCAAAACTGGTGAGCCATACATTACCCATCCTGTTTCAGTAGCATGCATTTTGGCTGACTTACACATGGATGTGCCGACTATTTTAGCGGCGCTATTGCATGATGTGGTTGAAGATACGCCTGTGACTACTGCGGAAATCCATGAAATGTTCGGTCAGCAAGTGGCTGATTTGGTGGATGGTTTAACCAAGCTCGATAAAATCGAGTTTCAAAGCGCTAGTGAAGCGCAGGCGGAAAATTTCCGCAAAATGTTGCTAGCGATGTCGCAAGATGTGCGGGTGATTTTAGTTAAACTAGCCGATAGATTGCACAATATGCAAACGCTAGTGGCAATGAAACCTGAAAAGCAAAAGCGTATTGCCAAAGAAACGCTCGATATTTATGCACCCATCGCCAACCGACTTGGCTTGAATGCTATCTATCAAGACCTTGAAGACTTAAGCTTCCAGTATTTATATCCGATGCGTTTTAGAGCGATTTCTCAGGCGATTAAAGCTGCGCGCGGTAATCGTAAAGAGGTGGTTAGCAAAATACTGGAATCTATTAAGCAGCAGCTGATAAGTATGAATATCGACGCTGAAATTTCTGGACGAGAAAAGCATCTTTACAGTATTTACAAGAAGATGACGGGTAAAACCACTGCTTTTTCGCAAATTTACGACATTTACGGTTTTAGAGTCGTGGTGAAAGACTTGGCTAGTTGCTATCTTGCATTGGGTGCTTTGCACGGCCTTTATAAGCCCATTCCTAGTAAATTCAAAGATTACATCGCCATCCCTAAGGCTAATGGTTATCAGTCGCTGCATACTACTTTGTTCGGCCCATTCGGCACGCCTATCGAGGTACAGATTCGCAATACCGAAATGCACAATATTGCAGATGCGGGTGTAGCTGCGCACTGGCGCTATAAGGCAAGTGATGCACAATTAACTGCGCTACAGCAACAAACGCACCAATGGCTACAACGTCTGTTAGATATTCAAAGTGAAAGTACTGATTCACTAGATTTTCTTGAGCATCTCAAAATTGATTTGTTCCCAGATGAGGTGTATGTATTTACGCCTAAAGGTAAGATTCTGGCATTGCCAAAAGGCGCGACTGCCGTAGATTTTGCTTATGCTGTGCATTCTGATGTGGGCAATAGTTGCGTTGCGGTGCGTATTAATCAAGAGTTGGCGCCACTTCGCACAGAGTTGCATAATGGTGACCACGTTGAGATTGTCACAGGTGCGCTCGCTAAACCTAACCCAGCATGGCTTAACTATGTGATTACTGGTCGTGCGCGTGCGCATATTCGCCACTTTTTAAAATCACAGCAATCCACTGAGTCTGCACATCTGGGTGAGCGCATGCTTAAT
>JACMNP010000143.1 GCA_014378495.1 Methylotenera sp. | reverse complement strand
GCTGATATTCACCGCTGGCCACTTGAGTATCGTATACCAGCGGCTGAAGTGATTGGGCTAAATTTACCTGAGGTGAAATATGCGTTAACACAAGCGGCTAGTTTAGATGCTCTATTTGATAGCGAGCACGTTTCTACTCAGCCAAACTTACAGGCTGACCGCTTGTTATTCGACCGTATTATAGCCACTGCCCACAAACCGAAGACCGGTTATTGGCAAGCTTGGGCTGGCTGGCTCAGCTGGTATAGCCTTGTAGGCGCAAGCTTGGCTGGTGCTGTGACAGGTGCTTTTTTTGTAACTATTTTGACTTCTGGTATGTTGCCTGAAAATGTTGATGGTAATAGCGCCTTAGCCGGCGTAACCGCTGAGTATGTTTATGATGCACAGGACTGGTCATGAGCGAACAAATCAATAAATGGCAAAACAACATTAGTGGGCAAAAAACCAAGTGGTTATTAACCACCTCATTAATTTTAAATCTATTTTTACTTGGCGCAATTGCTGGCGGCGCATATAAGTTGCTTTGGTGTAATCAAGTGCCGCTATCAGCTAAAGTCGGGCAGAATGGATTACGCTTTGCCGCAGATAGCCTTTCTAGCGAACAAAAGCGTATTTTCAAAAAAACGCTACGTGAAGCACGCCGAGAGGCAAAGCCTTTGCTTGAAGCATCAAAAGATGCGCGTGTAGAAGTCCGTAAGCAACTCACCATGCCAGAGTTCAACCGCGATGCTGTAGCAGAGTCGCTGGCACGTACTCGCGAAGCTGATAGAGCAGTGCGCATCAAAATTGAAGAAAGTCTAGTCAGTTTTGCAGCGACGCTTTCAGCCGAAGATAGACAAAAACTGGCTGATGGTCTGGCTAGTAAAGGCCCGCTTCGCTCCCCTCCTATGTTTAAAGATTAAAATATGCCAGCTAACATCAATATGAACCGCGCCGCCATTGCGGTGAATCGCTTTGGTTTAGGTGCGCGTGCCGATGAAGCCGCGCCAATCGATGCAAAGAAATGGCTCTTAGCGCAGTTTGACCAATATCAAGCACTTACACCAGCTTGGCAAAATCAGCCAAAAACTGCTTCATTGATTGCAGATTACGCGGACCAACTAAAACAAATGCGCAATGCGGATGAAGATGCTAAGAAATCTGCCAAACGTATGTTTTTACGTGAGGTTAAAGATGAATATCAGCTTGCTGTTAAGGCGCGTGCAGAAAGTGCCCTGAATACTCAAACGCCATTTGTTGAACATCTAGTGCATTTTTGGGCGAATCATTTTGCAGTGTCTATTGAAAAACGTGGCGTAGCAGACTTTGCTGGCGCATTTGAGCTTGAAGCGATACGCCCCTTTATATTGGGCAATTTTAAAGACATGCTTTTTGCGGTAGAGAAGCACCCTGCTATGCTAATTTACTTAGATCAAACCAAGTCGATAGGCGCACAAAGTATGGCTGCTAGACATGGTGCTGAACGCCAGCCAGATAAAAAACGTGGGTTAAACGAAAATTTGGCACGTGAAATTATGGAGTTACACACACTTGGCGCACGTAGCGGCTATACTCAGACTGACGTAACTGAGTTTGCTCGTGCACTCACTGGCTGGAGTATTGCCGGAATCGGTAATGATAAAAACAGTACTAAAAATAATACAGTCGAAGCCAATGGCTTTGCCTTTAGGCCTACATTACATGAGCCTGGTAGCTTTAATATTATGGGGCGCAACTATAGCCAAACAGGTAGAGCACAAGCTGAGGCAGTGCTGGCAGATTTAGCTTCTTCTGCCGCAACAGCCAAGCATATTGCCACTAAATTAGCGCGCCATTTTGTGAGTGATAATCCACCTGATAATTTAGTAGATAAGCTGACAAAAGTTTTTTTACAGACTGGTGGAAATCTCAGCCAAGTCTATCGTGCATTGATTGATGCCCCAGAAAGCTGGCAACCTGCGCCAGCAAAATTCAAAACGCCGTGGGAATGGGTTATTTCTAGTTTGCGTGGGCTAGGTAAACAAAACCTAGACAATGTCAATATCGCTCAAATCATGAATCAGCTTGGGCAACCCACTTGGAAACCTGGCTCTCCAGCCGGCTTTGATGATATTGCCGACACATGGGCAGCACCGAATGCATTATTAAGGCGCATAGAGCTTGCTCAGCGTTTGGTAGCGCCCTATGGCGATAAGCTTGATGCTAGAACGTTAGGTGACAAGCTTCTGATGGGTGCCATAAGCCAACAAACACAAACAGCTATTGCCAGATCAGAGAGTGCGACTACAGGCTTAGCATTGTTACTAGTTTCACCCGAATTTTTAAGGAGATAGGCATGAATCGTCGCGACTTTTTACGTGTTATCTCCACTGGTGCTGGTATTGCATTTGCCACACCTTACATGAGCTTTGCTGGGCTTAAATCAAATCCCGGATCAAATAGCGCCGCAACTCACCGTAGGTTTATATTTATCATTCAGCGCGGCGCGGCGGATGGTTTAAATACTGTAATCCCCTATGCTGATCCAGCGTATGCAAAATTACGTGGAGGATTAGCGATTGATGTTGCTCAAGCAACTAAGCTAGACGGTATGTTTGCCTTGCATGCATCATTAGCAGAAACGGCAAAAATGTATTCAGCAGGCCAAGCATTATTTGTACAGGCAGTCGCCTCACCTTATCGAGACCGTTCACATTTTGATGGCCAAAATGTACTAGAAACTGGCGGCTTAGTGCCTTACCAGATGAAAGACGGTTGGATGAATCGACTGCTCACGCTATTACCAACATCACAAAATGAAGCGATTGCGTTTGCCAGCACCATACCGATGGCTTTGCGCGGCAAGGCTGAGGTGACTTCTTACGCGCCATCCGCATTACCGCAAGCTTCAGATGATTTACTGATGCGTGTTTCACAACTTTATGCAGAAGATGCGCAGTTGCACAGCATTTGGTCAGCCGCGATGGATGCTAAAAACATGTCAGATGACACTAGTAACAAACAAGACCCTGCAAGCTTCGGTAAGCTCGCCGCCTCATTCTTGGAACGTGCGGATGGCCCAAAAGTTGCCATGATAGAAACTGGTGGTTGGGATACACATACCGCACAAGAAGGTCGTTTAGCGAGACAACTCAAATCGCTAGATACCTTAATGGCTGCACTACGTGATGGTTTAGGTGATACTTGGGCGACAACCACTGTGGTTGTCGCAACGGAATTTGGCAGAACTGCTGCTGCAAATGGTACTGGTGGCACTGATCACGGCACTGGCGCTAGCGCCATGATATTAGGTGGCGATGTAAAAGGTGGTCGTGTGATAGCAGACTGGCCAGGGCTAAACAACAGCAATCTTTACGAGGGCCGCGATTTAAAACCGACGATGAATTTAGACGTTTTAATTGCTTCAGCCGCTGGTCAAAGTTTTGGTATTGAACCTATGAAAGTAGCCAAAATACTATTCCCAGAAAGTACTATAGCCAAACCTTTAGAGGGTTTGTTTCGAAGCTAGATTAAGTGATAAGTAAAATCAGCACATTAAAAAACCAGCATCAGGCTGGTTTTTTAATCATCTAACTAATTTACTGAGACTTGCTATTACTGTGCTTTGGGACGTTCTTGCGCATCATGTTTTTCTTGGTAGATTTCTTTGCTAGCAGCGCCTTGGTCTTGATGTAGTTCCTGACGCTCATTTTTAGTCAATTTGCCATCAGATTTAAACTGACGTTCTTCCTGGCGGATACCTTTTTGGTCACCACGTAAATCCTTAGCTTCTGCATGCGTTAACTCACCAGATTTAACACCCTGCGCAATGCGCTCATGCTGTCTTAATTGATGACCATTTACACGTGGGTCTTTTGTACCAGCAAAAGCTGGGGCTGATAAAGCTGTCACCATTAAAACGCTTGCTATTGAAAGTAGATATTTATTCATATTAAGGTACTCCTAAAATTAAGGTCATTTTACCAATAGTATTTATATAGGCTTTCATACGCTAAGCCTAAAAAATATTATCGATTACTAAATTAAACGTAAGCTAGCTTGATTATCCGTCGCGAACTACGCTTATTTTAATTAATGCTGATTAATCAACGTCTGAATATCGATTAAGTTGTCTAAATTTTAAAAAATTATGTATCTGTCATAAAAATATCAAATAATTGTTACAAAAATAAACAATAATATTGTTTTGAATAAATGTAAAAGTGCATACTATTGGGTATGGAAAATAATAAGCAAAATACGCCAGTAGATAAATCTTTGCTGGCTGCAATAGACTTAGGCTCTAATAGTTTTAGACTAGAAATCGGTCGTTTAGACAGTGGTCATATAGAGCGTATTGAATATATTAAAGAAGCAGTACGCCAAGGTGGAGATCTAGATGAAGATCGTAATTTAACACCAGAATCTATTGAACGAGGGTTGCGCTGTTTAGCAAGGTTTGCTGAGCGTTTACAAGGCTTTGAAGCTACGCATGTACGTGCAGTCGCCACACAAACGTTACGTGAAGCTAATAATCGTGATGTATTTATCAAGCTGGCTAAAAAAGCGCTCGGATTCGATGTTGAGGTGATTTCAGGGGTTGAAGAAGCTCGGCTGATCTACCAAGGCGTTAGCCGTTTTTTACCGCAATCAAACGATAGACGCTTAGTAATAGATATAGGCGGTCGCTCTACTGAGCTAATATTAGGTCAAGGTTTTACATCAAATCATACTGCCTCTTTACATGTAGGCTCTGTCGCATGGTCACTTAAACATTTTGGCCACGGAGAGTTTACCGAAAATGCTTTTACACGTGCAGAAATTGCCGCTGAATCTATTTTTGATACATTAGGTGTTAATTTTAGCCACAAACATTGGGATGTTGCTTATGGCGCATCAGGCACTGTGGGCGCGATTGCTGATGTGTTGGTCCAGTATGGACGCCCTGTTGATACTGTTACCAAAGAAGGCCTGTATTGGCTCAGAGAAGAGCTATTGCGCGCTAAATCTGTGGACAAACTACGCTTATTAGGGTTAAAAGAAGAACGTAAAGCGGTCATCGCAGGTGGATTATCAATCATGCTAGGTGTGTTCGACTTTTTAAACATAGAAACGCTCAATGTTGCTAAAGGCGCTTTAAGGCACGGTTTGCTTTACGACATGCTAGCACGCGACAATGAGATGATAGATTTAAGAAATGCATCTGTGCAACGCTTAGCACGCAAATTTGATGTGGATGAAGCACATGGCACTACGGTTGCAGAAGTATCATGTAAGCTTTTTGATAAGATTACCGAAGACATTCAATTTGCTAATGGTGAACGTGAATCTCATGCCCGCAAACTACGCTGGGCAAGTATGTTGCATGAAATCGGCAGTATCGTTTCGCCGATTGATGCGCATTTACATGGCGCTTATATTTTAGAGCATGCAGAGCCACCTGGCTTTGCACAGAGTGAACTACATTGCTTAAGCCTTTTGATATTAGGGCATAAAGGTAAACTTAAGCGATTAGAGGCTGATTTTTCAGACCGTATTTTTGTCATGCAATTGGCGTGTTTACGTTTAGCTGTGATTTTGTGTCATGCCCGACAAATGCCAAACTTAAGAGGCATATATCTACAGTACTTAGGCAATAAAATCACTTTATCGTTACCTAAGTCTTGGCCCGAAAAATATCCACAATCCTATTATTTATTAGATGAAGAAGTGCTTGTTTGGCAAAAAACCAATTGGTTATTCGCGCTTAATATCATCTAAGCATTAAATTAAACACAAGCAATAAAGTCATAATTCTGTCATAAAAATGATATTGCATTTGGCAATAAACGGTATAAACTATTTATACCGTTTATTAAGGAGACGTTTATGTCAAAAATCAATCCAGTACAACTTGCAGCTCTAAAAACTGAAACTGCAAAAGTAGAAGCTACCAAACCTGTTAGTAAAAAAACAACGGCTACCAAACCTGCGGCTAAACCTATTGTTACAAAATCTACATCAATAAAACCTTTAGAGACAAAATCAGTAGCCACTGAAACAAAGGTCAATAAAACTGTCGTACCAAAACCTGCTGTCGCTAAAGCCCCACCTAAAAAAGTAATAAAAGCTAAAATCGTAAAAGTAGAAAAAGAAAAAACTCCAAAATTAAAAATGGAGCGTGATAGCTTCACTATGCCAAAACTTGAATATGCGCAATTTTACGTACTAAAAGAACGCTTAGTTAAACTTGGTCAACCTGTGAAAAAAAGTGAATTATTGCGTGCAGGCATCATGCAGCTAACGGCAATGACTGACGCAGCATTGAAAGCTGCAATGAGCAAAGTACCAGCCATTAAAACTGGTCGTCCTAACAAAAAATAAGCTTTTTGCTAAACTGCTAAGTCAGTAGTCTGGGTGTTGTACAGTAAACAAATAGGTCTGTGACGCACCGTTGGTGAATCTTTGGCGTAGCCACCATACTGCGCCTTTTTTCACAACACAAGCGCTTTCATTCATGCCTAATAACTTTGAAATTACCGCGCCAAGGTTCGGCTGATGACCAATCAATAGCATTGTTTTACTACTATCGTCATTAGTGATTTTTTTAAGTATGATTTCAGCAGAACTATCAACGCTTAATAAATCAGTAATCTTTAATTCGTAAGGGTTACCACGGCTGTTTTTTTGATTTGACACATCATTTAAGCTCGCCGCAGTTTCTACGCAACGTTTAGCTGGGCTACATAAAACTTCTGTATTAGCTGGTAAATATTTATTTAGCCATTTGGCCATTTTTGCGGCGTCTTTACGACCACTTTTTGTTAGCGGCCGGTCTATATCTTTGCCACCGAAGCTTATTTCCTCGGCATCAGCGTGTCGCCATAAAATTAAATTAGCCATATAAGCTTAGCGCCTGAGTTAACTTGCATATTTTTGCAAAAGTTGTTGCTGTGCACTTAAGCTTAAATCGGTATCGGTATGTTTTAATTTAGATTTTTGTGTACTCAATGTACTTAATATATAGGTGCCATCTGGGTTAAGTAGCCAAGCATCTTTGTTATCATCCAGATAAATTTGACAACACTCTTGCAAAATACGTGCAAGATTTTTAGCATCAACAATAGGCCAAGCAATTTCCACGCGGCGCATCATATTACGATTCATCCAATCTGCGCTTGAAAGCCACATACTTTCTACGCTATCGACTTTAAAATAAAAAATTCGTGAATGTTCTAATAATCGGCCAATGATAGACCTTACTCTGATGCGACCATCTAAACCTGGTGCATCAATTGGTAATATGCAGGCACTGCGTAAAATCAAATCAATCTCAACGCCAGCTCTACCAGCATTCACTAACGCTTGCGTTAAACCAGTGTCAGTTAAGGCATTCATTTTCAAAATGATACGCGCTGGTTTACCTAATCTGGCAGCAAGCTCTGCATTTTTAATAAAACTCAGCATGCGTGTATGTAAGTTAAATGGCGCTACCAAAAGTTTTTGCATACGCGGCAACTTAACTTGGCTGGCAATATGCCTAAATAAATGTTCCATATCACGCGTGATTTTTGGGTCTGCCGTCAGCATGCTCACATCGGTATAAAGCCTTGCAGTTCTAGGATTGTAGTTACCAGTAGAAATATGGCCGTAATGCTTTAAAAGCTTGCCTTCTCGGCGCATGACTAGCAGCATTTTGGCATGCGTCTTGAGGCCAACGATGCCGTACACTACTTGCGCGCCTACAGACTCTAAATCTTCCGCCCAGTTAATATTGGCTTCTTCATCAAACCTAGCTTTAAGTTCTACTACCGCCATCACTTCTTTACCGCGACGCACAGCTTCTTGCAGTAGCTTCAACATACGTGGGTCTGAACCAGTACGGTAAATAGTCTGCTGAATAGATAACACATACGGGTCATTCACGGCTTCACGCAAGAAATCAATCACTGATTCAAAGCTCTCATAAGGCTGGTGAATTAATATATCTTGTTGTTTTAATTGCGTAAAAAACGATTGATTAGGCAGCAATTGTTGACTGATTTTAGGCTCAAATGGTCTGAATTTAAGTTGATTACCTTCGGCTAAATCTGCCAATTGCATCAATCGTGCTAAATTAACTAAGCCATTGACACGGTACAAAGACTGTTTAGGCAAATCAAATTGTTGCAATAGAAATTTGGCTAATTTTTCATCACAAGCATGCGAGACTTCTAAACGTACAGCATCGCCAAAATTGCGTTGTACTAAACCTTGCCTGAGCGCAGTGCGTAAGTTTTTAACATCATCTTCGTCTACCGATAAATCTGAATGGCGCGTCACTCTGAACTGAGAAAAATTAAGCACTTCCCTGCCAGTGAATAAACTCGCTAAGTGCGCACGTATCACGCTTGATAAGGATACGAATTTCTGTTGTCTATCACTTAAATTTTTTGGTAATTTAATGAGTCGCGGCAATACTCTGGGTACTTTAACAATGGCAATATTATTGCTGCGGCCAAAGGCATCATGACCGCCCAATGAGACAATAAAATTAAGCGATTTATTGGCAACTTGAGGAAATGGATGTGAAGGATCCAGCGCGACTGGTACTAACAATGGCCGCACTTCAGTTTCAAAATACTTAGCCACCCAGCGTCGCTGCTCTAAAGTACGGTCACCATGCGATACTAAATGTACACCTTGCTCAGCAAGTGCAGGCATCAGTTCTGCGTTAAAAATATGGTATTGCTTATCTACTAAAATGTGCGCTGCCTGGGAGATTGCCTCATAACTTTGCACGTTAATATCCGTTTTTTTCTCGTCATCACGCATGGCATCTACATGAGGCGCGGCGCGCACTTCAAAAAACTCATCTAGGTTTGAGGATACAATACAAAGAAAGCGCAATCGCTCTAGGAGCGGATAATCTGGATTTTGAGCAAGGCTGAGCACACGCTCGTTGAACGCTAAAATGCTGGTATCGCGATTGAGTAATTTTAACGGCGGGTATTGTAAACGCATAATATCTAGCTTGTTATTGTGCATTGATATTATTCTCAAATTGTGACAAATTGATGACTAAATGATGAAAAACTATGCTCTATATTACAGCTAAATTTATAATAAATTTAAATTATTCAACACTTTCTCGGCAGAGTATTGAATTGCAGCAAGCTCTTCTGGATTAAATCTATCTACATTTTTAGTCATTAAAGCAGTTCTTGGATTTCTTGAAAACTCTTCGTAATGCTTGATTAAAAAATGCCAATAAAGTGTAGTGACTGGGCATGCATCAGCGCCTGTTTTTACCTCTGGCTTATATTTGCAACCTGCACAATAGTTACTCATGCGCTTGATATAAGCGCCGCTGGCCACATAAGGCTTACTAGTAAATCGCCCACCATTTGCATACAACGCCATTCCAGCCACATTTGGTAACTCTACCCACTCCACAGCGTCTACATACACTGCCAGATACCAAGCCTCCACTTCACGAGGATTAAGCTCGGCAAGCACGCCAAACATACCTGTAATCATTAAGCGCTGAATATGATGCGCGTATCCATACTGCATAGTCTGCATAATAGTTTGGCGTTGGCAATTCATTTGGGTATCACCAGTCCAATACCAATCGGGTAATTTTCGGGTATGTTGGTAGTGGTTGCTTTCTGCCATTTGCGGCATATCTAGCCAATACACGCCACGAATAAACTCACGCCAACCCAATATTTGGCGAATAAATCCTTCTACACTCGGCAGAGGTAGTTGCTTTTTTCGATAAGCATCAACAGCGGCTTCTATTACTTCACGTGGATCTAAGAGTTTAAGATTGAGTGAAGTAGACAGTAACGAATGCCATAAATATGGCGCTTCACATGAGCTAATAGCTTGCCACATTGCATCTTGATGATCGCCAAAGCCAGCTAATTTGTTGGTAATAAAATCTTCTAAAAACAACAAAGCCTGTGCCCGCGTAACTGGCCAAATAAAGTTAGCAAGGCTACCTAGGTGGGTGGGGAAATATTGCTCTACTGTATCTATTACTTGTTGTGTGATTTCATCTATTGAAACTTTAAGTGAAGCTTGTAAGTCTTTAGGGCCAGTTTTCCCAAATGCTTTGCGGTTTTCAGCATCGTAATTCCAAGCACCGCCTTCAGGTTGATCAGATTGCATTAATACATTGTATTTTTTACGCATCATTCGGTAAAAAAATTCCATGCGCAATTGCTTACCATTGGCTGCCCAGCCTTTAAAATCAGCACGGCTACACATGAAGTGAAGGTCATCTTTAATGGCTAATTGTGTGTTTGTCTCTCGTGCGAGATAGATTAAATCTTGCTCTAAACGATATTCACCTGGTTCACAGACGATAATTTTTTTAGGTTTTAGCTGAACAATGTAATGTTGCCATGCACTTTTTAATGAAGCAAAATCATGTTCCCCTAACTTCAAATAAGTAATAGACAGCCCTTGTTCGTTCATCGCTTGGACATAATGACGCATTGCTGATAAAAATAAAACAATACGGGCTTTGTGGCTCCAAACATGGGTTGATTCACCACTCGCTTCGACCATTAAAATACAATCTTGTGCGCTATCAAAGCCTTCTAGTGCAGGGTTATCAAAGTTAAGCTGGTCACCTAAGATTAGGATTAAATTTCGCGTCATATTTTGGTTTATCTTATGGTTTTGACTTGCTATTAGCTCTGCATTTATCAGAGCAATATTTAACTTCTTCCCAATTTTTCGCCCAAGCTTTTCGCCAAGTCATTTCGCGGGCACATTGAATGCATATCTTACTAGGAAGCGCGCTTTTATTACCTTTAAATTTGGATTCGATTGCCATACATAGAAGACTGCTTGAACTGCTCTCGGTTCATAGAAACCGTTAGTGATACTAGATAATATTTGGCGATTATTTGCCGAGTATTTGCTGTATTAAATGTGCAGCAGCGGCAAAACCAAATGGTGCGGTCACACAAACACTAGAACCGTACCCAGCGCAGTTGAGGCCAGTAATTGAGTTGTCACTATCGACTTCACATGTACTGTCAGGCTTAATAATGGCTTCATCAGAATAGATGGCAGTAATACCAAATTTTGATACTTTGCTTTTTGAGTGCTGACCTTTAACAGCGTCACCCTTAGGAAAAAGATAGTCTCGACGTAAACCATTTCTCACTTTCGCTAGTAATCTATCCCCAGTGACTACAGATAAATCGGCATGTTTGATTTTAGTAGGGTCTAAGCGACCACCTGCCCCACCGACAATCACTAAGGGTATTTTTTTTTGCTTACAAAAAGCGGCGATTGCCATTTTCGCCTTTGCATCATCAATGCAATCAATCACACCGCAGTAATTAGCGGCTAGCATCACATTTACATTTTCAATTGTGATGAAATCTTCAATCTCAATCACGTTTGCAGTTGGATTGATGAGGCGAATACGTTCCGCCATGGCCGTCACTTTTGCTTTACCGAATTCACCCTCTACAGCATGTAATTGGCGATTCACATTCGATTCTGCAATATTATCTAAATCAATTAATGTAATGGTACCAACGGCATTACGTGCAATGGCTTCGGCCGCCCACGAACCTACGCCACCTATACCGATGATGCAGATATGTGAGGCTTGTAGCCTTGCTAAGCCATTTTGGCCATACAAACGTGACACGCCACCAAAACGACGCGCAAAATCTATTGCTTCCGTCATATTTCTAAAACTACAAAAGCCGTCGCAAGATTCTTTTCATCGCTAATGCTAATGTGCATATTAACGATATTCTTAGACTGCAAAAAAACCTGCAATTCTGCCGCCAAGACCAACACAGGCTTACCTAAATCATCATGTGAAACGGCAATGTTTTGAAAGGTGGCTGGCGCACGTAAACCTGTACCTAACGCCTTAGAAAACGCTTCTTTTGCAGCAAAACGTTTAGCTAAAAAGCGTGGTTTAATTTGCGATTGTTGATAACTAGCAAATTCAGAATCTGCCAAAATACGTTTAGCAAAGTCGTCACCAAATTGGTTAATTGAAGATTCAATACGAGAAACTTCGACGATATCCGTACCTATGCCAAAAATCATGTTGGATGAGCAACCATGCCTAGCTTGGCGCAAACTCTTTCATCAAAGCCTTCATTTCACGCACTGCATTATCCCAGCCCACAAATAGCGCATGTGCCACAATCGCATGGCCAATATTCAATTCTTCAATACCACTGATTGATGCGATTTCATGCACATTATGGTAATGCAGCCCGTGACCAGCATTAACAACTAAACCCAAACTGAGTGCATGGCTAACTGCATCTTTAATACGCTTTAACTCTCGAGCTTTGTCTTCTAAATTTTCTGCATCCGCAAAGGTGCCTGTATGCAATTCAATCACTGGCGCACCTGCTTTTTTTGAAGCATCGATTTGCGCGATATCTGGACCAATAAATAATGAAACACGAATACTTGCATCACTTAATTTTTTAACCGCTTTTTGTACATTGGCAAAATTACCAACTACATCTAAGCCACCTTCTGTTGTGCGCTCTTCACGACGCTCTGGTACCAAGCATACATCTTGTGGTGCAACTTCAAGTGCAATACCTATCATCTCATCAGTCACCGCACACTCAAGATTCATGCGAGTTTGCAGCAAGCCACGTAAAGCACGCACATCAGCATCTTGCATGTGTCTGCGGTCTTCACGCAGGTGTAGTGTAATGCTATCTGCGCCAGATTGCTCAGCACGCAAAGCCGCCTGCACTACACTTGGATATTTAGTACCACGGGCTTGACGAATCGTAGCAACGTGATCGATATTTACACCTAATTTAATCATTGTTAATTTCTTAGTTAATTACTTAATTTAAATTATTCGGTTAATTAATTGGTAAGGCTAATAAGTGGTGAGTATAAAAAACCGCTTATGACTACAGACCAACTTAACTTTTAATATTCATACATTATGAAGAATAGGACCCAAATAATACATAAAAGTTAGACCAAGATAATACCTGCTACCCCCTATTCAATCCAAGCAATTTATACATTAAATATTTTGGCCTACGTTGTGAGGTAATAGAATTAGTTATAAAGACTGTCGGACTCAAATAACAACTAAATCATTAAAAGTACTAAAGACTCATCATTTTGTAAGTGAAGCGTAAGGAACTTATCGTTTAATGATGTTGATATAAAAAAAGCTTTAGAAAATTTTATCAATATTTTTGTGGTGATTTGTTTACATTATGTTCGTCAAGAATCCTAGTTTCAAACAGAAATTAATCATATTGATGAGTGCTGTTAGTACTTTATCATTTACAAACGCTTATGCTGCAGGTACTTGTGATAGTGATTTACCGCCAAAAATACTTAATAAGGATGTTGCAATTCAACGTCTCATGCAATGCAATCGCGATATTATTGATATTAAACGTGCAGTGAATGGGAATGAAGCAAATCTTAAAATCGCTGGGGAAACTCAAAACCCTAACTTGACACTAGGGCTTGGCGAATTAAACCCTAAACTGGGGATAGGTTCTGGCAATTATTTCGATAAAGCAGTAGACACTTCTGTACGCTATGAACAATTGATCGAAAGAGGTAACAAGCGTGAATTAAGAATGAAGGCTGCACAAAGTCAAGTGGCAGCTTCGCAACAAGATGTTACAGATATTGAACGTCAACAAAGCATCATACTTTTGAACGCTATGGTAGACCTTGCCGCGGTCAATGAGCGCACCAATTTACTATCAGAAGTTACCATGCTTTATCAAGAAACTTTGCGGGCGAATACTGTGCGTGCGGAAAAAGGTGATTTGCCGCCGATTGATGCAAAACGCCAAGAAATAGATGCCAATCGCGCGCAGTTAGATTTACATCAAGCCCAAGCAGAAGCAAAGGATGCACAGCTAAAGCTAGCCGTTTTACTTGGCTGGGAATCACAAGCAAATAACTTACAAGTTGACTCAGCCATACTAGATGTTATGCCATTGGATACCAATGGCTTCGATGTCAATAATCGCGCGGATATCAGGGCAGCAAAACTGCGCTTAGAAGCAGCCTCAAGTGGGCGCGACATTTCACAGGCTCAATTAAAATCAGACGTTACTGCAGGCGTGCAATACGATCACTGGCCTACCACTCAGCACAACACCACAGGCACTGGTGACACAATCGGATTCACGATTGGAATTCCTCTCAACATTAATCACCATTTTGAAGGTGAAATCACACGAGCAAACAACGACTACGACACTGCGCAAGATCAGCTCGAACGTACCCAAGCTAATGCGAAAGCTGACTGGCTTCGCATCAATACAGAAATAGAGACTGCCGAAGATAACTTGCATATTCTGCAGTCAGAAGAAATGCCGCGTGCAGAAGACGTAGCACGCACTGTAGAGCTTGGCTATAAAAAAGGAGCACTCAGTTTATTAGATTTACTCGATGCCAGACGAATACTGCGCCAAGCTCGCCTTGATGTGTTATCTGCAAGAGCAACGCTAGCGCGCGCATTACTTTCACGTAATCAATCAATCTCAGCAAACTAAAATTAATTGAACAAACTTATGAAATTGACAACTATGTATTCGCAACCATCCTTAAGACACCCTGCCACACAATTACTATTAGCCCTTGGTTTCTCGGTATTGCTAAGTGCATGCCAAAAAATAGAGGCGAACGACGATACGTCGAAAAACGAGCCTGTCGTTTTGAATGAGACGATTAAGTTTGCAACAAACTCGACAGTGTCTCAACAATTAATCACAGCACCTGTTGTTTCTGCTCAAGATAACATACTGAAATTACCCGCAAGAATTGTTTGGGATGAAGATCATACTGCAAGAATTTCTTCTCCTCTTGCAGGTCATTTGGGAAATATTTTAGTTCAAATTGGTGCTGATATTAAAGCGAACCAACCACTTGGCTATTTAAGTTCAGCGGACTTAGGTAGCGCACAAGCGGATGCAGAAAAAGCAAAATCTGACCTGGCACAAGCAGAACGTAACCGCTCTCGCAATAAAGAGTTAGTAGATGCCGGCATCATTGCGAGTAAAGATTTAGAGGCTGCTCAAGCGGACTTAATGAAAAATAAGGCTGAATCGATTCGTGCAGATATTAGATTGAAATCTTTAGGGGCTACCGACACTGTCGACCAAAGATTAACAATAAAAAGCCCAATTGCAGGTGTATTGGTTGAACGCAATACCAATCCAGGGATGGAATATAGACCAGATCAAGCTAATCCACAGCTATTTGTAGTAAGTGATCCTACTTATTTGTGGTGTTGGATAGATGCACCCGAACAGATTATTAGTGCATTCCATAAAGATATGAAAGTAATTTTGCGATCAGCTGCATGGCCAAGTGAAACATATGAAGCTAAGGTAGATTTTATTGGAGATTCGCTCGACCCAGTCAGCCGTACCTTAAAAATACGCGCTAAGTTACGCAATCCTTCATTACATCTAAAAGGTGAAATGTATGTGACTGCAGAATTATCTACC
The DNA here is from genome assembly GCA_014378495.1 of Methylotenera sp. Taxonomy (GTDB): domain Bacteria; phylum Pseudomonadota; class Gammaproteobacteria; order Burkholderiales; family Methylophilaceae; genus Methylotenera. The sequence goes on along the minus strand of JACMNP010000143.1, from coordinate 6,207 downwards.
AAAAACCCAGATACTTTAGACTTGCCTGCAAAAGCAGTATTTCTAAATGATGGTATTCAAACGGTATTTGTCAAAACATCAGAAAATACTTATACCCGCAAAACTATTCAGCCTGTATCAATTAATGATCAGTGGGTATCCATTGCACAAGGATTAAATAAGGGAGACGAAGTCGTTTTAGATGGTGCACTATATTTAGAAACGCTGATGGAAAATGGTAAAAAATCACCTGAATCCAGTGTTGCAAAGACTACTGAAAGCTCAACCTCTGTCAACAAATCCAAGCCGGCAAACGTATTAAGCTCAGCGCAAGTTAATTAGGAATATTCAATATGATTAACCGTATTGTTCGCTTTGCTTTGATGCAACCTGTTTTTGTTATCTTGGGATTAGTATTATTCGTACTTGCAGGCTTAATTGCTTTTGAAAACTTACCGATAGAAGCATTTCCTGACGTTTCTGACACACAAGTCAATATCGTTGCTCAATATCCTGGTCGAGCTGCTGAGGAAGTAGAAAAGCAAGTCACTATACCAATCGAGGTTGCGATGTCTGGCATGCCAAATATGGTGCGTATGTTTACACATACCCAATTTGGCCTGTCTTACATGATGATCACGTTCAATGACAAACCTAGTGATAAAGAAGCACGCCAACAGGTTTTTGAGCGCTTACGAGGGATTGATTTACCCACTGGTGTTGAGCCTGATGTTGCTCCTTTATCAACATCTATAGGTGAAATTTATCGTTATCGTGTACAAGGTGATCATTTAAATTCACGTCAATTGCGTGAAACTGAAGAATGGGTCGTTGAAAAAGCGCTCAAAAAAGTACCAGGCGTTGCAGATGTTGTTTCTATGGGAGGTGCGCTTAAGCAATATGAGGTAAACCCTGATTTAGCAAAAATGCGTGATGCAAAAATCACCTTGGCTCAACTATTTTCAGCATTATCACGCGCTAACGCTAATGCTGGTGGCGGTGCGATATCACAAGGAAGACAACAGTTTTTAGTACGTTCTCTAGGTACATTTACAAGCTCTGCAGATATTGAACGCGTAGTATTAAGTGACAATGATAAAGGTGTGCCAGTCTTAGTTCGTGATGTAGCGGTCGTTAAAGAAGCAAGCGCACCAGTGCAAGGTTTAGTTGGCCAAGATAATACTGATGATATTGTTAATGGCTTAGTATTAATGCGCAAAGGTGAAAATCCATCTGAATTACTCAAAGGCATTAAAAATACCATCTCTGAGCTCAACGCTCATGGTTTACCACCGGGTGTTCAATTAAAACCTTATTACGATAGGGAATGGTTAATTGATAAGACATTACACACTGTGTTTGGTAATTTACTTGAGGGCGCGCTGCTGGTCACCTTTGTACTGTTATTATTTTTAGGGAACTTAAGAGCAGCCTTAATCGTGGCTTGTATTATTCCGTTAGCCGTTTTGTCAACGTTTCTAGGTCTTACTTTTTTACATTTACCAGCCAATCTATTATCGCTCGGAGCAATGGACTTTGGCATTATTGTCGATGGCGCTGTAATCGTAGTTGAGAACGTATTTTTACGACTAGGTAGTATGAGTGATGAGTCGCAACGTAACTTTAAAGAGCGTAGAAAAGTAATATACAAAGCGGTCACTGAAGTTGGACGCCCAACCCTATTTTCAATGCTAGTGATTATTGCTGCACATATTCCTATCTTCACATTACAACGTGCTGAAGGTCGAATATTCAGCCCAATGGCATTTTCAGTGACCTCTGCACTGATTGGTTCGTTAATCTTATCATTAACATTAGTGCCACTATTATGCTTATGGTTGTTGCGTGATCGTATTCCTCATCATGATAATCGACTACTCACTTGGTTTAAAAAAATGTATCAGCCTGCATTTTCTTGGGCTGTGGTGCGACCTAAACAAATATTAAGCATCGCTGTTATTTTATTAGTAGGTGCATTGGCTTTGGGTAGTCAAATTGGTACTGAATTCTTACCCGAACTTGATGAGGGCTCTATTTGGGTAAATGTCACACTACCTTCTTCGGTGTCGCAAGCAGAAGCTTTACTCGCTGCACACAGGATTCGTTTAGCTTTAAAAAGCGTACCTGAAGTGAATACTGTAATCTCCAAAATCGGAAGACCTGATGATGGTAGCGACCCTAAAATCTTTAATGGCGGCGAGTTTTTTGTAGAACTAAAACCAGACACACAATGGCGCGCTGGTTACAAAAAAGACCGTATTATTGATGAAATGGATAAGGCTGTTTCAAAACTACCTGGTATTGAATCCTCTTTTTCACAACCAATTCGGGACAATGTACTTGAAAGTATTTCACAGATTGATGGACAAATCGTGATTAAAGTCCATGGTGATGATTTAGCAGTACTCAGAAAGACTGCAAAAGAAATCATTGGTCAAATATCTAATGTTGCTGGTGTTTCGCGTGCTTACATTGACCGTGATGGTGATTTACCGCAAGAAGTGATTGATATCGATAGAGATGCTGCTGCTCGCTATGGCATTAACGTGGCCGATATTCAAGACGTTATTGAAACAGCTCTAGCAGGCAAAGCAACAACCGAGCTTTGGGAGGGTGAACGTCATTTTTCTGTAGTAGTACGCCTAGCTGAGTCAGAGCGTTCATTAAATAAATTAGACAACTTACTCATTGCAACGCCGAGTGGTGCACAAATACCATTGAATGAACTTGCACACTTTAAACAAACAGTAGGCGCGATGAACATTGCTCGAGAAAATGGCCAACGCGTCGTTTCTATCGGCATTTTTATTCAAAATCGCGATATGGGTAGCGTAGTGGCTGATATGCAAGCAAAAGTGAATGCCAAAATCAAAACTCCAAATGGTGCGAGTATTACTTGGTCGGGTGAATTTGAAAATCAAGAACGTGCTATGGCTAGATTGGCGGTTGTGGTGCCACTCTCCATTCTACTGATTTTTGTATTGTTATTTGATGCTTTTGGCTCATTCAAAAATGCGTTATTAATTGTAGCAAATATTCCATTTGCGCTCATTGGAGGTATTGTCGCTTTATATGTCACAGGAATCCCATTATCTGTATCGGCGGCCATAGGTTTCATTGCATTATTTGGACAAGCAGTACTCAATGGCGTGGTGATGGTTTCGGTATTCGATCAACTGATTGCTGAAGGAAAATCTCCTGAAGAGGCTGTTGAGCAGGGCGCAATGTCAAGATTACGTACTGTACTGATGACTGGCTTGCTAGCCATGTTCGGCTTGTTGCCCATGGCACTATCCCACAGTATAGGAGCAGAAACGCAGAGGCCACTTGCTGTAGTGGTGATAGGTGGCTTAATTAGCGCCACTTTACTCACATTACTAGTATTGCCATCAGTATATTTATGGGTAGTTAAAAAGTATGGTGTAAAAAATAGTGCTGAAAAAGAGGATGAAATGGAATTGCATTAATACTAAACGTTATTTGAGATTAACACATGTGTCGCATTTATGTTGATTGCGCGACACACTAACTAAACTACTAAAGCCCTTGCAAATCAATCAACAACTGTCTGGTATGCAAGGGTTTATCACCTAAATAATGCGCTAATAAATAGCGCATCAATTGCTTACTTTGTTGTTGCGTTTGTGGATTGCTGTAATCGTCTTTTGCCATATCAATTAATGTCTTACCATACAACTGCACGCCATTTCTTTTACCATTCATCCTGCTATTTAATTGATTAGCACCACGTTCAGCCTCATAAATATAAGTGTGTGCCTCAATAATAATCGCACCATTTTCATCCACATTTAATGGAATTGCATAGCCCAACTCTTGTAATAGCTTTAATTCAAATCTTCGTAGTGTCGTCGCTAAATCCTGGCTTATAGATAGCGTCTTTAAAGTTAAACTGTAATATTCAAATAGGGCTTCATGTGGATCTTCACGAGGCAAGAGCCTAAGCAAAAGCTCATTGAGGTAAAAGCCACACATGAGCGCCTCGCCTTTTAGCAGTAGCAATCCACCTGCCCAATCTAGGCTATGTAAAGTTTTAAGCTCTAATTTGCCCGACCATGTCGCAATTAAAGGTTGAAATGACTGTAGCATGCCACGCATGGCAGACCTTGGTCTTCTAGCACCTTTAGCAGTAGTTGCAACGCGACCAAAACCATGGGCAAATAGCTCTACTACTAAGCTAGTTTCTTTAAATGGATAAGTATGTAGCACATAGACAGGCTGATTATCTTGCCGATGTGAATTGGAGCTTGCTACCGCCATTAACTATTGGGATTGCCTAAGCTTTGCAAACTTCCATCCTCAGCTTTTAAAATCAATAGTGGCACTAGCATTTCTGTGCCTGAAAATAGAATCATCGCGTAACGGATCTCTTGTTCTAGATGAATTGGCGTGAATTTACCAAAACCATAGCGTGAATTTCGCATCAACTGCCATGCACCTTTGGGTTCTTGATACTCTGGTTTGTCAAAATAGTGTTTGATGTTTTCGGTACTGATACTTTTAAGTGGATAATCACCATTATCTGCCAAAATCACCCAGCCCATTTCGCCGTCTTTATCCGTATTTTTTAGCTGATACAAATACCATTCATCATCGTCTTCATAGACAAGATTAAATACATTATTGATGCCGCCAGTTTTTCGATTCTTGGCATAATAAATCCCTTGGTCATCCAGGGTAATTGGCTTACCGTATACGGGAATATTAAATACGTTACCTACTGCCATTATTCAACCCTCAAACTAATAGCTAGGTTTATCAACTAACGAACTATTAAACTGATTATCAATTGTCTAGTTAATCAATTGCTTAGTAACCCAAACTTTTAAGCGCCCTCTCATCATCAGCCCAGCCGCCTTTAACTTTCACCCAAGTCTCAAGGTATACTTTTCCACCAAATAGCTTTTCCATGTCTTGTCTAGCTTCGGTAGAAATTTGTTTCATTTTATCGCCATTTTTTCCAATAAGCATTGGTTTTTGACTATCTTTATCGACAATAATCGCGCAAAAAATGCGGCGTAAACTACCTACCACTTCAAATTTTTCGATTTCTACGGCCACTGAATAAGGGATTTCGTCCCCCAATAATCTGAAAATTTTCTCACGTACGAGTTCAGCAGCCAAGAAGCGTTCATTTTTATCAGTCAACTCATCTTCAGAATAAACCGCTGCTTGTTCTGGTAAATATTTGCGAATGGTCGTGAGTAGTTCATCAAGATTCAAGCTCTTTTTAGCGCTAACAGGCACAATATCTGAAAATGGAAACTCCAAATCAAAGTCTTGAATCAATGGTAATAAATTACCTTTATCACCCATTAAATCTGATTTATTCACCACCAAAATAGTTGGCGTCTTTTCTGATAATAATTGCAATACTTTACGGTCAGCTTCGCCTAGCTTCATTGGCTCAATCACAAAAAGTACAACATCTACTTCCGTTAGCACTTGGGTGACCGTTTTGTTCAAACCTTTATTGAGTGCATTAAGATGCTTTTGCTGAAAACCTGGCGTATCCACAAATAAAAATTGCGTGTCGTCAGTCGTATGAATTCCAAGCAAGCGATGTCGCGTTGTTTGGGCCTTACGCGAAGTAATCGCTAACTTCATCCCTAATATATGATTAAGTAAAGTAGATTTACCTACGTTAGGACGACCTACAATCGCAACTGTACCGCATCTAAATACTGATGCTATTGTTGAATCTAGATCTAATTCTGAATCTGTCATTTATGTGTTTTTCCATCAAGTGCTTTGAAAGCACTTGTACTATAAGTAATGTTTAAGGGCAGCCAACGCTAATTGTGCTGCTTGTTGTTCTGCTATTCGACGGCTCGTGCCTTCGCCAGTTGTGCGGATGTTATATTTTTCGACACTGCACTCTACGATGAATGTTTGCGCATGGGCTTCGCCATCAGTGTGCGTAACAGTATATTCGGGCACTGCTATTTTTCTACCTTGCAGTAATTCTTGTAATAAAGATTTAGGGTCTTTATCAATCACTTTAGGATCTATAGTATCTAACTTAATTGCATAAAGTTGTAAGACAAATACTTCTGCTGCAACAAAACCACCATCAAGATACACTGCGCCTATAATGGCCTCTAAAGCATCTGCTAAAATAGATGGTCTACGCCAACCCGCACTTTTAAGCTCACCCTCACCTAATTTAAGTGCGTCGCCTATATCAAGTGAAAGTGCAATTTCACTAAT
>JACMNP010000023.1 GCA_014378495.1 Methylotenera sp. | reverse complement strand
ATCGCAAAAATGGCAGATTTATTGCAAGACGTGCCGCCTAGCCGCTTGTTTGATGAGATGCTTAAATTGTTTTTGTCAGGCCATGCAATGGAGAGCGTAAGTGCATTGCGTGAGCAACATTTACACCATGGTCTATTGCCGATGCTAGATGTAGTGCTTGAACAACCGATGGGTGAGCGTTTTGTGATGCTGGCCTTACAAAATACGGATGATCGAATATTATCTGGCAAGTCAGCCAACCCTAGCTTTTTGTTCGCGACTTTACTTTGGCATGAAATGCTTACCGCATGGGAAAAATTCAAAGCCGACGGTCAACATGCCATTCCTGCATTGCATATGGCAATGTCTGAGGTGATTGCAACGCAAGCTGAAAAACTAGCCATCCATAACCGCTACACGGCTACCATGAAAGAGATTTGGGGCTTACAACCACGCTTTGAACAACGTTCTGGTAAGCGTCCTTTTGGGTTACTCATACATCCACGTTACCGTGCAGGGTATGACTTTTTACTGTTGCGCTGTGAATCTGGCGAATTACCGATGGAAATTGGTGAATGGTGGACGACTTTTGCGAATGCAGAAGGCGATGCACGTGCAGCCATGCTTCAAGCAGATACCACACCGAAAAAACGTAGGCGTAAAAGTCGCAAAAAAACTGGCGCTTCTGATGCAGCAAGTGCTTAGCTTTTCGTATTGATAAGCCCTTAAAACCCCAATGAATCAAGCTTTCGTAGCGCTAGGTAGCAATTTAGCGGATCCAATCATGCAGGTGCGAGCAGCGTTTTCTGCATTAGAAACAATCCCTCATACGCATGTTATCAAAAAGTCATCTTTATACCGAACAGCGCCTATTGGTTATGATGCAGAGGCATTAAAACAAGTGCCTGATTTTATTAATGCAGTGGTTGAGCTTGCAACGGATTTAGAGCCGCTGGCATTACTATACGCATTATTCGATATTGAAAACCGTGCTGGGCGCGAACGGCCTTACCTGAATGCCCCGCGCGTGCTGGACTGTGATTTATTACTGTACGAAAATATAACACTGAATACTGAAAAACTCACGCTGCCACACCCCCGCATGCTCCTACGTGGTTTTGTTTTATTACCATTATTTGAAATTGCACCACAGCTATCATTACCAAATCATGGCAAAATAGCACAGTTGATTAACGCCGACCTCACGACTGGCGTCACAAAATTATCGTCATAAAAAATATAAGTATAAAAGTCAGATGAGCATATTTAACAAATACCCATATATCGTCGTTGAAGGGCCTATCGGTAGTGGTAAGACCACACTTGCACGGATGCTGGCAGATAAGTTTCCTGTGGATTATCTATCAGAAAAAGCGGAGAGCAATCCTTTTCTGCCGCGTTTTTACCAAGATGCTCAGCGCTATGCTTTGCCTACCCAACTGTTCTTTTTGTTTCAACGTGCAAATCAGATTAAAGATTTAAGTCAGCGGGATATGTTTGCCAAACCCATTGTTGCGGATTTCTTTTTAGAAAAAGACCCAATCTTTGCACGGTTGAATTTAGACGATGAAGAATATGCGCTTTATCATCAAATTTATCAGCATTTACATATCAAAGCCTCAAAACCTGACTTAGTGATTTACTTGCAAACGCCAATAGACGCACTTGTAGCACGCGTGGAAGAACGTAATGTCAGTTATGAGCAAGATATTCCCCGTGAATATTTAGAGCGACTTGCAAACGCCTACAGTGAGTTTTTTCATAATTATGATGCCTCACCCATATTGATTGTGAACAACGAAAAACTCAATATATTGAAAAATGCTAATTTGGCTAATAATGCAAATAACGCCAATAATGAAAGCGCTTTAGATTTGCTGATCACCAGAATTGGTCAAATTAAGGGCCAGCGCGAGTTCTTTAACCCGAACTTTGATTAAGCTAGACATTGAGTTAAACAATGACATTATCTGAACTTCAGTTAAAAACATCTGCTGGCGAAAAAATTGTTATGCTCACTTGCTATGATTCGACTTTTGCCAAGCTCTCAGAAGCGGCTGGTGTAGAGATGCTACTCGTTGGTGACTCGCTAGGCATGGTATTGCAAGGTGCGGAAAATACACTGAATGTCAGCATGCATCATATGACATACCACACTAAAAACGTGGCGGCAGGTGCACTTAATACTTTTATCGTCGCGGATATGCCGCTTGGCAGTTACGAACATGACAACGAAGCGGCTTATAAAAATGCAGTTTGGTTAATCAAATCTGGCGCCCATATGGTCAAATTTGAAGGCGGCGGAGTTAGAGTGGGCACGGCGAAATACTTAATCGAACGCGGCATTCCAGTCTGTGCGCACTTAGGGTTTACGCCACAATCAGTGAATCAACTGGGCGGTTACAAGATTCAGGGTAAAACAGACGAAAGTGCAAAAAAAATCATGGCTGATGCGATTGCCATGAGTAAAGCTGGCGTTAGTTTTGTGTTACTTGAAATGGTACCGGCAGCGCTCGCCAAAACAATCACAGCAAGTATCAAGGCGCCCACTATTGGCATTGGTGCAGGGGTAGATTGCAGTGGCCAAGTATTGGTGCTGCAAGACCTGCTAGGGATCTATACAGGTGTTGCTAACAAGAATGCCAGTAATTTCAAATGTCCTAGATTCGTACGCAACTTTCTAAAAGACACTAATAGTATACAAGCCGCGGTTGAAGCTTATGTAGCCGCTGTTAAAAGTAAAACTTTTCCTGCCCTTGAGCATAGTTACTAAATACTGACAGATGCAAATAATTCAAACAGTTAACGAGTTAAGAAACGCACTTAAAAACCATGCCAGTATTGCTTTTGTGCCGACTATGGGCAATTTGCATGCAGGTCATATACATTTGGTCGATATTGCAAAGCAGCATGCAGCATGCGTGGTGGTCAGCATCTTTGTGAACCCATTACAGTTTGGTGCGAATGAAGATTTAGCGAGCTACCCGCGTACTTTAGAAGCAGATTGTGAAAAGTTAAGTACTGCAGGAGCAAGT
>JACMNP010000142.1 GCA_014378495.1 Methylotenera sp. | reverse complement strand
TGCATAAATTTGATTTAAATTCTAAAAAAATATGACAACTAAACAACCTCTAATACGCCAGCCTTTATCGCATTTGGATTGGCTTGAATCAGAAGCGATTTATATTTTGCGCGAAGTAGCAGGACAGTGCTCTAACCCAGTCTTGCTATTTTCAGGCGGCAAAGATTCATTATGCATCTTGCGTCTGGCAGAAAAAGCTTTCCGTCCTGGGAAATTTCCATTTCCTTTGATGCATATTGATACTGGTCATAACTATCAAGAGGTGATCGATTTCCGTGACCAACGTGCCGCTGAGTTAGGCGAACGTTTGATTGTACGTAGCGTAGAAGACTCAATGAAACGTGGTACGGTCGTGCTTAAAACACCAGACGAATCACGCAATAAGCATCAATCAGTCACATTGCTTGAAGCGATTGAAGAGTTTGGTTTTGATTGTTGTATTGGCGGTGCACGCCGTGATGAAGAAAAAGCCCGTGCTAAAGAACGCATCATGAGTTTCCGTGATGAGTTCGGTCAATGGGACCCGAAAAATCAACGGCCAGAGCTATGGAATCTATACAACGCACGCTCGCACAAAGGCGAGAACATTCGCGCCTTCCCGATTTCAAACTGGACAGAAATGGACGTTTGGCAATATATCGAACGTGAGAATTTAGGTTTACCTAGCATCTATTTTGCACATAATCGCCCTATCGTGATGCGTGGCGGCGCGATTATGCCTGTGACGGAAATTACGCCAGCAAAACCAGGTGAAGAGATTATTGATATGCACGTTCGTTTCAGGACAGTCGGTGATATTACTTGTACCGCACCTGTGATTAGCGATGCGGATACGATTGCTAAAATCGTATTAGAAACAGCAACTACAACCATTACTGAGCGCGGCGCGACCCGCTTGGATGACCAAACTTCAGATGCCTCTATGGAACAACGTAAAAAAGAAGGCTATTTCTAATGAGTACAGATTTAAATAAAAACGTGAAACCATTACATAACGACTCTCTGCTCCGCTTCATGACCTGCGGTAGCGTAGATGATGGCAAAAGTACGCTTATTGGCCGTTTGCTATTTGATACCAAAACTATTTTGGCAGATACGCTTACACAAATCACCAACACCTCTAAAAAACGCGGTATGGATGCTGTTGATTTATCGTTGCTAACGGATGGTTTACAGGCCGAACGCGAGCAAGGTATTACCATTGATGTAGCGTATCGCTATTTCAGTACGGGTACACGTAAATACATCATCGCCGATGCACCTGGCCATGAGCAATATACGCGCAATATGGTGACTGCCGCTTCTACTGCTAATCTGGCAATTATTTTGATTGATGCACGTAAAGGCGTATTAACGCAAACACGCCGCCATTCTTATTTAGCCCATTTGGTGGGTATTCCACACATTGTTGTGGCAGTGAACAAAATGGACTTGGTCAATTATGACCAGGCGATTTACGACAAAATCTGTGCGGATTACTTAGCATTTGCCACTGAAATCGGCTTAGCACAAAGCAAAAGTGCCGCTGGTAATGATATTAACTTTATTCCGATGTCTGCATTAAATGGCGATATGTTGGTTGATAGACTCGACAATATGCCTTGGTACACTGGCGAAACGATGATTGAAATGCTGGAAGCGGCACCTTCAGCACATTGTGAGCAAAATGAACCATTCCGCTATCCTGTGCAATTTGTTTGCCGTCCACACGCCTCAGATAATCCTGAATTACATGATTTCCGTGGTTTTATGGGTCGTATCGAGTCTGGTGAAATTGCTGTTGGTGATGCAGTCACTGTGTTGCCAAATGGCTATCAATCAAAAGTAAAAGCCATTCAGTTAGGTGAAGCGCATTTACAGTCTGCCACCACAGAACAAAGCATCACTTTGCTTTTAGAAGATGAAATCGACACTTCACGCGGTGATATGATTGTTAAATCAAACGAGCTAATTGAGCCTGTGAAGCAAATCGATGCCTTTGTATGCTGGTTATCTGAAACGCCACTGTCTACAGCACGCACTTACGTTGTGCGTCACACTTCTCGCGAATCGAAAGCTAAAGTTGGTGCTATTCAATATAAAATTGATGTGAATACACTAGAGCAGCAAGCCACTTCTGATTTAAAAATGAATGACATTGCACGCATAACGTTCAAGCTTGCGCAACCGCTGATGGTCGATAGTTACACAGTGAATCGTGCGACGGGTGCATTTATTGTGATTGATGAGAGTACCAATAATACGGTTGGCGCAGGCATGATTATCTAGTCAATTAGCTAGATTAAATGACTGTTTCATTTTAATCACAAGAAAAATCAATTAAAATAATGTTTTTAGCTTTTAAGCTTTAGAGGAATAACCAATGACTTATGTCGTTACCGAAAATTGTATTCAATGTAAATTTACTGATTGCGTGGATGTATGCCCAGTAGATTGCTTTGTTGAAGGCCCAAATTTTTTAGCCATCAATCCAGATGAGTGTATTGATTGCACATTGTGCGTTGCAGAATGCCCTGCTGAAGCGATTTTTGCAGAAGATGATGTACCAGCAGACCAGCAAGAGTTCATTGCACTCAATGCACGCCTTGCTGAATTATGGCCTGTGATTACATCGCGCAAACCAGGGCTTCAAGATGCTGATGCAATGAATGGCGTAGCAGGAAAGCGTAAACTTTTAGTTGAATAGTTTTTCAGGCTATTGATAGAATGATGTATTAATGCTCAAAATTAAACTGAATAAAAAGGAGGTTATTGCCTCCTTTTTAATTTGAGTCTATCTTTATCAATAAGCTTAACTAGAATATTAAACTTGTAATGGCACCTTCTTTAAAATATTTACAGCATTACCCTGTCGCTTTGCAAGATAAGATTCGCGAACTGCAAGCACAAGATAAGCTAGGTGAATATATCTCCCAACGGTATCCGCAATCTCACGCCATCCAAAATGACAAAGCCTTGTATCAATACACTAACGATATTAAACAAGCGTTTTTGCGTAATGCCCCTCAGCTTGATAAAGTACATTATGACAATCGATTAACGGTAGAGCATCATGCATTAGGCTTAAATACTGCCATCTCTAGAATACAAGGCGGGAAATTAAAAGCAAAAAAGGAGATTAAAATCTCCTCATTCTTTAAAGCTACTCCAACTGAATTTTTACGTATGATAGTCGTACATGAACTGGCACACTTAAAAGAGCGTAACCATGACAAAGCTTTTTATCAACTTTGCCAACACATGGAGCCAAATTACTCTCAACTTGAGTTTGATTGTCGCGTATATTTAACTTGGAAAGCTGAGCCAAATAGTATTGATAATGGAACTTAGAACATCGTATTTTTGTTAGCCGATTTAACTGGAATAGCTTGCTGTACATCCCAATGCTCTACAATCAAATTATGCTCTATACGAAAAATATCGACCACCGCGCTACCTACGTCCTTAGCTGATTCTTTACACAAACTATGTACAGCCACAATGTCTGAATCAGCAATCACCTGTTTGATTTGACATTGATAACTAGTCTTTTCAACATAGGCCGCAAAACCTTTAATAAAAGCTTCTCTGCCATCTACTGCTTCAGGATTATGTTGAATATATTTATTAGGTGAAATATATTTTTTTGCCGCTTCTGTTGGTTTTCTCTGCACAAAAGCTAAATCAAAGAATGCATTTACTATTTTTTTAGACTCGCTATGCTCATGAGCGTTAGCCACTGAAATATTAAATGTAAATATTATGATTAATGCAGGGAAAATCAAATTCATAATTACAATTAAGCCTTTTTAAGTATGCCATCGATGCTAAATGAGCCAGGTCCTGCAACAGAAAAATACAAAAACACAAAACTATACAGTACTGCTAATTCACCTTGATTAAGAATAGGCAAGTACCCGCCTGGCGCATGTGCCATAAAATAAGCAACAGCCATTTGTCCAGAAAGAATGAATGCAACTGGTCTTGTGAACAAACCAACCAATATAAGCGTTCCACCAACCAATTCAAGCACGCCCGCTAAACCCATTAAAGACATCAGTTGTAAGCCATCAAACATCGCAATATGTGGCATACCTAATAGCTTTGCAGAACCGTGTTGAAGAAAAAGAAAGCCAGTAATAATCCGAAGTAAACCCAAAACAGAGGGTGTCCATTTACTACAAAATTGTTGACTAAACATAATCTAGCTCCCTATCTTCTTCAAGTGAATGAAATAACATATTAGCTTAATTTTTGCCGATGAATACTATATAAAATGACTCATTTGTTAGTCCATAACTTACTTTTTCGGATGATTACCCAACCAAACAATAGGTAAGCAGCCATTGCCAGCGCTAATCCAGAAGGGGCATACCATACAAATGGCACTACTATTCCAGCTGAAACTGTTGATAATAACATTTGTATAAATGCCTGGCCTGATGCAGCTGTGCCACGTATTTTAGGATGACGGTCTAATGCGGCCAATGAAAGCACAGGCATGGCCATCGCCATCCCGATGTTAAATAAAGCGACAGGTATAATATTGAAAATCGGTTGAGTCGGTAGCATAAAACACACACAAATATTTAACAATACAGTTGCAGCCATCCATGCATAAGCCGTTTTGATAACTTTTTGATGGCTATATTTCCCTGCTGCATATTTCGCGAAATAAGATCCAATTATCATACCAATCACAGTTGGAATAAACATCCAACCAAATTGATGCACGCTTAAGCCTAAATGTTTTACTAAAAAAACTGGGCTTGCTAATACATAAATGAAGAAGCCAGAAAAATTTGCACCAATCGCCAACACGATATATCTAAATTCATGATCTCGAAATAGTTGCTTATAACTAATGAATACTTGGCGAATTGAAAGTGGTAAACGTTTTTCTACTGGCATCGTTTCAGGCAAATACTTTACAGCAGCAAATAAGCTCATAGCTGCATAAAAAGCTAAGAATAAAAATATAATTTGCCAGTGTATACCTAACAATAATCCCCCAATAATAGGGGCTACAGCAGGTGCTATACCAAATAACATTTGTACGGTTGCCATCACACGCTGAGCTTGCGCACCCTCAAATAAATCTCGCACCATTGCACGCGCAACTACATTCCCCGCACCGCCAGATAAGCCTTGTAGCGCCCTAAAAAACCATAACGTTTCAACATTAGGTGCAAAAGCACAGCCGATTGAAGCAAAAACAAAAACACCTAAACCCCATTTAATCGTCGTAATTCGGCCGACCGCATCTGAAATTGCACCATGGAACAATGTCATCAACGCATAAGGTAACAAATAAAAGGTAAGGCTCTGCTGTACTTGTAAACTGGTGCAATGTAATGCAGCTTCTAAAACAGGGAAAGCTGGTAAATAGGTATCAATGGCAAAAGGTGCAAGTGCTGCTAGTGAGGCAAGCACTATGGACAGCACTAATGGAGAAGATTGTTTCTGCGTATGAAGAATTTTTGTACTAAGATTTTGCATATTGAGATTGTACCAAAATAAAAAAGCGCGTTAGTTGGCGCGCTTTTTTATTTATTAAACGATTGAATTACTATTGCCCTTACGGTAATGCGTGAAACTCTTCTACACGTTCCCTTGACTCACCGCTGGCATATTTTTTAGAGTTTTTATCAGTTCTAAAAATAATCGGTTGAGAAGCTAACACTGGATTTTTAGAATCCTCAATCGCCTTTTCAATCAAATGATGATTGGGAGAAAGTGAACAAACGGGGTCAGCACTCTCAGCATCGCCTGTCAATAAAAACGCCTGACAACGACAACCTGCAAGATCATTGTGCTTTTCTGGACAAGTCACACAAGGACCTTTCATCCAGCTATCACCACGGTATTTATTAAATGCTGGTGAGTCTTTCCATGCCCATTCCAACCCTTTGTCACGGACATTTGGAAATTCCATGTTGGGCAACACCCGTGCTGAGTGACATGGCAACACATCACCATTTGCCGTCACAATCATAAATACTTCACCCCAACCATTCATACATTTTTTAGGGCGGTTACCAAAATAATCGGGCACAACAAAGAAAATCTTCATTTTGCTACCGACTTTTTCACGGAACTCGTTAGTTATTTTTTCTGCATAATCGATTTGCTCTTTAAGCGGCATTAACTGATTACGATTCACCAAAGACCAGCCGTAATATTGCGTATTAGCAAGCTCAACATAATCCGCGCCTAACGCTTCAGCCATTTCAAGAATTTCTTTGATATGACCAATGTTATAGCGGTGTATCACCACATTGAGCACCATCGGGTAACCATGGTTTTTAATCATGGCTGCGACTTTTTTCTTGAGTTCAAAAGTGCGCGTATTAGTAATGAAGTTGTTAATCTCTTCAGTAATATCATGCATAGACAGCTGAATATGATCTAAGCCACCGTCTTTAAATGCTTGAATACGTTTTTCAGTCAAACCAACGCCAGAAGTGATTAAATTGCTGTAATAACCAAGCTTTTTAGCTTCAATTACAATATCTTCAATATCATCACGCAATAGCGGCTCACCACCAGAGATACCAAGCTGAATAGCACCTAATTTACGTGCATCACGCAACGCTTGTATCCATTGCTCAGTGGTCAACTCATTTTGCGTATGTTTGTCATAATCGGTTGGGTTATAGCAAAAAGCACAATGTAGTGGACAACGATAAGTTACTTCAGCTAACAACCACAGCGGCTGAGTTTGCGTGATATTAGCCGCCACGCCATTATTTTGCGCTTGCGACTGCCCCTGCTTTTCATTATGAATGGCTTTTTGTACTACTGACTCACCTAATGATGTTTGTGTCATTTTACTACTCCTAAACGGTTACGCTATTTTGCGAAACGTTATTTTTGTTATCTTAGATTTTTATTAAGTTGATGCCTTGCGAAACTTAAATTTTCCGAATCCAAGCTTTGCCATAAGCCATATCGAACATACCAATAATATCTTTTTCAATATTCTCAGCATCTGGGAAGGCCAATTTTAGTTCTGCCACAATATCGCCAACCGTTGCTTTGCCATCCACACGCTTAATCACTTCACCTGCCCCGCCATGTAGTTTGACCATGCCTTCAGGAAAAAGGATCACGTAACTTTGTTGCGCTTCTTCCCATTGAAAACGGTGATGTAGCGCAATCGCATAAACATCACTGTGCTGAATAAGCGTTTCAGTTATTTTCTCTACTTTTAAATCTTCCATAATTGAAATAGCACCTAGTCGAAATTGATAACAGGTTGATGGAAGTAATCTTTGCCTTCTACTTTAATATCAACCGTTGAGGCTAGCATAATAGAGTCAGCAATCACCCATAAAACGTTAAGCTTAAACTGCAAGATATCGAGTGCTTTCAATTGCATTTCACGTGACGTACTAAAATACTCTAGCGTTACGCCAAGGCCTTGCTCTACATCACGACGCGCTTCAGTTAAGCGTTTTTTAAAGTAGCTCAAACCATTTTCGTTAATCCAAGGGTACATTTGTGGCCAAGAGCTAATACGTTGTTGATGAATATGCGGTGCAAACAGCTCGGTTAAACTTGAGCAAACGGACTCTTGCCAACTACGTTGTTTAGCAAAATTTACGTAAGCATCCACTGCGAACTTCACGCCTGGGCTTACCATTTTTAGCGAAGTGACTTGTTCACGTGTCAGACCTACCGCTTCGCCTAGTTGAATCCAAGCCTCAATACCGCCAACCGCTTTTTTACCCTCTTCATCCACGCCATCATGGTCAGTAATTCGTACTATCCATTGTTTCCGCACTTCTACATCATCACAATTGGATAAAATTGCAGCATCTTTCATAGGAATCGAAATTTGATAATAAAATCGATTAGCGACCCAGCATTGCAACTGATCTTTGGTGAGTTTTCCTTCATACATCATCACGTGGAAAGGATGATAAATATGGTAGCCGCGGCCTTTTTCGCGCAGTTTTTCTTCAAACTCTTCGCGCGTCCAAGGTAAATTATTAGTGAGTGCGTTCATCCTATTTCCTTACAAAATAATGTCCATACCATCATAGGCTACTTCTATGTTGTGTTCGTTCAATACTGCACGTTCAGCTGAATCCTCTCGCAAAATTGGATTGGTATTATTAATATGAATCAATATCTTACGAACTTTTTTATCTTGACCAAAATCATTCAATTTCTCAATCATACCGCCTTCGCCTGATTGTGGGTTATGCCCGATACTGCGAGCAGTCTTAGTCATTAGTCCCATATCAATCATCTCGGTATTGGTCCAAAAGGTACCATCTACCATGATGCAATCTGCTTGGTTCATCAATTCTGGTAAATGCGGCTCAATTTCGCCTAATCCAGGCGAATACCAACATTTCTTACCCGAACTAATTTCTTCAATCAACACGCCGATAGTATCACCCGCTTTAGGGTCATTACGATGCGGTGAATATGGTGGCGCAGCACTTTTAAGTGCAACTGAAGTGAATTTAAGGTTGGGTACATTAGCTATGGTAAAACTTGTCTTACCATCAATTGGTACATCGTGACGGTTAATGCCGCAATAGTGACCAAGAATATTCAGTATTTGATTGCCTGAAGTTAAGTCTTCGTACACCATATCTGTACAATAAATTTCACGTTTTACTTGGCCTTCACGCAGCATAAATAGGCCTGTGGTATGGTCAATCTGTGCGTCGATTAATACGATGGCTTGAATACCAGAATCTCTAATTGCCCGACCAGGTTGCAAAGGTGCAAAATCTTGAATCTGTTGAAGGATATCTGGAGAAGTATTAAATAAAACCCAATTGATGCCATCACCGCTCACACAAATGGACGACTGTGTACGTTTGGTTGCTTTAATCGTTTTTTTTCTTAAGCCATCGCAATTAAAACAATTACAGTTCCATTGTGGAAAACCGCCGCCTGCTGCGGCACCTAAAACGTGAATATGCATGAGATTCTTTATTTAATTAATTGAAGCTAAATTTTACGCTTATTCTAATGACTATTTTTATAAAAAAAGCTTACTCGCATTACTTGAATAGCTTTATTTTTTCTATAAAAAAAGGCTGTCTTGCGATCAGCCTTTTTTAAAACTGAACAAAAATTATTTGTTCATTACGTACATAGTTACTTCAAAGCCAAAACGCATTTCTGTAGCTGCTGGAGTTGTCCACATGATAATTTCCTTTAAGTAAGTGAATAAATTCGTTGCTAACTATTCTTAATTACTTATTTGATTAGCGTCACAACGTGAAACGAATTGTGCGCGCTATCAGCATTGTGCAACACCGATAAGATACCGAATACTGGCTAAGTAAATTCATGATGCAAGCATCACAGAATGAGCAATTAGAGATATATTATGAAGACACTCGACTAATGAAACTAAACTTCATCATACAAATGCTTTTGGCGACGTGTACGCACTGATACTGCAAGCATTTCCAGCAATTCAACCGTATCTTGCCAGCCGATGCAGGCATCGGTAATTGATTGTCCATAAGCCAATTCGCAGCCTGGCGTATGTTCTTGACGGCCTTCATTAAGATGCGACTCAACCATTAAACCAATAATACGTGCATCACCTTCGCTAATTTGTACACCCACATCGCGAGCCACTTCTTTTTGTAGCTGATACTGTTTTTGGCTATTAGCATGGCTACAATCAATCATGAGTCTTGGCGCTAACCCTGCAGAGGCGAGGCTTGCACATGCGGCATCTACACTTACAGCATCAAAATTAGGCATTTTTCCACCTCGCAATATCACATGGCAATCTTCATTACCAGTCGTTGAGATAATTGCGGACTGCCCTTCTTTAGTCACTGAAAGAAAATGATGTGGGCTAGCAGCAGTTTTAATTGCATCAATGGCTACACGCACGTTGCCATCTGTACCATTCTTAAATCCAACTGGACAGGATAAGCCAGAGGCAAGCTCCCTATGCACTTGTGATTCTGTGGTACGCGCTCCAATGGCGCCCCAGCTCACTAAATCAGCGGTATATTGCGGCGTAATGGTATCTAAAAACTCAGCGCCGGCAGGCATACCAAGCTCGTTGACGTCTAATAAAAACTTGCGGGCAAGCTCCAAGCCTTCATTGATCCGATAACTACCATCTAAATAGGGGTCGTTAATCAAGCCTTTCCAACCCACTGTGGTACGCGGCTTTTCAAAATAAACACGCATTACAATTAATAAGTCCGCAGCTAAATTATTGCGCACTTCAATCAAGCGACGTGCATATTCCATGCCCGCCTCAGCATCATGAATGGAGCAAGGCCCTACAATCACTAGTAGCCTATCATCTGCTTGATGCAAGATACGGTGAATAGAATTACGTGTACTGAGTATATTCTCTGTTGAATCTGCACTTTCTTTTAAGCGATTTAACAAATCACATGGTGTAATCAAATCTTTGATTTCACGGATGCGTACATCATCAGTGGCTAGTTTTTCGAAATTGGTCATTAAATGTTACTTTTTAAAATTTGTTCTAGTACTGCTAAAAATCGAGCATTCTCACTGAATAGTCCTATACTTACTCTTAAATAATCTGGCATACCATAGTTCGCTATTGGGCGGATAATCACACCATTTTCTAATAGTTTTTGGTTTACAATGCTTGCGTCTTTCACTTTGAAACTAATAAAATTAGCAAATGATGGAATGAACGCCAACTCCAGTTTTTTTAATCCCAGGCTAATTTGCGCCATGCCAGCCTGGTTCAGCGCATAGCTACGTTCTACAAACTCATCATCGCCTAATGTTGCTACTGCAGCGGCCTGTGCGATGCTATTCACATTGAAGGGTTGGCGCACACGGTTCATCATATCTGCAATATCGCTATGACACACACCAAAACCTATGCGTAAACCAGCTAGCCCGTAAGCTTTAGAAAAAGTACGCGATATAATTAAATTTTCAAATTCTTTTAACCAATTGAGTGCTTCAGATTTATTGGTTGCTGACAAATATTCATCGTAAGCTTCATCTAACACAACTAATACATCGCTTGGCACTTGTCTTAAAAAGGCTAATAACTCATCTTTAGCAAGCAATGTGCCTGTAGGGTTATTAGGATTTGCCACAAATACGATGCGAGTTTTTGCTGTAATAGCCGCTAACATGCCAGTTAAATCATGGCCAAAGTTTTTTGCTGGCACTACCACACCCTTAGCGCCAGTGGCCTGTGTTACTAGTGGATACACAGCAAAAGCATGTTGCGAATACACGGTCTCGCAATCAGCAGTTAAGAACGCACGTGCTGCTAACTCTAAGATGTCATTAGAACCATTACCGAATACGATTTGATTAGGGGCAATATTAAATTTTTTGCTAACAGCATCTCTAAGTGCAAAACTATTGCCATCCGGATAGCGTGCAATATCTAGCAACGCTTCTTGTATAGCAAACTCAGCTTTAGGGCTAATACCTAGTGGATTCTCATTAGAAGCAAGCTTAACGATATCCTCAACGCGCAAACCCATCTCACGCGCAAGCTCTGTAATGGGTTTACCGCCTTGATAAGGTGCAATGGCTTGTATGTACTTTGGTGCAAGATTATTCATGGTCGCTAGCAGTGTTTAACAAAATTTAGACTTAATTAAAAAACATCACTTAAAATAAAAAAAGCGACCAAGGTCGCAATAACACCGATTATTTTAGCATGCCTTTAAGAGGCTTACATGAATATGTAGTTCCCGTTAAGCATTGGTAAAATTTGCGACAGTAATACCAGACTTTTCTGCTAACTTTACTTGATACATTGCCTGATCGGCTTTATCAATGACATCTAGCGCTGTCACGTAATCATAGGGAAACATACAAATACCAATACTTGCCGAAAGTAATGTATCTACAGGCTTACCTTGTAAATGATACGGCAGCTTAATTTGCGTTAATAACTTATGACCAAAGGCTTCAGCATGTTCAACATTATGAATATCGCGTGTTAATATAAAAAATTCATCTCCAGACAATCGGGCCACAGTATCAGCGGCACGTGTGCTAGCTTTTAAACGTTTAGCTACTTCAGTCAGCACATAATCTCCTGCAGCATGCCCGTAAATATCATTGATATTTTTGAAATTATCCAAATCCAAATAAAAGCCGGCACACACTTGACTATGCCTAATGGAATCAAGAATCGCTTGGTCAATACGATCGAGCAGTAAAACGCGGTTAGGTAGATTAGTCAGGCTATCGTGCGTAGCACGCTCACGTTGAATATAACGCTCTCTATCCAACTCTTTTTCACGCAAGAATAATGCACGCCCTCGCTTCTCAGCGACATAGCTAGAAAAAACAGAAACCCCAAACGCAGAAAATAAAATGAATAAATAACTTATTACTGCGTTATAAGAAAAGTTAAATATCGTTAAGAAAGAAATGACTGAGGCGACTACGATTAATAGCGAGCTAATAAAAAGATAAGTAAAGCTCAGTACATAAAAAGCATGCGCCCAGAAAAATAATAATAATAATCCAGAGAAATAATACGAAAAAATACTTTGATCGATTAGTGTCATTTTTAACAATAAATCGCTACCAGACAAAACCAGTATGAACGCTAGCATTTGTTGATGATACTTTTTGAATATTCGAAAAAAAGTCAGCCCAAATACCATGAGTATCATCATGGTTGCGGAAATTCTGATTAGAGTGATCTTAGCCATCATTTCTTTCGGAATCAAAAGAAAATCTAAGATGCCGTACATCTCATACATCATGGCACCCAGCAATAAGGCTAATCTAGATTGAAGTAGTATTTGTGGGAAACTATGCTTTTGATAGTGTGCTTCTAATCTCAAATTATTGAATTTGAGTGAAAATTTATTCCATAACGTATTATTTAATATAGATTCACTTAACGGCATAGCACCCTAAA
Source organism: Methylotenera sp. (assembly GCA_014378495.1). Classification (GTDB taxonomy): domain Bacteria; phylum Pseudomonadota; class Gammaproteobacteria; order Burkholderiales; family Methylophilaceae; genus Methylotenera. Next base: position 2,098 of record JACMNP010000142.1, on the reverse strand, counting down.
ATTTAACTATTAATTACTTCAATTTGTTACATTAATGCTACAGGGTAAGATCCCAATAATTTTAAAAATGATGCGCGACTTTCAAGTTCTTTTAACGCTGCCGCCACTTTTGGTTCTTGATAATGCCCTTCTATATCAATAAAAAACATATATTCCCACATGCCAATTTTAGAAGGCCTTGATTCTAACTTAGTCAAACTTACGCCATGTTTTGCTAATGGCTCTAATAACGCTAATACTGCACCTGGTACATTCTTTGTACCCATCAATAATGAAGTTTTATCTTTACCAGATACCGCCACATCATGTTGAGATAGCACTAAGAAACGTGTGGTATTTTTAGGGTCATCTTCGATATTTTCAGCAAGGATATTTAATCCAAAAAGCTCTGCAGCACGCTTACTTGCTATTGCAGCTGCACCTTGTGTAAGGGTAGAAAGTTTAGCAGCTTCAGCGTTACTCACGACCGATTGACGTTCGGTATTTTGTAAACTCTTGTTAAGCCATTCATGACATTGGGCTAATGATTGCGAGTGAGAATAGACTTTAGTAATTTCTGAGATGTCATTATGCTTTGATAGCAAATTATGATGCACCGCCAACTCAATTTCACCACAGATTTTCAAACTGGTTTGCATCAATAAATCTAAGGTGCGCCCTACGGCGCCCTCAGTAGAGTTTTCAACAGGGACAACGCCATAGTTGGCTTGCCCAGTCTCTACTTGACGAAAAACTTCGTCAATCGAGCTACATTGTATTGGCCCAGATAAGCCACCGAATTGTTTATTAGCAGCCTCTTCGCTAAATGTACCTAGTGGTCCCAAGAATGCGACTGATAGCTCTTTTTCGAGTGCACGACAGTTAGACATGACACTACGGAAAATATTAGTTACGGCATCGGCAGACAGCGGACCTTGGTTAAGCGCAGCTAAACGTCTTAATACTTGTGCTTCGCGTTCTGGGCGATAAATGACACCATCATCTTTTAATGAACCAATCTCCCGCGCAAGTTGCGCACGGCGGCTCACCAGCTGCAGCATTTCATTGTCTAATGCATCAATGCCATCACGACATGCTTTTAATTTATCTGAGTTATTGTTTTCGCTCATGATGCAGAATGCTTACTTTCAAAATCTTTCATATACGAAACCAATGCCTGCACACCTTCAATAGGCATCGCATTGTAGATTGACGCTCTCATGCCACCGACCATACGATGACCTTTAAGCTGCAATAAGCCTTGTGCTTCAGCACCTTTCAAAAAAGCATCATTCAAACTTTCATCTTGTAAGAAAAAAGGAATATTCATGCGTGAGCGGTTATTGATGGCAATATTGTTGCTGTAAAAATTGGTGCTATCAATATAGTCGTACAACAACTTTGCTTTGGCGATATTTTTCTGCTCAATTGCCGGCACACCACCCTGCGCAAGTAGCCATTCAAATACTAAGCCAGCAATGTAAATGCCATAAGTTGGTGGCGTATTAATCATAGATTGATTATCAGCCTGTGTTTTCCAGTTAAATACCGCTGGCGTGAGCTTAGAGGCTCGGTCTAGTAAGTCTTCCCGCACAATGACGATACATAAGCCTGCTGGGCCTATATTTTTTTGTGCACCACCATAAATCACGCCATATCGACTCACATCAACAGGACGTGAAAGTATATGTGAAGACATATCCGCCACAATCGGCACATCGCCTGCATCTGGGATACCATCAAACTCAACGCCATTAATGGTTTCATTCGTACAAATATGCAGATAGGCAGCTTGCTTATTAAGTTTCCAACTAGAAAAATCTGGTACATGGCTGAATTTATCGGCTTCACTACTGGCAACGATATTTATTTTTCCATAAGCATTGGCATCTTCAACACTACGTTTTGACCAAGCACCCGTGATTACATAATCGGCTTCGCCACCATTAAGCAGATTCATCGGAATAATTGCATTCTCCGCAATCGCACCACCTTGCAAAAACAATACTTTATAATTGCCGGGAATATTTAATAAAGTGCGTAAATCAGCTTCCGTTTTTTGCAAAATACTGGTGAATTCTTTACCACGATGCGACATTTCCATCACACTCATGCCTGA
>JACMNP010000141.1 GCA_014378495.1 Methylotenera sp. | reverse complement strand
GAACTCATCGACCGCTTTGGTTTGCTGCCAGAACAGGGTGAAGCGCTGATTGCCTGCCATAGATTGCGCGTTGCCGCCAAAGAGATTGGTATTATTAAAATTGATGCAAGTAGTGAAGCGATACAACTACAATTCAATCCAAAAGCCGATATTGACCCAACTAAGCTAATTGCATTACTGCAACGCGATAGACGTTGCCGCATGAACGGGCCTGATAAATTAAGAGTAACCGTACAACATGAGGATATAATTTTACGGGCTGATTTTGTTAAGAATTTATTGAAAGAATTCACTTAAATACCTAGTAAGCACTAAAAACTAGCATACTAATAAAATTGGTTAAAATTAGTGCTACCAGTAAAAAATCTAGCTAGTTGCGATACACTTTGCACTTTTAAATCACTTATATAAGCTCTTTAACATGCTAGAAAAAATCATAGCAATCATTGCCACTTGGATTATCAGCGTAATCTCTACAATGGGCTACGGCGGCATCGTGTTGCTCATGGCGATTGAGTCGGCCTGCATTCCATTACCTTCTGAAATTATTATGCCATTTGCTGGATTTTTGGTATTCAAAGGTGAATTAACGCTATGGTTAGTGGCATTGGCGGGCGCAGTTGGCTGTGTGATTGGTTCAATCCCCGCTTATTACGTGGGTGTGTATGGCGGTAGACCTTTAGCTGAAAAATATGGTAAATATATATTGCTGTCGAAAAATGATTTAGATATGGCCGATAGATTATTTGCCAAATATGGTGAGATTATTATTTTTATTGCACGCTTATTGCCAGCAGTACGTACTTTTATTGCATTTCCTGCAGGTGTAGCAAGAATGAATATGCCTAAATTCATTATGTATACTTTCATCGGCTCGCTTATTTGGTGCTGGCTACTGGCTTACGCAGGAATGAAATTTGGCGAGCATTGGGATAGTTTAAAAGTATATTTCCATGAGTTTCATTACGTAATTATTGGGGCAGGCATAATATTTTTAATATGGTATGTAAGGCGACACTTTAAGCACGCCAAACAACAATAGGACGGTAGCGCTGATGTTTGCTATAACTCTACCAATTTACCTGAACTTAAAAATAGTACGGCTTTTTTAATCGGCAACCCTTCACTTGCAAATAAACTTGCGTATCGCTCTAACTGAGGTCGATGTTGCTCTGCATAGAGATTAAAGTCTAAAGCTTCATCCACAGTGGTAAGTTTGTAATCTACAATCCAACGCATGCCATTTTCAATGAATGTTCTATCGATTATGTGATTATTAACCTCATGTTCTTGTACTCGCATTAAACTTAATTCACTCGTCGCTCTATCATGATTTTTAAGCACCCATTGACCCACCTCACTTTGCAATGTTGTTTGCAACGCAACTAAAACATTTACTGCACCTTGTTGCGCATTTTTAGCAACATGGCCTTGTTGCATTAACCACTTTTGCATGCCGATTTCGCATTGTTGCAAACGCTCGCCATGCCAAACTTGCAAATCTGTTGTGCTAAATAGCTGCATATAAATATGGGCTAATATGCCGCAATGTCTATACAGGTCCAAGTTGTTTTGCAAATCAAAAGCTGTATTTATGTTACTAACAGCTGCGCTATTAATATTAGCTGTGTTTGTAATATTTTTAGATTCAGCAGACCGACCAGCAATGTCACTTGAAGTTTTAGCGATGTTTAGATCACTGCTATCTAAAAAATTATGCGTAAATTCCGTACTATATAAACGTTGTAACTGGGGCTTAAATTGTGTGATATCCATCACTTGCAAAGCTGAGTCATTCAATTCCAACAACTCAGCACGCTTAAAATCAGCCTCTATTGCAGGCCATAACACTTTAAGTAGTGAATTTGCTACAGGCTTTATTTCACCATTTTTATTGCTTTGCATGCTAGCAATTAAGTGCAATTGTCTCTGAGTACGCGTTGTGGCAACATATAACAAACGCACAGTTTCATTGTCTGCACGCTCTTTTTCTAAATCTTTAAGGTACTCATAAATATTGGGTGCATCACTCTTTTTATTGGCTGATTTTGGCGTAAATGGCGCGGCAATTAAATGCAGATGGTTATCTACCATCACCTCTTGCCATAACACCAATTCATTATCTGCATGCCTAGGCGGACGATTAAGCGCAGGCAAAATCACAGTATCAAACTCTAGTCCTTTTGATTTATGGATGGTTAAAAACTGCAAGCTATCATCTGCTTCAATATCTGGTTTGGCATATAGTTTTTGCATGCCTAGCTCTAGTTTTGTAATATCCACGTGACCGCTACGGCTGATTTTTTCGACTAAATCAAAAAATACCTGCACATCGCGATTATCACCTGCGTCTACCAAGCATTTACCACCGCCCAGCTGCAACCAAGTACTTTCCAACCAGCGGCGCGCAGGCATGCGACCTTGTGCTTCAAAAGCCGAAGTAAGCACGGTTTTAATATGGCTTAATCGTAGCCTTCCATCTTCAGTCAGGTTTTTTAAACGATTTTCATCATGCATGAGCTGCCAAATAGTCGCTTGGTGATTATCAGCCGCTAAAGCATGCAAATCTTTTAACATCATGCCGCACCAAGGCGCACGCAAAATATTCAACCAATGTGTTCTATCCGCGCGATGATGCATCGCACACACTAGCGATAGCGCATCTTGCACAGTTTGGCGGTCGTTCAGGTGCTCAATTTCCACAGCCTGGAATTTCAGTTGTGGATGATTACGCCTGATTTCAGACACCAACGCCGTTAAATGACTGCGGTTTCGAACCAATACAGCCATTTTATTTGGGGTTGATTCTAAAGCGGGCTTATCAGCACGCAGATTCATAATTAAATCAGCGACATAAGCAGCTTCAATCTGTTTGATATTGATGGATTCAATATCATCTTCTGCGCTACTGTTTTCTGAATCACCATGACTGCCTAGCGCTTCTAAAATAAGAGGGTGTAATACCACACCTTCATAGTCAATAGTTGGACGTGTGGCAGTAAACTTTCTATAGCTAATTGCACCTTGATTAATATTATCCGTACTTGGAAATACCTGTTGAAATGCGTTGTTAATCCAATCGACCACTGCAGGATGCGAACGGTTATTACGGCTTAATTGCAAACGTGTAAGCGGTAAATGTCCAATACCAGATTTACTCGCTTGCAAAAACAAACTCACATCTGCTTTGCGGAATCGGTAAATGGATTGCATTGGGTCGCCCACGCAAAATAGCGTACGGCCATCATCTGGCTGCCAACCTTCGATGAGCTTTTCTATCAAACGCATCTGTACTGGGCTGGTGTCTTGAAACTCGTCTATGAGTAAGTGAGAGATTTTATAATCTAATTTGAGGGCTAAATCCGTAACACCATGCTCATTTTCTAGTGCCAGTTGCGCACTTTGGGCGATTGCGACAAAGTCCACCTCACCTGCCGCTTGAAATACTGCCCACAAATGCGTAGTGGCTAATATCAGTAACCTAGTAAGTGCCTGAATGACTTGCTGATTATCTGCCAGCGTTGCAAGGGTTGGCAAGGCAAGCACACTGCCAATCGCCTCGCTGTTTTCTAGTGTATTTACAATTGAAAAGTAATCTTCTTTCTTACTTTTACCTTCGTCAGTCGCTGGAAAACCATTATTTCTATTGATGCTCTTACGAAAATTTCTATCTTGTGTGAGTAAAAATTTAGCCAATGCCTGCCATCGCATCAAGTCGCTTGCATCTGCATCTAGGGCTGAATCCCAATCAAGTAAAGGCGCAATATCAGCCTCTTCGGTTAAGTTACTGGCAGCATAGCGGGCTAATGGCATCAATAAATATTGCACGTTCGGAGGCAATATATTCAATGCGGCTTGCAAACCTTCTGCAATCAGATGCTGTAATGCCACTTCAGTATTGCGTGATATTTCATCAACATCTAAGCCATGCAATTGCCCAGCGAGTGGCAACCACTGGTCACGCCTGGCTAACATTTTGGCCAATAATCCTGCCAGTTTCTCGCTATTGTTATCCATATAACGAAGCGCAGTGGTAACGGTATCCTCGCTATCTGATTCATAAACGATTTGTGCAATGGCGCGACGAGCAGCATCGTTATAATGGGTATCTGTGTCGTCACTAACAGCTGGCTGCCCGCCAAACTTGCTCAGCAAAGGCATTTGTCGCGTTAAACTGCTGCACAATGCATCTATCGTTAAAATGCGTAATCGGCTAGGCTGGGTGAGAATATCCCATTGTTTTGCGTTAGATTGATTAAGCGCAGCGTTGGCTAACTCACGAGTTTTAAGTTTATGGGCTGCAGTTTCTGGTGTCTGGTTTTGTGCATGCTCTAAACTCAATAAAATACGGTTGCGCATTTCAGCTGCGGCTTTATTGGTAAAGGTAAGTGCGATTATTTCTTCAGGCTCGTTAACACTAGCCAGTAGCTTTAAATAACGTTGCGTTAACAACTCGGTTTTACCAGCGCCAGCTGGTGCTTCGACAATAAAAGAGGCATGCTCCAGAGCGCGTTCGCGATTTATGCTATCTAATGTGTTTAAATCCAACGCTTTAAAATCTGCTGTCATGACTAAACACCACCCTTTAGAGCAGCCTGCATTTTCTCAAATTGCAACAAACGTTCAGGCAGACGTAGTAAGGGTTTTACGTCGCAATAGGCTAATTCATTTTCTTTAGTAAACGTTACGCTGGCCACCCCAGATTTAATCTCTAGAGCAATATTAGTCAGGCTCGCTTGCCAATGTTGCAACAAAGCATCCCAGCTATCAAAATGCTTAAATGCCGAACTTTTAGTCACTTCAGCTAAAGCAGCTATTGCGGGCAATACGCTGAACTCTGCCGAAAGGCCAATAAACTTGGTTTCATCCGTACGTATTTTGGCAAAACATACTGCTACTACCTGCTCTCCTTTTAACGCTAGCGCTGCATAAATTGGCAATTGTGGCTCTGTAATACGGTCATCTGCCCAGCTTTTATTTGTTACTAAACTGCTAGTTTTATAATCTATCACAACCAAACTACCATCGGCGAGTGCATCTATGCGGTCAATAGTCAGGGTAAGACTCAAACCCTCTACTTCAAGCATATGCCGCTGTTCGCAAGCATCAACTTTAAAATCGGCACGCTGCAACTCTACCTCTAACCAAGTCTGCATCAATTGCTGCAATCTTTGCTGCTCAATCTGCATTACCTGTGGCGGAATATGAAAGCTAAGCTGATGCTCTAAAACATGAATACTTTTTCCAATCGCAGCATCAATCGCGCTCATTCGCTGTTGGCTAGACATCCCTTTTAAATTAGCCAAACTTTCACAAGCTAGCCAGAAATGTTGCAGTACTAAATGCAGTAAATTGCCGCGGGCGATATTATCCAAGCCATCAATTGGTGTTTCTAGTTTCCCCGCTCCTAATCGATATTGATAAAACGCCCAAGCTGGACAAGTGGCCTGTCTAGCAAATAAACTCACGCCGCCGCGTATTTTTTCACCATCTAAAACTTCTGGTGCCATAAAGTCATCCACCATTTGCATATTGGCAGGTTGCGCTAAGCGCTCAGCTAATGTTTTTATAAAGAATGGTGTTTCGCTTGATAAAAGCTGCTGATTTACACGCTCTAAATCATTACTTTCTAATAATGGCGATTGCCTCAATTCACGCTCACCATCTTGAAGGGCATATGAGAACACCACCTCTGGTGCACTCAACATCAAACGCTGATGCACTAAAGTTGCAAACTCACTTTGAATACTGGCACTGGCGTTGGGGGTACCACGGTTACGTTGCAATTCAGCAGGCAGTAAAGGATTCAACTTAACCGGTGGTGGCCAATGCTGGTCGTTCATATTTAGCGCCCACACTGCATCTAATTGCATTGCTGGCGTTTCTAAAAGGCCAAGTATTTGTATATGAATATCACCTATGGCCTCAGCTTGAAACATAGTAGCGCTGCATAATTCGGTAATTTTTTGCACAGCTTCTTGCGCAGCAATGTTACCTAGGATGGCATCCAGTGCAGCCAATTCTTTTAAACATTTGAAAAATGCCTGTTGTGCCTGATATTCGTGGCTAGATATCGCGCGGGTATCTGCCCACTTGAGCTCACTTAACAAATCACCAAAAGCCGTCGCCCATACTGAAGGTAATTGACGCTGCTTACTTTGCTTATTAGTCTGGCTATTGGATGCCGAGTGAAACTTGGCTATCAAACCTAAATGCTCGATCAACGTAGGCAATTGCACACCATTACTTTGTAATTTACTCACCTGTTTGATTAACGCTTCCAGGCTATAGTTCGCATTTAAGTTTCTGCGCACATGCGCATCCAACTGCGCTCTAGCATCCAGCTCCAAGATGCTACCCCAATATACATCTTGCAAAATTGGCGTCACATCTTCAAAGTTCATATTAGTTTTAGTCACTGCCAATCGCAAAAGTTGCAATGCACTATGCACAATGGGGTATTCTGTCAGCGCCAAGCCTAGCGAAAAGTCATAACAACGCGGCCTTTCACAGTGGCTTGCTTTCAAGGTTTCAGGATGAAACGTGTCATCCAACAAGTCGACTAATTCACGGCGAATATTACCCAATACTGGGCTAATGATAGCCAATTGTACGTTGGGATTTTCTGCCAGCTTTTGTTGCGCCCAAGCCACTGCTGCACGGCATTCAGCGTTGCTATCATTAAAAGCGAGGTGATTAGTTTGCGGATGCGTATATCGCTCACTTATCAATGTTTCTACCTGAATACCCCAAGACTTAAGCACCTCAATAAACTTGTTTTCAAGTGGTGTAATACGATCAAAACCAGTCAATATTATCTGACTAGGTAATGTTAATGTATTGAATAAAGATTGCGCATGCTGTGTTATCAACTCAACTTGCAATGCAGTTAAACGAGCCGCTTCTATCGCGTTTTGTTGTACACATAAAGATTCAAACGTATGCCGCCAACGCAAAAACTGACGAGTCTCTTGGGTGATGAATTGATGATTAACGTCAGCTTCAGGGATTTGCCAATTAAGCATTAAATTATTGGCTTCAATAGCAGATTTTGCCATCGCACGAATATCAAACAAAGCAGCGGCCTCATGCTTGGCTAGGCATGTGGTAATCGCTTGCTCCCAAAGGTAAACTTCTGCCACATTGCTCAATGTAGTACTAGGAATAATCTCGCTGGATAATATCCCTAATAAAAGCGCATTCCCAATTAAACTGTCTAACCATTGCTCTAAAGTATAAGCCTCAGATGCCTGCCATTGTTGGTTGCCATTATCAAGCTGACGTTGTTGATACTGTAAATTAATACCGCGGACAAGTCGTGCAGTGGAGCAAAGTGTGATGGTATTCGTTGTCAATGGCATG
>JACMNP010000022.1 GCA_014378495.1 Methylotenera sp. | reverse complement strand
TACTTCAGATTCAAACGCCTTAAGTTTAAATTCTTGGCAATTAAGTCCATGGATTGAATATCCTGAAATGGTAGAAAGCGCTGCGGATCTCTGTACAGGTAGCGGTTGTTTAGGTGTATTGCTCGCTGCTGCATTTCCGAATGCCGCCATTGATGTGATTGATATCTCACAAGATGCAATTGATGTTGCCAATATCAATATCGAAAACTATGGTTTAGAAGCGCAAATCACCGCGATTAAATCTGACATGTTTCAAGCCCTAAAAGGCAAAAAATATGATGTCATCATCAGCAATCCACCTTACATAGATGCGCCTTCCATGGCTGTATTACCTGCTGAATATCAGAACGAACCTCAGCTTGCATTAGGAAGTGGTGAAGCTGGTTTAGACCATACACATACCATTCTGCGTGAAGCCGCAAACCACCTGAATGATGATGGTATATTGATTGTTGAAATCGGCCATAATCGCGAAGCATTAGAAGCAGCCTACCCAAATATTATATTTAATTGGCTAGACGTTTCATCAGGCAATGAGTTTGTATTTTTACTCACCAAATCTCAGTTAATTTAGATTTAATCTTTAATCTATATAACATTCATACCAAACCCAGTTAGACGAACATCGTTACTTTAGGCAATCATATTTTGAATACCGCACAACCCGCAACCCAAGCAAACCAAACCATTAGTTGGTTAGAAGCAAGCAAAACCAAAACTGGCATTTGGCACTCTGAAAATGACGCACCACTGCCAAAAAAAGTACAAATTGCAGACGATACAATCAAGGCAGATGATGCTTATAAGTTGTGTTGCGAAGGCACTGCGCTGCTTTGGCGAGGTGACTTTCAAAATGCAAAACTACTTATGCAAGCGCTTTCACGCAGAATTGACCGCCCACGTAAAAAACCTAAAAAAACTGGCGAAACGATGTTGCAAGCCTTTCATTTGCACCGACAAGCACAGTCACAAAAAGCACGTATTTTAGGCATGCTGGTGATTGAGTTGAATGTTGGCTACAACATTAACTTACGTCGCGCACCAGATGTAAAAGCCGCTTGTGAACATGCTTACGGTAAAAGTACGCAAACCATCGTGGTTTCATTACGTGAAATTCTAGGCTTGGTTGGGGCCTATGAATGGAGTAAAAACGGCGTTGATATTAGCGTTATCAACAATAAAATCTTTCCAAGCTACGGTGTGTTTTCACCTATTCGTGGCGAATATTTAGACTTAGTAGACGTTGCACCACTCCCTGTGCCTTGCAATCTCGCATTTGATATCGGTACTGGTACAGGCGTACTAGCCGCCATACTTGCTAACCGTGGGGTTACAAAAATCGTTGCTACGGATAACTCACATCGCGCTTTAGATTGTGCACTGAAAAATATCAACCTGTTAGGTTTAAAAACCAATGTCACGTTGGTTGAAGCCAATCTTTATCCGAAGGCTGAATACGGCAAAGCAGATTTAATTGTTTGTAACCCACCATGGCTGCCAGCGCATCCAAGCTCTGCATTAGAATCAGCAATCTACGATGAAAAAAGCCAAATGCTTAAAGGCTTTTTAAATGGCCTAAGCGCACATTTAAATGACGATGGCGAAGGCTGGTTAGTACTTTCAGACTTTGCAGAGCATTTGGGTTTAAGAACACGCGAAGAATTACTCGGCTGGATAGATGCCGCAGGCTTAAAGGTCATTGACAGAACTGATACCAAAGCAAGACATAGTAAAACATTAGATGCCAGCGACCCACTACACACGGCACGTAAAGCTGAAGTGACTTCGTTGTGGCGATTAGCAAAAGCTTAAACTGAGAACACTGGAAGCCAATTACCGTCAGCTTCCAGTTATTTGTTGCTAGATAAAAAGTACTTAGCCTCTACCTCTATTCCTATCACTCTTCTTCTGCATGCTTGTTTTTTGAACGTCTGGCGGCAAATCACTAGTCTGCCTCACGCGTCGATTAGCTGACTTTCTAGGTGCTGGTTTTTTAGCCGCTGGATTATTGCGTGATGCATCTATTTTACCGCGATGAGGCCTAGCTTCGCCCTCAGCCGCATCACGGGGCTGTCTATCAAGTGCGCTGACTCTTTGTTTACGCACTTTAGGCATAAACACCGTAGTTGCTTTTAGTTTTTCACGTTGTGTAAGTTGTCTAAGTGGTGCACTTGGCACTGGTAAATCAGCCCATTCCAACAGGCCAACCACTTCTTTTTGTTCCAGTTTAAGCATAGAGCCACGTTTAACGCGCGGTGGAAGATTAACGGGACCAAAACGTACACGCATCAAACGGCTGACTGGTAGTTGAAATGCTTCAAACAAGCGACGCACTTCGCGATTACGACCTTCACGCAGAATCACTTGATACCAATGGTTAGCACCTTCGCCACCTTGTGCGCTGATGCTATCGAAATTTGCTGGACCATCATCTAGCTCAATACCCTCTCTGAGTTGCGTCATTTGGCCTTCGGTCAATTCACCAAAAATACGCACGGCATACTCACGCTCAACCTCGTAACGTGGGTGCATGAATCGATTCGCTAGCTCGCCAGAAGTAGTGAATATGAGCAAGCCACTGGTATTCATATCTAAACGGCCAATGGCGATCCATTTGGCATTTTTTACTTTTGGCAATTTATCAAACACACTCGCACGGCCTTCAGGGTCGTCTTGACTGACGATTTCACCTTCTGGTTTGTGATAGATGAGTACCTGCGGAAGCTCAGCAACAAAAGGCAATTTTAATGGACGGCTATCTAAGCGCACTAAATCATATTGCGTAACGCCTGCACCCACTGTGGCTGTTGCGCCATTGATAGTAACGCGCCCGCTGGCAATCAGTAGCTCCATATCACGACGCGAGCCCAAACCTGCCAAGGCTAACAGCTTATGCAACCGTTGCGTAGGTTCTGGTGGCGCATTAGGGTCAGCGGGCAGTTGAGTGAAGTTGGTTTTTGGGCGACGAGGAACTGCCTGTGGGTCGCGCTGGGTTTTAAAGGGACGTGCCATATGGATAAACTATTGATTGTAATAACGCATTTTACCGCAGTTACCCATTAATCAATAAGATTAAATGTGTAATGAAATTAGCTTAGCTAAGAATGTGGTCACAGATTTAGGTTTAGCGGAATCTCTTGTTGGGCAAAATCTTCCATTGGCGGCAATTCAGCCAATGACCGCAAATTAAGGTCATCTAAAAAGTGTTTAGTCGTCGCATATAACGAAGGTCGCCCTGGCACTTCACGTTGGCCGACTACATCTACCCAATCGCGCTCTTGTAGCTGGCGCATGACGTTTGGGTTGACGGCAACCCCTCTAATTTCTTCAATATCGCCACGAGTCACAGGTTGCCTGTAGGCAATAATAGCTAAAGTTTCCATCACCGCACGTGAATATTTTGCTTGTTTATCAGGGCTCAAACGCGCTAAATGTGTCGCGTATTCAACCTTTGCCTGAAAGCGATAGCCTGATGCTACCTGTACCAGCTCCATCGTGCGCGTTGCCCAGTCTTGCTTTAGTTCATCAAGCAGCATACGTAAAGTGGTACGTTCCATACGCTCAGCAAATAACCGAGTCATATCGTCTAAGGACAATGGCTCATGCGAAGTGAGCAGCGCGACTTCTAATACATTCTTTAATTCAGTAATATTATTAGGCTGATTCATGACTATTAATTTGTACATAAATTGGAGAAAACGGTGCTTGTTGCGTCATACGCACTAAGCCTTCACGTGCAAGTTCTAAAATCGCTAAAAAACATACCACTAACTTTGGAATTCCATCTTGCACCACATCAAATAATTGCGAGAACTCCAACAAGTTGTCTGTTTTTAAACGGCGTAAAATAATGCTCATATGCTCACGCACAGAAAGTTCGGCTTTACCCACTTTGTGATGCTGAAAATGGCTAGCGCGTTTAAGCACATTCCGCCAAGCTTCGGCTAGATCTTCCAAATTGACTTCGGGCGGTTTAATCTCGCTAATGTGCTGATAATAAGCACTGGCAACATGAATATCATCGCCCACTTTAGGCATTTCATCCAGCCTTTGAGAAGCGAGCTTAATCGCTTCGTATTCCATTAAACGACGCACCAACTCAGCTCTAGGATCATCTTCAGATTCAATTTCAGCAGGCTTGGGTAACAACATCCGCGACTTAATCTCAATTAACATTGCCGACATGAGTAAGTAATCACCCGCCAGTTCCAACTTGATGGCGTGCATCTTTTCTACATACTCCATGTATTGGCGCGTTAAATCAGCCATTGGAATATCTAAAATATCGAGATTATGTTTACGGATTAAATACAGCAATAAATCGAGCGGGCCTTCAAAGGCTTCTAAATAAACTTCTAGGGCGTCAGGCGGAATATATAAATCGTGCGGCAACTCAGTAAAAGCTTCACCATGAATGCGTGCATCTAAAGTGAGCTGAGTTTGCATGTGTATTTTAGTGTCCGACTGATTTTGAAAACACGTTAATGACAACCACTCCCAGAATAATCAAACCCATCCCTATCATCGCGGGTACATCTAAAGCCTGCTTATAAACAAACCAGCCAATAATAGACACAAGTACAATGCCCAAACCAGACCATATCGCGTACATAATGCCTACCGGTAGTACACGCATACTAATCGTCATAAAATAAAACGCCACGCCGTAACCAGCCACCACAATTAATGATGGCCAAAGTCTGGTAAATTCATTAGAAGCTTTTAACGCAGTGGTCGCTGTGACTTCTGCAACAATTGCGATAGCAATCGCTAGCCAGTGATTCATTTTTGCACCATAAATTTTGTCGCCCCATACATGGCGCACATCAACATAATCATTATGAGTAGTTTAAACCCATGGCGTCGCGTACATCACGCATGGTTTCACGCGCTAATTTACGTGCTTTTTCACAGCCTTCTGCTACCACATTTTTTACCAACGTAGGATCTTCTGCATATTGTCTAGCACGCTCTTGAATAGGTTTAAGTTCAGCTAATACACCTTCAATGACAGGTGTTTTACATTCTATACAACCGATTGAAGCACTTTTACAACCTGCTTGCGCCCAATCTTGCGTAGATTGGTTTGAATAGATTTGATGCAATTGCCATACGGGGCACTTTGCAGGATCCCCTGGGTCTGTTCGGCGGATTCGCGCTGGGTCAGTCGGCATAGTTTTGATTTTCTTAGCCACTGAGTCTACATCTTCACGCATAGAAATCGTGTTGTTGTAAGATTTTGACATTTTTTGCCCATCTAAACCTGGCATTTTTGAAGCTGGCGTAAGCTTGTAATCAGGCTCCAGCAAAATCATTTTGCCGCCACCTTCTAAGTAGCCAAGCAAACGTTCTTTATCGCCCATGCTCATACCTTGCTGCTCTTCAATCATGGCACGAGCGGCATCTAATGCTTCTTCATCCCCACTTTGTTGGTATGCATTACGCATTTCTTCATATAAGCCACTCCGTTTACTACCCAATTTTTTGATTGCAGCTTTAGCCTTTTCTTCAAAACCTTTTTCTTTACCATAAATATGGTTGAATCGACGTGCGATTTCACGCGTGAATTCAATATGCGGAATTTGATCTTCGCCAACAGGAACTTGCGTGGCTTTATAAATCAAAATGTCCGCACTTTGTAACAACGGATAACCTAAAAACCCATAAGTAGATAGATCTTTACTGGATAATTTTTCTTGCTGGTCTTTATAAGTAGGCACGCGTTCTAACCAACTTAGCGGTGTAATCATGCTTAATAAAGTGTGTAACTCTGCATGCTCTGGCACACGTGATTGAATGAAAATCGTTGCATTTGCTGGGTCTACGCCCGCAGCAAGCCAATCAATCACCATCTCCCATACACTTTCTTCAATAATTTCTGGTGTATCGTAATGGGTGGTTAATGCATGCCAATCCGCAACAAAGAATAAGCATTCATGCTCATGCTGAAGCTTAATCCAATTTTTGAGTACGCCATTGTAATGCCCTAAATGCAAATTACCTGTTGGGCGCATGCCTGATAAAACGCGTTCAACTGCCATGTGTAAAACCTTAAATTAAATACTTGATGAATATACAATCGTTATTATACAAACAAGCTTATTGAATGTAACAAGCTTATTTTATTGAGTAAGCGCTACCCGAATAAGGTAATGATTAAGCCATAAACCGTATTGATTAACGGGTCTAAAATCTTGCTCAATACCCCTGAAAACATCAAGACTATTAAAATAATAAATCCATAACGCTCAATTTGCGCAAATTTTACTGCGTAAGGTGTAGGTAGCAAACTTACGGCAATTCTGCCACCGTCTAAAGGTGGTAGTGGCAATAAATTCAATACCATTAATACAATATTAATACTGATGCCTGCCTTGCTCATTAATACGAGCGGATAAGCAATCGATTCTGGCGCATTGATAGCGAATTTAATGACGAATACCCAAAAAATTGCCATCAAAAAATTGGAGGCTGGCCCCGCTGCGGCAACCCATAGCATGTCTTTTTTAGGATTGCGTAACTTACTGAAATCTACTGGCACAGGTTTAGCCCAGCCAAATAAAATGCCGCCTAACATTATGCTGAGTGCTGGTAATAATATGGTACCAAATGGATCTATATGACGGATGGGATTAAGGCTGATACGGCCAGCTTTATAGGCGGTCATGTCACCGAAGTATTTTGCAGCGTAGCCATGTGCAGCTTCATGCACGGTAATTGCAAATAAAACGGGTAATGCGTAGATAACTATTTTCTGTATTAGCGATAAATCCATTGCCTACTCTTTATTATAAAAAATATTGGTAAATCTTAACTTAAGCCAAATGGCGTAAGGTCACCTTGACCGGCACGAATCAAAGCGGGCGCATCAGTGGTTAAGTCTATCACTGAAGTAGCGCTCGCCACACAATGTCCAACATCAATCACTAAATCAACCAGATGCTCTAGCCTATCGCGAATTTCCCATCCCTCGCTTAGCACTTCATCTTCACTTACTAAACTTAGCGTCATGCTCAATAATGGCGCATCTATCGCACTTAATATTGCCTGCACCAGACTGTAGTCTGGCACTCGAATGCCAATAGTATTACGTTTAGGATGCTGCAATTTACGCGGTATTTCACGTGTTGCTTTTAAAATAAAGGTATAGGCACCCGGGGTATTTGCTTTTAGTAGCCGAAACTGGCTATTACTGACAATAGCATAGTTGCCTAACTCGCTTAAATTGCGACATACCAGTGTGAATAAATGCTGATCATCTACCCCGCGAATGCGACGAATACGTGTCTGTGAATCGCTGCTCCCTAGCATGCAGCCAAGTGCATAACCTGAGTCTGTTGGATAAGCGATCACGCCGCCAGCCCCCAGAATATCTGCAGTTTGTGCAATAAGGCGTACTTGTGGATTATCTAAATTGATATTAAAGAATTGCGACACAGGTAGTTAACTTTATACGAATACTGGATGGGGATACTTGATTTATATTATTATTTTAGTGACTTATTCTGCGTTGCTTTCAGCAACATCAATCTCGGCCCATCCTTGCCATACAGGCTCACAGTTACTGGGTAATGCAGGCAAACGTCCCATCTCCATATAACTAAGACCCTTACCGTGATAATCTGAACCTTGCGAAGCTTTTAGGCCAAATTGATGCGCATATTTTGCAAACTCTACATACTGGTCTACCGTGTGGCTTCCAGTTACCACTTCAATTGCAGTACCGCCTAATGCTCTAAACTCCTCTAAGAGCAATAGCATATTGGTGCGACCTAAATCATAACGCCCAGGGTGTGCAATTACCGCAACACCGCCGCTGCCAACAATCCAGCTGACAGCATCTTCTAAACTTGCCCACTCATGCTCAAAGTAGCCAGGCTTACCTTTAACTAAATAATTTTTAAATACTGACTTATTGTCTTTTGCGTAGCCAGTACTGACCAAAAAGCGTGCAAAATGTGTGCGACTAATAATGCCTTCTTTCGCATATTCATATGCGCCTTTCAGGCTGCCTGTAATTCCAATTT
Organism: Methylotenera sp.; assembly: GCA_014378495.1. Lineage (GTDB taxonomy): Bacteria > Pseudomonadota > Gammaproteobacteria > Burkholderiales > Methylophilaceae > Methylotenera. The sequence continues at coordinate 12,999 of JACMNP010000022.1, read as the reverse complement.
TGTCTAATCCTGCCGCCATACCTTCTGCACGAATATGCCGCCCAGCACGAATTTTTTCTAAGCCTGCTTTTAATGGCGGAAAGTCAGGATTGATTTTTAAGCCCACAATATGCAATGTACGCTTTTTCCAAGTCACTGAAATTTCCACACCATTAATTAATTGTAAGCCCCAACGCTCAGCCTCTATTGCGGCAATTTTCAAGCCGCTAGTATCATCATGGTCAGTTAGCGCAAGTACATCTACCCTATGCATAGCAGCGTGCTCTATCAACTCTACAGGCGACAACATACCATCCGAGATATTAGAATGTGAGTGCAAATCAATCATTAAAGACATAAGCGCGGTAAAATCCCATGAAACTGTATTAAAGCTTTTAAAGCAATTAATTAGCCAAAAACATAAATTTTTTGATTAAAACTTATAAAAACACAAAAAATAACTTGAAAATTACGTCTTGCGGTACAACATCAATCATAGCAAAATAACGTCTTGCGCTAAAGCGTTGTTATTGATTGATTTTTTGAAAGCGACACCGTAAAACCATGACAAAGTTTTTGTTTGATTTGTTTCCAGTTATTTTATTTTTTGTAGCGTTCAAATTTTTTGGCATATATACGGCTACAGCAGTCGCAATCGTTGCCACAATCGCGCAAATCATCTATAGCAAAATACGCCATGGCAAAGTAGAAAACATGCTTTTAATAAGCGGTGGAATTATCACTGTATTTGGTGGAGCAACGCTATATTTTAAAGACCCTACATTTATACAATGGAAACCTACCGTGCTTTACTGGCTATTTGCAGCGAGCTTAATTGGTGCACAATTCATCTTCAAAAAAAATCTGATGCGCAGTTTTATGGAAAAGCAAATCAGCTTACCCAACATTGTTTGGACTAAACTTAATCTTGCTTGGGCAGCACTATTTGTTGGACTAGGATTTCTAAATCTTTATGTCGCGTTTAATTATTCACAAGATATTTGGGTAGATTTCAAACTATTTGGCATTACTGGCATATTGTTTGTCTTTATTATTGCGCAAACTTTATTGCTCAGCAAATATCTCACACCCGTTGATGGCAATCTCACTAACATTAATAGTGATGATATAAATAAGGATGCAAAGTAATGTGGTTCGCAATTATGGCTGAAGATACAGTAGACAGCCTAGCCAAACGGATTAGCGCACGACCTGAACATTTAGCTCGCATTCAAGCATTACAAGATGCAGGTCGTCTATTGCTTGCAGGCCCTTTCCCAGCAATTGATAGTAATGATCCAGGACCAGCAGGCTTTACTGGTAGCTTGATTGTGGCAGAATTTGAAACCTTAGTAGATGCCAAAGCTTGGGCAAATAATGACCCATTTGTCATTGCTGGTGTATATCAACACGTTATAGTCAAGCCATTCAGAAAGACATTGCCTAATTGACCCACACATTATTATACTTAATTGTCAAATCATGACCTTAGCAGAAGAAATTACTAGTCGCTTGCAATCTCTAGAACCCACCGAGTTTTATATTGAGGATGAAAGCGCGATGCATGCAGGGCATGCAGGCAATTCTGGTGGTGGACATTTCAAGCTTAAAATGGCAAGCTCGCATTTTTACGAAAAATCGCAGATAATGCGTCATCGTCTTATTTACCAACTACTTGCAGATTTAATTCCTAATCGGATTCACGCGTTGAGCATACAAGCTGTAACGCCTGATGAACTCTCTTCTATAAAACTATAACCATCCTAGCAATCTTACCTTTCAATCAACTATTATTAACCTTGAGGATATTTGCATGAAATTTACCCAAACCTTAATCGCCCTTGCAATACTTTCTTTAGCACCAGTTGCATACGCAGCAGACTCTGTTGCAACAGTCAACGGCAAAGCAATCAAACAATCTGTCTACGATTACATTGCTAAAGACGCTGCAGCACGTGGCCAAAAAGTAGATGCGCCTGTTAAAGACGCCATTATCAATAAACTAGTAGATTCTGAACTTGTTTACCAAGAAGCACAAAAACTTGGTTTAGATAAACAGCCAGATTACGTTGCGCGTGAAGAGCTATCACGTCGCGAGCTATTAACATCCACTTTCTTACAAGATTTTGTAAAGAAAAATCCAATTTCAGACGCCGATACTAAAGCCGCTTACGAACAATACAAAAAAGCCTATGGTGATAAAGAATACAGCGCACGCCATATTTTAGTTAAAACTGAAGCTGAAGCTAAAGACATCATTGCACAACTTGGTAAAGGTGGTGATTTCGCTAAAATCGCAAAAGACAAATCAATGGACCCAGGTTCAAAAGATAAAGGCGGCGATTTAGGCTGGTTCTCACCAGCAACGATGGTAAAACCATTTAGCGATGCGGTTGCTACTTTACAGAAAGGCGCGGTTTCACCAGCGCCAGTACAAACCCAATTCGGCTGGCATGTAATCAAGTTAGTAGATACTCGCGCTTCACAACCTTTACCCTATGAAAAAGTTAAAGATGGTCTACAAAAAAATCTACAACAACGTAACTTAGAAAAAATGATGGCAGATTTACGTAGTAAAGCTAAGGTAGACATTTCAAAATAAGCTTTTAAAGCATCATTTAGAGTTGGCAATACACTTGAGTTGATGTCAATTTAATTGCTGTAAAAGTTAATAATAAAAGCTCGTTTTACGAGCTTTTATTATGTCTGTCACGCCATTAGAAATGCACCAAACAATTAATTTATGCGATAATAAGAATAGTTATCATTTGTTATATGATTTACAAATCATGAATAATATTAAAACCTCTATTAAAAAATTATTTGATTAGCCAAATGCAATTTTTATCTCAATTACAAATCGGTCAACGCGCTATTATTTCAGCGATAGAAGCGGAAGAATCTCTGTTTCATCGTTTATCTGCATTAGGTTTTCGTGTTGGTAAGCCGCTCAGAATTATTCGCCGAGCCAATTTTAATGGCCCGTTACACGTTCGCTTAGGCACAACTGATGTCATTCTGCGTAGTGCAGAAGCTTCGCGCATTCAAATTAGTGCACTATCAATTTAACGCGCACTAACTTTAAACCTTCATGAAACGCATCGCATTATTAGGCATGCCCAATACGGGTAAATCCACCTTGTTCAATCGCATCAGTGGCGCATCGGCAAGAGTAGGTAACTGGCCAGGCATTACTGTCGATCTAATGAGTGCAAAAATTTTAATTGGCGGGCACATTGCTGAGCTGATTGATTTACCAGGTATTTATGACCTGCATGGCTTTTCAGATGATGAGCAAGTAGTACGCCATTTTTTAGCGAATAATGCAGTTGATTTAGTGATTGTTTTACTCAATAGCTCACAAATTGACCGCCAGCTATCGTTGGTTTTACAAATTAAAAAACTTAATCTACCAGCTGTATTAGCACTTAATATGGCTGACGAGGCTAAGCAATCTGGCATTACGATAGACACCAATAGCCTAGCCAAAGATTTGCAAATGCCTGTGATGCAAATTAGTGCGAAATATGGCGATGGGCTGCCAAAAGCAATACAAGCGGCAACCCAAATCATTAATCAGAACAATCCAGCTAGTGACCCACAACTGATTAGCAAGCTACTAGAAGATGATAATCAAATTGAGCATGAAATGGAAAGCTTAATTCAACATCATGTACAAATTCCAGCGACGCTTACAGATAATACTACTGATAAAATTGACCAAATACTATTGCATAAATGGTTTGGTTTACCGATATTTTTTGCAGCAATGTTTGTGTTGTTTCAATTTATATTTACAGCAGGCAAGCCGTTACAAGATGGTTTAGCTTGGCTCTTAGCTTTAGTCCGCAGCAGTTTATTAGAACCGTTATTCACCAGCAGCCCAGCATGGTTGCATGGTTTGATGCTTGATGGCATTTATAATGGGGTAGCAACGGTAGCCGCTTTTGTACCCATTATTGTCCTGTTCTTTTTGGTGATGTCCATGGTTGAAGACAGTGGCTACTTATCGCGCGCTGCGTTTCTAATGGATGCATTGATGGCAAAAATGGGTTTAGATGGCCGAGGTTTTGTTATGATGTTAATGGGCTTTGGTTGTAATGTACCCGCATTGATGGGCACCCGTATCATGCGTTCACGCCCTATGCGTTTATTGACCATGCTGGTCATTCCACTTTCATTATGCTCCGCGCGGCTACAAGTTTTTATCTTCATGATTACCGCACTATTTACTGCAAAACAAGCACCGATTATTCTATTTTCACTGTATGTGATGAGCTTTTTCACCATGTTTTTAACAGCGGTATTGTTTCAAGGTCGCTATAAAAACTCAGAGCCATTTATTTTAGAGTTACCTCCATATCGGTTTCCAACCGCCAGACAAATCATATTGCGTGGCTGGCAAGAAGTGAAGCACTTCTTGATACGTGCTAGTAAATTCATTGTAATTGGTGTTGTGCTTGTGTGGGCATTGACTAACTTTCCAAGCAATGTCCCGCCAGCGAGTATTGGTACATTTGCAGGCCAAATTGGCGCATTGTTTGCCCCTTTACTTGATCCATTAGGCATTAACAATCAGCTAGCGATTGCATTGATATTTGGCTTTGTCGCAAAAGAAATCGTAGTAGGTGCGCTTGCAGTGATTTATGGATTACAGGGTGATGCACTGATGGCACAAATGGCCACGCAAATTGATTGGGTACAAGCGATGAGTTTTATGTTGTTTACACTGATATACACACCTTGCTTATCGACTATTGCCACACTTAAAAGTGAATCTAAAAGCAGTGCATTTATGTGGCTATCTATTGCTTGGTCACTTGCCTTAGCTTGGGTAGTAAGCTTTATATTTTATCAATCAGCGCGTTGGCTAGGTTATTAAAACAAACTGGTTCGCCAGTTTTGCTAATAAAAATTGTAATTTAAAAATTAAGTCCTAAACATAAAATACACTGCACCCATCAAACAAAAGCCAGCCCATAAAAAATCTAGCTTGAGCGGCTGCTGCATATAAAATACAGCAAAAGGCACAAACACTGCTAAAGTAATCTCCTCCTGCAATATTTTAAGTTGCGCAAGTGACATCACAGTAAAGCCAATACGATTGGCTGGCACTTGAAACATATATTCTACCAACGCAATTCCCCAGCTAATTAAGGCTGCAATGATCCACGGTTTTTGACTTAAATTCTTAAGATGCGCATACCATGCGAATGACATAAAAATATTCGCGCAAGTGAGTAGAAGTATGGTTTTTAGGATAGTTGGCATATGCGTAATTTTGCTACATGATTGATAGTTAATAAAAAAACCGTAAACAGTAGACTCTGTTTACGGTTCATATGTGAATAGCGCTCAAATTAGCAATTTAATCAATAATTAAAGCTAACTTTAGTTAATCGACTTAAACTGCAGATTCACCAGTTTCACCAGTACGGATGCGCACCACTTGTTCTACTGAGCTTACAAAAATTTTACCATCCCCAATCTTACCTGTATGCGCTGCTTTAATAATGGAATCAACTGCAGCATCTACCATATTATCGGCTACTACTAACTCCAGTTTGATTTTTGGCAGAAAATCAACAACATATTCAGCACCACGATAAAGCTCAGTATGTCCTTTTTGACGACCAAAACCTTTTACCTCTGTCACCGTTAAGCCATTTACACCAATGTTTGATAGTGATTCACGCACTTCATCTAACTTGAATGGTTTAATGATTGCTTCAATTTTTTTCATGCTGGCCGAGCTCCCTAATGTGTATTGCTGAGTAATTTAATGTATAGCCATTTGGTGCTTTGAAACAATAAGACAAATGTTACTTTAAGTATCAAGCAAAATCTAGCTTAACCTGACTTAAAACTCTTTTTAGATTCAATACCGTCAGTTATTTAAATAACTGACGCTTTACACATAACTGCCAGACTTTACAGTAATAGGCAAACGCCTATCTTTACCAAAGCCTTTGTGCGTAATACGCACACCTACTGGAGATTGGCGGCGCTTATATTCGTTACGGTCTATTAAGCTGATCACGCGATTAACATCATCGCGCGCGTAACCCATTTCGACAATATTCGAAAAGCTCAGATCATTTTCAACATAAGCCTCCATAATGCCATCCAACACATCATAGGGTGGCAAACTGTCTTGATCTTCTTGATCTGCACGTAACTCAGCTGAAGGTGGCCGCGAAATAATACGCTGGGGAATCACATGTGAAAGACTATTACGGTAATTAGACAATTGATACACTAGCGTTTTTGGCACATCTTTTAATAGGGCAAAACCGCCAGCCATATCACCATATAGGGTGCAATAACCAACGGCCATTTCGCTTTTATTACCAGTTGTTAATACAATACTGCCAAATTTATTTGAAATCGCCATGAGTAGCATGCCTCTAATACGCGCTTGCAGATTTTCTTCTGTAGCATCTAATGGTAAGTCCCGAAAAAGCGGCGTAAGCGTTGTCAAATATTGTTCAAACAAGGATTTAATGGCAATTTCAGTATACTTAACGCCTAATAAATCTGCCATTTCACGTGCATCATTCACGCTAATATCTGCAGTAAATTCTGATGGCATCATAACGGCATGCACATTTTCAGCCCCTAACGCATCCACGGCAATCGCTAGCGTTAACGCAGAGTCTATGCCGCCAGACAAGCCTAAGACTACGCCAGGAAAACCATTTTTATGTACATAATCTGCCAAACCTAATTTTAATGCGTTATAGACAGAGGCCTCAGTTTTCAAAAGTGGCACTATCATACTGGGTATAGGCTGGGTCGCATTAAATTCAACAAGGGCTAGCGTGGATTCAAAAGCTGCTAGTTGCTGTGTAAGTACACCATCAGCATTTAATACGAAAGAACCTCCATCAAATACCAATTCATCTTGCCCACCTACTAAATTAGCATAGATAACAGGTAACTGAGTTTCGTACACGCGTTGGCGAACTACATCAAGACGAGTGGATTGTTTTTCCATATGAAACGGTGAGGCATTCAAAGCAATTAATAACTCAGCACCAGCAGTTTTGGCCAACAAAGCAGGTACTGGCTCCCACACATCAGCACAAATCAATAAGCCTATCTTAATACCTTCGTGCACAAAGACTAAAGCTTCATCACCTGATGTGAAATAACGCTTTTCATCAAACACACTGTGATTAGGCAAAGCATGCTTATGGTAAATAGCCACAATATTACCGCCTTGCAATACTGAAGCTGCGTTATAACATGCTTCACCCACTTGATGCGGATGGCCAACGATTACGGTGATGCTAGGCTTAATATCAGCTAAAGCTAAGCTTAACTCAGTTAATGCTACATCACATGCTTGCAAAAAATCAGAACGGAGTAATAAATCTTCTGGCGGATAGCCACACAATGACAATTCAGGCGTAACCAATAGCGTGGCACCTAGGTTTTTCGCCTGAATAGCACTCGCGATAATTTTTTGTGCATTCCCTTGAATGTCGCCCACGAAGCAATTAATTTGTGCAATTGCGGCTATCATTGTTCTATCTTATTAAATGAGAGGTTATTGAAAATACAGTTTTCAATATGAGCCACCAGCCGCTTTAATGAGTTGTACTATTTCTGTCCGCTGCCCCTTTAAAGCGTATACCAAAGCGGTTAGGCCATATTGGTCTTTGGCCTTCACATTTGCTTTATTTTGCAACAATAAACTGACCATATCGGCTTTACCATTATTAACGGCAATATGCAGTAGTGGCGTGTCTTCGGAGTCTAAGTTATTTACATCAGCGCCTGCGGCTATAAGTATTTTTGCAGATTCTAATTGAGACTTTTTAACTGCCCAGGTGAGTGCAGTCCATTTTGACATGTCTTTTTGATTGACAGCGCCCGCTTTATTAGCCAACACTTCAACCACTGGCGCATGCCCTTCGCGCGCCGCTATCATTAGCGCGGTTCGGCCAAAGCTGTCCTGCGCAAATACATTCGCTTTATTATCCAATAGTGTATTTACAGTCGCTATATCGCCACTCTTCGCGGCATACATCAATACAGTTTTTGCATCATCACTTTTAGTATTCACATCTACTCCATGTTTTACTAAAAGATCAACTGTTTGCGAAAACCCAGAAACAGCTGCAATGCCAAACGCACTCCAGCCGCTAGCATCACGCACTTTAGGGTCAGCGCCTTTTTCTAACAATACCTTTACTGTGGCGATATTATTTTTCTTAGCCGCAAACATTAAGGGCGTCCAACCACCATTATCTTTAGCATTAACATCTGCCCCTTTATTGACTAATGCAGCGGCTACTTCCGCTTTATCTTTTCGCGCGGCATACATCAGTGCAGTAATGCCATCTTCATCTTTAGCGTTGGGATTAGCACCACTTGATAACATTGCATTAACACCAGCCAAATCACCTTTAGAGGCAGCGGTCAGCAGATATGACACATCCTCTACAGCAAAGACTGGTGATGTCAGTAAGAGGGTTGTGGTTAACAAGCTCAATAAAAGTGTTGTTAAAAAACGTTTGAATGAAATAGTCATATCTCTTTTATTTACTTATTTTTAACAGTTATTTTGGTGACGTTAATCTTGGTTGAATCATTTCTTATTCTGAATCGCAGCTAATACAGCTTCACCCAAACCTGCAGGTGAACTAGCAACCACCGCACCAGCCAATTCTAATGCACGAATTTTATCTGATGCTTTACCACTACCACCAGAAATAATCGCCCCTGCATGACCCATACGTTTACCTGCTGGCGCTGTTTGCCCTGCTATGTAAGCAGCCACTGGTTTAGTCACATTACTTTTTATAAATTCAGCAGCAGCTTCTTCATCAGACCCACCAATTTCACCCACCATAATGATAGCCTCAGTTTCATCGTCAGCCTCAAACATTTGTAAGCATTCGATAAAATTAAGCCCTTTGATTGGATCACCACCTATGCCTACACAAGTACTTTGACCTAATTTAAGCGCAGTAGTTTGGTGCACGGCCTCATATGTCAATGTTCCGGAGCGAGAAACGATACCAACCTTACCACGCATATGAATACTGCCCGGCATGATGCCAATTTTGCATTCATCAGGGGTAATGACACCCGGGCAATTCGGGCCAATTAATTTCACGTTGTATGAATTTAGTACATGCTTCACATTAAGCATATCCAATACCGGAATGCCTTCAGTGATACAAATAATCAGTTCAATACCTGCATCACATGCCTCTAAAATAGAGTCAGCCGCAAACGCAGGCGGCACATAAATTACACTAGCATTTGCGCAGGTTGCTCGAACGGCATCGCGCATGGTGTTAAATACGGGCAGACCTAAATGCATCATACCGCCTTTGCCAGGCGTTACGCCACCTACCATTTTTGTGCCGTAAGCTAAAGCTTGCTCAGAATGAAATGTACCTTGTTTACCAGTAAAGCCTTGGCAAAGCACTTTGGTATTTTTATCGACTAATATACTCATGCTACTACTTTCACAGACTGGACTGCCTGTTTTGCAGCATCGGTTAGACCATCAGCTGAAATGATATTCAGTCCACTTGTTCGCAACATTTCTTTACCTAAATCCACATTAGTACCTTCTAAACGTACGATGACTGGAATTTGCATACCGACTTCTTTAACCGCAGTGATAATGCCTTCTGCAATGATGTCGCAACGCATAATGCCACCAAATATATTGACTAAAATAGCCTTCACATTACTGTCAGCCATAATAATTTTGAATGCCTTAGCCACAGTCTCTGCAGTTGCACCGCCGCCTACATCCAAAAAGTTGGCTGGTGCACCACCGTGTAATTTAATTAAATCCATGGTCGCCATCGCAAGCCCTGCACCGTTCACCATACAGCCTATATTGCCATTCAGGGCAATATAATTAATACCAGCATGATGTGCTACCGCTTCTTTACTATCTTCTTGCGACCAATCACGTTGTTCAGCTAGCGCTTTTTGGCGATACAAAGCATTGTCATCAATACTCATTTTGCAATCTAGCGCAAAGAGCTTACCTGTTGAAGTCACTACCAATGGGTTGATTTCTAGTAAAGCCAAATCATTTTCTTTGAATAAACGATATAAGCCTTTTAAAATCTTAGTAAAAGCACCGACTTGCTCACCAACTAAGTCCAATTTAAAAGCCAAATTACGTGCTTGATAATCCACCAAACCACTTAATGGATCACAAATTTCTTGTAAGATTTTTTCAGGGCTATTTTGTGCGATTTCTTCAATATCCATACCGCCTGCGCTTGAAGCCACCACCACCACTCGCTCTAAGCTTCGATCTACTAACATCGATAGATAAAGCTCGCGCGCAATAGGTAATGTTTCTTCTATGAGCACTTGATTAACAGGCTGACCATCGGGGGCATTCTGATAAGTTATTAGTGTTTTGCCTAACAACTCACTCGCTATTTTTTGTGCTTCACTAGCAGATTTAACTACTTTAACACCGCCAGCTTTTCCGCGGCCACCCGCGTGCACTTGAGCTTTTACTACCCACGCATCACTGGTAATTTCTGAAGTCACCGCAATACTTTCTTTAGCAACTGCGATAACCTGCCCACGTGGAACAGGAATGCCATACTTTTGCAGCATGGTTTTAGCTTGATATTCATGCAAATTCATAAAAATATTATTTTAAATAAAGTAATACGTATTTTCGCGCAAATTGAGTAAATGCGCTAGCACTGGCTTTATATTCTGTTTGATTAACATCATCAGCATGCTGAATAAGTGGTCAAGTGTATAATTACTTTTTTAATAAAAACTTCAAATATATGCGTTTGGTAATTCAAGGCTCTGCCATCACTTACTCACACTTAGCACATATTCATCAGCTTTGTGGCACTAGTGTTCAATTTGTGCAAACAGACCAACATACTTATTACTTAGCCAACCAAGCTTTTGCACTTCCAGTTATTCAACAATTTTGCTCAAACCAATTGATTGATTGCGCTTATGTACAAGATACGCAAATTTTAAAAAATTTCGGATTGTGCGTAATGGATATGGATTCGACCTTAATTTCGATTGAATGCATTGATGAAATTGCCGATATGATGTCGCTAAAACCACAAATCGCTGCGATTACTGAGCGAGCTATGTTGGGTGAGCTTGATTTTGCACAGAGTTTACGCGAGCGTGTGGCTTTGCTTAAAGGCCTAAAAGAATCAGATTTAATGCGAGTACTGAATGAAAGATTGCAACTTAACCCTGGTGCTATTGAATGGATCGCAGCTTGTAAAAAGAATAATATTACAACATTGCTGGTTTCAGGTGGATTTACCTTCTTTGCCGAGCAGGTAAAGGCAATGCTAGGACTTGACTACGCAGTTTCTAATACCTTAGAAATTATTGACGGAAAACTCACAGGCAATGTCTTAGGCAGTATCGTTGATGCACAAACCAAAGCAAATGAGCTCACAAAATTACGTGATAAATTAGGGTTGACCTCTGCCCAAACAATTGCAATAGGTGATGGTGCTAATGATTTGAAAATGATGGCAGTTGCAGGTGTAAGTATTGCGTACCATGCAAAACCTATTGTGCAACAACAAGCCACTTATGCGCTTAATTATGTAGGCCTAGAAGGAGCAATCGGCTTACTATCTATGTAGCTATTGCGGTTAAGTTTGCATTAAATTCAATAGCTCGGCCTCAGTGAATCCTGCTTTACGTCTAGCTTCCAGATTAAATGGTCCACGCAACTTAGGCGCTGCATATTTTTGGCATAGTTGCTCAAAAGTACTTAGCGGTGCTAAGTCACTTTGTTCACACAACCAATTGAACCAATAGTTACCAATCGCTACATGGCCAATTTCATCTTGTAAAATAATATCTAATATTGCAGCGGCTTCAGCATCTCCCGCTTGCGCAAGCTTATTGCGTAATTGAGGGTTAGCATCTAAGCCACGTGCTTCCATTGTCCGTGGCACCAGTGCCATACGAGCTAGCACATTGTCTTTAGTTCTATCTACCATTTCCCACAGACTGTTGTGCCCTGCAAAATCTCCATATTGATAACCAAAAGTGGCTAAGTGATTGTTGAGCAGCGTGAAATGATAAGCTTCTTCTGCAGCCACTTTAAGCCAATCTAAGTAATAAGATTCAGGCATATCACTAAATCGCCATATAGCATCTAGCGCTAGATTAATGGCGTTAAACTCGATATGCGCAAGTGCATGCACTAAAGCTACACGCCCTTCTAGCGTCTTCATGCTACGTTTTTTTACAGTTAAGGGTGATACTAATTCTGGTTTACTTGGAATACCCGGCACAGTTTGCGTAGTGGTTAAATGAATATTAGTATCAACAACATATGTCGTAGCCAATAAATTTTTATGATGACCCAAGGCTATCACAGCAACCGCTTTTTCAATTGCATTTGTTTGGCATAGCAATGCTAATGCAGATTGCCTTAACTCAAGTTTTGTTTGCATACGTTTCATTAAGATAGTTTTATTAATGTTCGATTCAAAATAATAAAAGCCATAAAAATGGCCTTTATTGACTTAAATCTAAGTAATATTAGTTACTTCGTTGAAATTGTAGTTACTTAATAAGAGTAGCTACTTAATTGAGTAGCTACTTAATTGATATGAAGTCCAGTTCACCTGCTTTCATATCTGGCACCATTAACGTTTTACCATCATTTGATAAAGCAATATCTGCAGAAGCTTGATAACCATCTTTAATCAGTTTCGCTTTACCTTTAACCACTTGATAAACTTTGCCATTTTTCCAGTCGCTAATCATTACTTTGCCAGACTTAGTTTTTACCAAGCCATCACCGCCACCAAACCCTTCAGCAAGTTTTGTTGTGGCCCCTGTAGCAATATTGACGCGATATAAAATTCCTGATTCAAAGTCAATTTCAAGCAAGTGATTAGAATCTTCAACCACTAAGCCATTGGGGGCAAGAACATCAGGATTTTTACTATCTACAATGATGCTGACATTGCCATTTTTAGTGATTTTAAAAATTTGGCCGCCAGATTTTAAATT
>JACMNP010000021.1 GCA_014378495.1 Methylotenera sp. | reverse complement strand
TTACTTAATAACGAGTTTAAGGCGCGTCTGTTAGCCAGTTGGGTGGCTTCAGCCTCTTTGTTATGACGAATGTCCGTCATGGTGCCAATGATGCTAGTTCTTTCACCAATGGAGATTGAGGTGGTTTTAGCGCGCATCACTGTCCAGTTAGGGTCTCCGCGCACAGATAGAAGGCGGGCTTCAATCGTGCAATTGGTGCGCTTGCCTTGTGTCAGTGAGTTTAATCTTGCTTCTAATAAAGGCTTATCTTCGGGATGAAAAAAGTCTACTAACATTTTATCTAAACAGTCTTGCACTTTATATTCGAGCATTTTTTCCCATGAAGGATTCAGGAAAGTGATTTTGCCTTCAGCGTTTAGCTGAAAGACGATTTCTTCTAATCGGTCGATAATAGAGTGGTAATTGAACTGAGATTCATAGTCATCACTTAATGGAGACAAAATAGAAATTGGCGTAAATTGAAATAACATTAAATTATTTTGGCTATCTTCACGCATGCGCGTAAGGCTGGCGTTAGATGGCAGGGTAGTGCCGTCAGCGCATAATATTCTTATCTTTGTTGGGTCAGATTTAGTTTTGCCCATGCTTGCTTCAGCCGTTAGTTCGGCTAAATCTTGATGGTCAGCCGGGTGAATTAAGTTGGTAAACGGCATACCGATGATTTGATCGGCCATGCCTACCATGCCTAAAGTTTGGAGAAACGGTGTATTTACAAATTTTACGATGTAGCCATCAAGCACGGCAGCAGGTGAAGATAATGCGCTAGAAACTTCTCTACCCCATGTAGCTTCTTGGGGAAGTTCTCTGCGGGCACGCGATGATTTAGTAGTGTACAGAGGTTGAATAAGCGTTAAAACCGCTGCAGAAAAAATAGTGACTGCCGCAGCAACGAGCATCACAACATGCGACAAAAAAGGGCCTTGAATGCTGTACCATGAACCTAGTACCAATAAAAAAATGATACTAATGATGAGTGTTGAAAATATGAATATAGCCATGAGCTTAACTCTAAATATTGCAATAATTAGAGTATAAAAAGAACTAGAGAAAATATGCAGAATATTTTGAATTTTCCTAAATTATTACAAGCTTTTATTAAAAAACATAAGCTATATGCTAACTTACATGCGTTGGTAGTTTCTATGGTGCTGTCTGTGATATTGATGCAGGCAGGCTCACTTTTCTTATTTGACTATATCCCAAACCACCTTTCTGTCATTCACAATGCTTATCAAAATCAATCCGTTTGGAAGACCGAACTTTATAAATTAGAGGCTGACTTTAGCAAAAAAGAGGTGATTTTTAAACAGTTAAATAAAAGTCAGAGTGATTTTGATGGCCCTATTTATGCGTGGGCTAAGAATCAAAATGACACCAATTTAGTTAAGTCTTACAAGCACCTAAAAGCGATGCACCAAAATTTTGCTGCAGCTAGCCTGCAAACGCAGTCTAAACAAGTGATGTTGCAGAAGGGTGCTGATGTTGTTAAAGCGTATGATGATTTTGTATTAGCTTCAGAAGAAGATGTGGTGATTAAGCAGTCTTTAGTATCGTTGATTCAGTTTGTGTGCTTGTTTTTAGTGTTTTGCATTGCTGCCAGCATCATGCTGACATCATGGAGCATCTTAATTAATCGGCTAGGTAAAATCATTTCCATCATGCCTGACGATGTTGTGATTGCCCATTCGAACACACCTTATGATGATGAATTTGAAGTGCTAGAAAAGCTGACTGCTGAAACATCTGCAAGGCTGCAAGCGATACAGGTGGAAACGAAGTGGATCAATAAAACCAGTACAGAAAAAGTGCGAAAGATGATTCTTTCACAAGATTTTTTGTTTAAATTGGCTAAATTAATTGGTAGTTCTGGGCTTAGTGAATTAACTATTAAAAAAACACTTTATTCGCTAGAGCGAACGTTGGGCGTTGCCAATGTGGCGTTGGTTTTTAGTGAAAATGGCTCACGTATCTCAGCGCAAAGAGCGTTATTTTCAAGTTATTGGCCATTGACCTTTGATGAGAGTATGTTTGATGAAACGGCTAATCCAGTATCGGTCAGCCATGCAACTCGACTGATTAAAGGTGAGTGTGTGCAATGCGTTTCATTACCGCTACCTAGCCCTAATGGATGGTTGGGCATTTTGTTATTAGAAACCGAGGCGAATCATTATTTTGACGATACTGAGTTGCAACTCTTTGAAGTAACTGCCCAAATGCTTGCGCTTTCAATGGGTTTTCAGGCGAGAGAGCAGGAAAGCCGCAGGGTGGCATTGCTGGAAGAGCGCGCTGTGATTGCAAGAGAGTTGCATGATTCTCTAGCACAGTCACTTTCTTATATGAAGTTTCAGCTGGCACGTTTGCAGACTAACTTTGGCTCGCATTTAGTTGAATCTGGTGCCGATGGCATTGTGACTGAAATGCGTGAAGGTTTGGATAATGCTTATCGTGAATTAAGAGAGCTATTAACAACCTTTAGAGTACAAATGGATGTGCGCGGCCTAGACCATGTGCTTGAAGAAGCGATTGAGGAGTTTTCTCTCAGGTCTAGTTTGAATATTTCGCTAGACAATAGATTGCAGGAATGTCGACTTAGTGTGAATGAGGAGTTTCATTTACTCCACGTAGTAAGAGAGGCTTTGTCGAATATCGTGCGTCATTCAGGCGCTAAAAAAGTCACTATTGCACTGGTGTTGCAATCCGCAGGTGATGTGATGGTGACCATAGATGATGATGGCAAAGGCTGTACCTTTGATGAAACTAAGCCGCATCATTATGGCTTAGCGATTATGACAGAGCGTGCTTATTGCTTAGGCGGTACTATTGAAGTATTACCAAGGCGCCGTGGCGGAACAAGAGTTAGATTGCTATTTAGACCAAAATAACTGATGCAACATTAGATTAATAATAAAATAATAGGCTGGAGAACATCATGCAAACACCCACTACCGTATTGATTATTGACGATCATGCTTTGTTTCGCAGAGGCGTGCGCCAAATGATTTCGGCTGACCCTGAATTTTTAGTGGTGGGTGAGGCTTCTTCTGGCACAGAGGGTGTTGTTTTAGTCGCAGAACTGAAGCCAGACTTAGTGCTGATTGATCTCAATATGAAGGGGATGAACGGCCTGCAGACGCTTACGCATATTAAAGAAGCTAAGCTGGAATCAAAATGTATCGTCTTAACAGTGTCTGATGCTGAGGTTGATTTACTAGAAGCACTGCGAGCTGGTGCTGATGGCTATTTACTTAAAGATATGGAGCCTGAAGAGCTTTGTACCAATTTGAAAAAAGCGATGTCTGGCGTGACTGTTTTACAAGAAAGCCTGACAGAAATTCTCAAAAATGCATTGATCCATCCAACCCTTAATAGAAGTGATGAGGAAATATCACTTACTGAACGGGAGCGAGAAATACTAGAGTGCTTAGCTAATGGACTCAATAACAAAACCATTGCCAGAGCTTTGGGTATCAGTGATACCACTGTAAAAGTACATATTAAGCATTTACTCAGTAAGCTTAAGTTAACAAGTCGGCTAGAAGCCGCCGTGTGGGCGCATCGGAAGAAATAGTACGCAGAGAAAATTAATCTTATAAATTGCTCAAGCCACTAATTTTTAATTAGTGGCTTGAGTGAGTTTTAATGCTTGAAAATATCAAATGATAGATTTACTTTGTACCGTTTTTCGCATTGCGCTTCATCCCAAAGCTTTCAGTAATGCGGTCTAGCATAATGGCTAGTAATACTACCCCTAAGCCGCTCTCAAAACCTAAACCGATATCTAGACGTGAAATACTTGATAATACGTCATTACCCAAGCCACCAGCGCCGACCATAGACGCGATGATAACCATAGACAATGCCATCATGATGGTTTGGTTAATACCAGCAAATAAGGCGGCCATTGCACTAGGGATTTGCACTTTCATCAAGAGTTGCGTCGGCGTACAGCCGAATGCGATACCAGCTTCAACTTGCTCTTTATTGACCTGACGTATGCCTAATGAGGTGAGCCTTACCACTGGTGGCATGGCAAAAATCACTGTTGCAATCACCCCCGGCACTCGGCCTAAACCAAAGAACATGGCAGCAGGGATTAAGTAAACAAACGCTGGCATGGTTTGCATGAAGTCTAATACTGGTCTAATCACTGCTTCGGCTTTGTCATTACGACCCGCCCAAATGCCTAGTGGTATGCCTAGTGTTAAGCTAATCAAAGTTGCTGAGATAATAAGTGCAAGTGTCACTAAGGTCTGTTCGGCAAAGCCCATATTGTCTATGAGCAGTAGTGATGCAGCGCAGAATAAGGCAAATTTCCAGCCGCGTCTCCAAAAGCCAATGCCAATAAATACGATAGAAAATAACCAAAATGGTATGGCTAACAATCCATTTTCGATACCTGCTGTAGTGGTATCGATAATTCCGCCAATTTTATCGAATAAGCCATGGTCATTCACCTCAAGCCAACTAACTGCACCTGCTACCCATTCACCTAGAGGAAGTTTATAGCTCATGCTTTTTTCTCCTTACATAGTTTGCGTAGCAAAACGGTTTTAGTGATTGCACCGATATATTCACCGTTTTCATTGACTACTGGTAATGGGCAAGGATATTCGACGACTTTTTGCAGCACATCATTGAGTGGAGTGTTGCCTGCAATCGCAACTTTTCCGGGTAGCAGTGCATCTCGTAATTTTTTACCTGGTTGATTAACGCAAGCCACTAAAGACTCTGCAGAAACCACGCCTAATACTTTTTGCTGCTCATCCAGCACAAAAGCATAAATGCGGCCATATAAGCTCATACGCTCTAGTGCGGCGCTGAAGCCAGCGGCTGAATCATCTGGGCGATCAAAAATAGTGACTTGTTCTTTGACTGCTACATCTTTAGCAGTGAGGTATTTATTGGTATCTACCCCTGTGAAAAATGCTTTTACGTATTCATCAGCAGGGCGTTGCAAGATGTCGTCAGAAGTACCTACTTGCACTACGCGACCGCCTTCCATAATACAGATGCGGTTGCCTATGCGAAGTGCTTCATCTAAGTCATGCGATACGAAAACAATGGTGCGTTTTTGCTCTTGCTGTAACTTAATTAGTACATCTTGCATTTCAGTCCTACGCAAGGGGTCAAGCGCAGAAAAGGCTTCATCCATCAACATGAGTGATGGGTTTACTGTAAGTGCACGTGCAAGACCCACACGCTGTTGCATACCGCCAGATAGTTGCGCAGGCAGATGTTTAGCAAAAGTATGTAGGCCCACTTGCTCTAGCACTTCCATGGCGCGTCGCTCGCGTTCTGCCACATCGATACCTGCAATCTCTAAGCCAAAGGCGGCATTTTCTACTACTGTACGATGTGGCAATAAGGCAAAAGACTGAAACACCATACTCATGTC
>JACMNP010000140.1 GCA_014378495.1 Methylotenera sp. | reverse complement strand
GAAAAATAAGTAAACTTTGCCTTTATATAGGGTTTACTTTTAGCCTAGCATTAAGTGCTATTAACACCGTGCAAGCCGATAATAGCGTGGTTGCAGCAAGGGTGTGGCCTGCGCAAGACTACACACGCATCACATTAGAATCTAGTAAGCCTTTCATTTACAAAATGTCGATGATTCAAAACCCAGAGCGTATTGTGCTTGATGTGGAAAATATTGAGCTTAATCCTATCATCAAATCTCTGACTGACAAGATTTTAGCAAGTGATCCATATATCAAGCAAATTCGTGTAGCAAAATATCAGCAAAATGTGGTGCGCTTAGTGGTTGATTTAAAAGCAGAAGTGAAACCAAGCGCTTTTACGCTAGCACCGACAGGCGAGTATAAATATAGATTAGTGTTAGACGTTTACCCAGTCAAAGACCCGCTGATGGTGATGCTTGCACAGCGTGAAAATTCGACTACTGTAGAGAGTAATTCCGTTGCGCAGACTTCTGCTAATAGTAATATTGGTAGTGGTAATGATGCAGCCAAGCCTGGCATTATTGTTGAGCCACTACTTACGCAACAGCCTGAAGCTAATGAGCCAAGCGGAACAACTGAAACTTCTAAATCAGCTGAAGTGATTAAACCAGTTGAAGCGACAAAACCAGCCACAGTAGCCACTACAAAGCCAGAACTTAATAATCAAGAAGCGCAAACATCAGGCCAAACGATAGAGAAAAAGAATGGTGCTAGTAATGCTGATGTTAAAACCACTGAGGCTAAGAGTACTGAAACTAAAAAAACTGGGCGCCAAATTATCATCGCTATTGATGCCGGACACGGCGGTGAAGATCCTGGTGCTCGCGGCGCAAATGGTAGTCGAGAAAAAGATATTACTTTGATGGTTGCTAAGCGCCTTAAAAATAAAATTGATGAAGAGCCAAACATGCGTGCAGTTTTAACGCGAGATAGTGACTATTTCATTCCACTGCATGGGCGTGTCGTAAAAGCGCGTAAATTGCAGGCAGATTTGTTTGTATCGATTCATGCCGATGCTTTTACTAACCCTTTAGCTAGAGGTTCATCCGTATTTGCTTTATCTGAGCGCGGTGCAACTAGTGCCAGCGCACGTTATTTAGCTAAAAAAGAAAATGAATCCGACTTGATTGGTGGTGTAAGTTTGGATGATAAAGACCCTATATTAGCCAGAACATTGCTAGATTTATCACAAACAGCAACGATTAATGATAGTCTAAAATTGGGGAAAGCCGTATTGGGACAAATAGGTGGCATTAATACTTTGCACACTAATCACGTAGAGCAAGCCGCTTTTGCGGTACTGAAATCACCCGATATACCCTCAATTTTGGTTGAAACAGCATTTATTAGTAACCCTGAGGAAGAGCGTAGATTGAATGATGAGGGGTATCAGGATAAGTTAGTCACCTCAATTTTAACGGGAATAAAAAAATACTTCGCAACCAACCCTGCATTGGCTAAAACTAAAGTAGCCAAAGACTAAGGTTATCTAAAGTAATTCTGCAATGAATGGCGAACTAATTAACTAACATTTAAATTATCTTTTTTTCGTCATTAGGTAATCAATTTCTCTGCTGGTATCTCCATAGCCAGCTTGAGTGAGCAAGGCGCTTTCAATATAACGGCTTACCCGTTGCCTAAATGCGCTAACTTCATTTGCATCTACAAAAATCTGTGGGAATTTAAAACTTAACCATGCGTATAGGCTTAAATTATGGCTAAGTAATTCAGCCGCTTCCAGATGTTTTGGGCTTTCAGAATCAAACCAAGTGGGTGGTTTGGGTAAATGGCGAATTTGATTTCCCAGCACACTTTGTAAGCATAATAAGTAATAGTCTTTTTCAAACGCTACATTGAGTGAGATAGGCGCACAAACAAAGATAAATTTATCTTTTAATGACATTTCTGGCGCATATTTATCGACCAGCATGGCTTGATTGATCTGATTGCTGAGCGAGGTTTGTGCAAAGAGTGCTGAGTTAACATTGATTCTTTGTTGATGATAGCTCAGCACTTCTGCGATTTTTCGAGTGTGTAACTGAGTAGCCAATTGTCCGATTTGATAAAAATCAATGCTGATAGGCAGTTTCGATAAATCTGAGGTGTCATCAACGCTGAGCATGTGTTCAATATGAATCAGTTCGTCATTTTCAAGCACATTCACGTAGCCAGTATGGTAAATACCAAATCGGCCAGCACGGCCAGCAATCTGGCGTACTTCAGTCGCATTGAGTGGCCTAGAAGCAATACCATCAAACTTGTGAATATTACTAAAGATAACGCGGCGTATCGGTAAGTTTAAGCCCATACCAATCGCATCA
Source organism: Methylotenera sp. (assembly GCA_014378495.1). Classification (GTDB taxonomy): domain Bacteria; phylum Pseudomonadota; class Gammaproteobacteria; order Burkholderiales; family Methylophilaceae; genus Methylotenera. Next base: position 2,110 of record JACMNP010000140.1, on the reverse strand, counting down.
GTCGCCACTAGAATATCGGCAGCACCATCGCAAAAACGGGCTGATTCAGTTCTGCGTACTTCAGGCGATAATGCGCCGTAAATACTCGCAACGGTGAATCCCCATTGTCTAAAACGCGCTGAGAAAGTGAGTACATCTTTGCGGCTAAAGGCAATGATTGCATCACCTTTTTGTAACTTAGGTTTAATTTTTTGTCGACTATAACGTTTGCCACATAAACTTTCATCCTCTAGCACTAGCGGCGTTTTACGTGCCAAGTAAGTAATTTCATATGTTTCGTTCATGGTCTCAATCGCTACGATACAAGGCGTTGTAACAGCAGTTGAGCCGCAAATGAATACCGCCTTGGCGGGCACTCCGATGAGTGCGGCTGTCCAAGCGCTGCCTCTATCGGGGTCTTGCAACATTTGAATTTCATCAATAATCGCGACTTCTACTATTTTTGAGGGATTCATCATTTCAATAGTCGAGGCGGTGTGCTGTGCACCAGCCATCAGTACACGCTCTTCACCTGTAATCAAGTTACAAGGCACGCCAGCAGCGACTAACCTGTCACGAATTTCCATTGCAAGTAAGCGCAACGGTGCAAGGTAGACGCCTGATTTTGCCTGTTCCAGCGCAATTAAAGCTTGGTAAGTTTTACCTGAATTAGTTGGGCCAAGATAAAAGTGATGATGTCGCTTTAGGCTGCGTGCAAGCTTGAATTGGTTGAAATATTCATCGTTCATAGGTCAATGAATTTAACGCAACCAGTATTAAAAATCCACACAAACTTATGGTTGTATGAGGATATTATTTGTATTTAACAGCAGACTCAATAAATTATTAGACGATTGGTCTAGCCAATGTAATAATGCATTATGGTTCACGCTCAAACAATCACAAAAATTTCTGATAAACGTCAGCAAATTATAGATACTGCTAAAAATATTATCCTAGGCAAAGGTTTTGCTGCGGTTGGTCTCAATGAGATATTAACCACTGCCAGCGTACCAAAAGGCTCTTTTTACCATTACTTCAAGTCTAAAGAGCAGTTTGGCGATGCCATGCTTGAAAACTATTTTGATACGTATTTAGAACAGCTAGAGATTGCGCTTAGTGCTGCGCGTGGTTCTGTAAAGGCGCGTTTACTAGAATATTTTAACGTTTGGTTGCTTAGTCAAACCAGCGATACTACCCATGATAAATGTTTGGTTGTGAAGTTGAGCGCGGAGGTAACGGACTTATCTGAAGCCATGCGCATGACCTTAAAGCACGGCACTGATCGTGTCATTAATCGAATTGCCGTCTGTGTGCAAGAGGGAATTGACCATGGTGAATTGCCTGCGCATCTGGATGCAAAATTTGTTACAAATGAAATTTATTATATGTGGGTTGGGGCGACTTTATTAACTAAAGTGCAGCATTCACGCGAGCCTTTAGAATGCGCAATGGCTTCAATGAAAAATAGATTAAGCATTTGATCAATATAAGGTTTAAATTTTATTATGAAAGCTGTTGGACTCAAAAAATACCTACCAATTAAAGATACAGAATCACTTTTGGATCTAGTGTTGCCCACACCTAAGGCAACGGGTCGCGATGTATTGGTGAATATTCACGCGATTGCGGTGAATCCTGTTGATACCAAAATACGCAAACCCAAAGACAAAATAGAACCTGAACCTAAGATTTTAGGGTGGGATGCGGCGGGCGAAGTGGTTGAAGTTGGTTCAGAAGTCACGTTATTTAACGTGGGTGATTTAGTCTATTACGCGGGGGATGTCACGCGCAGTGGCTGTAATGCTGAGTATCAGTTGATGGATGAACGTATCGTGGGGCATAAACCAGCAAGCTTGAGTTTTGAAGAGGCTGCTGCTTTGCCACTCACTTCGGTAACTGCTTGGGAAGCTTTATTTGATCGTCTTGGTATTGCTGAAGAAACTGCAAAAAATAAAGAAAAAAGTATCCTGATTATTGGCGGGGCGGGTGGCGTCGGTTCAATCGCTATCCAGCTTGCTAGCAAAGTCGCTGGTTTAAAAGTCATTACCACCGCGTCACGCCCAGAGACGATTGCTTGGGTAAAAAACTTAGGCGCTGACCATGTGATTAATCATAAAGAAGATTTAAT
>JACMNP010000139.1 GCA_014378495.1 Methylotenera sp. | reverse complement strand
GAGCACTAATCGTTGGATTTGCTAATGCTTCTTTCTTGGAGAAATCCAAGTCTGGTGAAGAAAATTCATGACTTGTAATTTCTGAACTTGCGAAATCAATATTATCAATGATTAAAGGTTCATCTGGTACTGAAGCGCTTCCTGCCAACTCCGCATCCATATTAAACTCGCCTAAATCTAAGTCTAGCGCACTGTCCGCATCCGAATTAAAATTGATTGTATTGTCTGACTGAGTATTATTTTGAGGGCTATTTAATGCGTTTTTACTCTCCAAAGAACCTTTCTCAATTGAGCCAAGGTCAAATGACATTTCTTGCTCAACGTTTTGTAGACTAGAAAAACTCTCCATAACGACTGAATTAGCATCATCTTCAGCGAGCAAATTATCATGCGTTGAATGATCATCTAGTGAAAAATCTAAATCTGTAGTGGCTGGTAGGCTAGAAAAATCTGATGCATCTAGTTTTGGGCTGGCTAGAGCAGATGCAGCAGCTGATTTACTCACATCATACAACGGATTTTCAGGCTCTATATTATGACCAATTTCAGCCACTTTAGCCCATATCGGGTCATTAACACCTAGTGTCGTATAAAGTTCGCCTGCAATCGCCTCAAAAGCTGACGCATCTTTACGGGTGGCGTACATTTCTAAAAGTTTTAGATGCAACTCATAACGTTTAGGCTCTTTAGAGATTGCGTCTTTCAAAATCTCTTCAGCTTGTGCATCGCGGCCGTAGGCCATGTAAACCTCGGCCTCGGCAATTGGATCTACATCATTTGTGTCAATCATACTGCCGTCAGCACTTTGGGCAAAATCAGTTAAGAACGAAGTATCTGAATTACTTGCATTACCAGTAGTATTACCAAAAACGGTATTAGCCCGTAAGCCGCCAGAAGTTAATATGCCACGCTCAAAACTATCTAAATCTTTTCTACGTTTGTTACGTAAAAACATCCAACCCGCACCAAGCAATGCAACGCCACCTACTGCGCCTAAAACAGTTAAATCTACACTATTCAATAAGCTTTGCAAGAAACTAGGCTCTACAGCTGGTTCAGGTTGCGGCGGAGTTATTTTTTTAACAACAGGAGGCAAAACTATAGGCACGGGGGCTTTATCTGCTGTAACCTCTGCAACATCATTTGATTTAACAGTTTCAGGCGGAGCTGTTTCAGATTTCTGTGCTTCTGGTGCGCTAACCACATCAGCCGGTTTTTCTTCTGGCTTTACTTCAACCTTAGGATCTGCGGCTTTAGCATCTGGTAGTTTTGCAGCCGCTTCAGAATTCTTTTGTACAGTAGCCAAGGATTGACTTTTCAGAGCCAACAACTTTTTCATGTCTTCAATTTGTGTTTCTAAAGCTGCGGTTCTATCTTGGGCTTCTTTTAAAGACTTACTACGCGCCGTAGTTTCTTCTTGCAACGCGATAATTTTGGCTTCAGATACTTTGCTTGCATCATTCCCAACTTTTCCAATGCCTTTTTCACCTGCAGACAACTTAACGACGTCTTGTGGCCCAACTTTTGCTGGCGTAGCTTTATCTTCAGCGGTTTCAACCTTTCCAGAAGACGTTTGTTTTTGCTCAGCTGTTTCCATTGCTGGTGAAGCAGCCACAGAACCTGCTAGTGCATTACGATACGCACTCCAATTAGATGAGTGTGCTTTGACAGACTGAGCGGCTTGTTTGGCACCAATAGAAGTTAAACTTTCCTTAGATGGCACTTTAATAATTTGACCGACCTTTAGTCGATTCATATTACCGCTAGTAAATGCCTCTTTATTGTTTTCATAAAGACCAACGAGCATTTGGTCTAAATTAACACCTTCCATTTGCATTTGTTTAGCAATTGAACTCAGTGTATCGCCACGTTTTGTAGTTAATGTTTGGTCGGTGTTAGATTGAACATTTTCAGTAGAATTTTCTGCCGACATTGGAGCTGTAGGCGATTTACTTGAATTGGTAGGCGTGATTGAATTAGGATTTCTTCTTGATTTTTTTAGCTTTCTAGTGACACCTTGTTTTTCATCTATCGCAGATGAATTCATCGCATTATTTGACTGTGCTGTTGATGGCGGAGTGACCATCATTGGCGCTGCATTCTCAGGCAGTTGTTTATACCCTGGCGGATCCAATAGCACCGTATATTCACGTTGAAGACGCCCAGACGCCCAATCAACCTGAATTAACATATCTAAATATGGGTCACTGATGGGTTGGTTAGAGCGAAGCTTTAATATCGGTGAACCGTCGCCAGCTTTTGCTACTTCTACTTTAATACTATTATGAATCCCTAGACGGGTAATACCTTGCGTAGCATAAGCTTCTTCGGATGCAATCGCCGCAACTAAAGTCGACAATTCCTCAGGACTAACTGACAAAAGCTCAATTTCAGCTTTGAGTGGTTCTCCTAAGCCAGAACTCACATTTAATTTACCTAAACCAGCTGCAAAGCCAGAAAATGGCATAAGTGCCAAGCACACTGCTAGCGATATTTGCTTTATTTTTAATTTGCGCACATTCTTGCCCTTGATCAAACTTTATTTGCAATATGAAAATAACATCAAATAGTTAGCTATGCAAGCTCATAATGCACATTATATTTAACAGCCATATCACTCTAGATTTAGTCTGTTGTAAATTACATCAAATTTTACACAAATTACTAATTATTTTTCTATCAAAATCCGTAGCATACGGCGCAGCGGCTCTGCAGCGCCCCATAGCAACTGATCACCTACCGTAAACGCTGATAGATAATCATTACCCATGCCCAGTTTCCGTAAACGGCCTACTGGTGTGCTTAATGTACCAGTGACAGCAGCTGGTGTAAGCTCACGCATACTTGCTTCACGTTCATTTGGAATCACTTTTGCCCACTGATTCGCTTCAGCTAACATCTCGCTTATTTCATCTAACGGCACATTTTTTGTAAGCTTGATAGTAAGCGCTTGACTATGACAGCGCATCGCACCAATCCGAACACATAATCCATCAATCACAATAGGATTGGCTTCACGACCTAAAATTTTATTAGTCTCTGCACCGCCTTTCCATTCCTCTTTACTTTGGCCGTTACCTAAATCTTTATCTATCCATGGAATTAAACTACCCGCTAGTGGCACACCAAAATTTGCAGTCGGAAATTTATCATCGCGCAAAGTACCTGCTACGGTGCGGTCGATATCTAAAATCGCAGAAGCAGGATCTGCCAGCAGCTCGCTTGCAGCAAAATGTGCCTCACCCATTTGATTGAGTAACTCGCGCATATTTTGCGCACCAGCGCCTGATGCCGCTTGATAAGTCATTGAGGTTGCCCACTGCACTAAATTCGCTTTAAACAAACCATTAAGCGCCATTAACATCAATGAAACAGTACAGTTACCGCCTACCCAGTTTTTATTGCCATGTGTGTAAGCATCTTGAATCACATTCATATTGACTGGATCAAGCACAATCACTGCATCTTTTTCCATACGCAATGTTGAAGCCGCGTCTATCCAATGGCCTTGCCAGCCTTCATCACGCAACTTTGGGAAGATCTCGCTAGTGTAGTCACCACCTTGGCACGAAATAATCGCATTCATTTGTTTAAGTGCGGTAATGTCTTTTGCATCTTTTAGTGGTGCAGACTCTTTGCCGACATTAGGCGCTTTGCCACCTATTTGTGACGTGGTAAAAAATTGCGGCTCAATGAGTGCAAAATCGTTTTCTTCCATCATTCGTTGCATGAGTACTGAACCCACCATGCCACGCCAACCGACCAAACCTACTTTTAACATGTTCTAAACCTTAGTATTTTCTTAAGCTTAATTTTGTGAAATTAATATACTCAACTAATTAAGCGCGGCAACGATTGCGTCGCCCATCGCACTACAACCCACTTTTTTACAACCGTCGGTCACAATATCAGCCGTTCTATAACCTTGTGCTAATGCTGTTTTTACCGCATTTTCAACTTTCAACGCATTGGCTTCGTCATTGAATGTGTAGCGCAACATCATTGCCACTGAGAGTATAGTTGCCAACGGGTTAGCAATATCTTTACCTGCAATATCAGGTGCAGAACCGTGACTAGGCTCATACATGCCTTTGTTACTTGCATCCAATGAAGCAGAAGGCAACATACCAATAGAGCCTGTTAGCATTGAGGCTTCGTCAGATAGAATATCGCCAAAAATATTACCTGTCACCATCACATCAAACTGTTTAGGTGCACGAATCAACTGCATCGCAGCGTTATCCACATACATGTGACTTAACTCAACTTCAGGATATTCAGCAGACAGCTCAATCATGACTTGACGCCATAACTCAGTGGTTTCCAGTACATTAGCTTTATCAACAGAACATACCTTCTTGTTGCGTTTCATTGCGATATCAAACGCCACACGTCCAATACGACGAATCTCAGATTCGTTATAGCGCATGGTGTTAATACCCTCACGCTCGCCATTTTCTAATGTGGTAATACCACGTGGTTGGCCGAAATAAATATCGCCAGTTAATTCTCGAATGATCATTAAATCTAAACCCGAAACCACTTCTGGTTTCAGGGTTGAAGCATCGGCTAATTCTGGATATAGCAAGGCTGGCCGCAAGTTAGCAAATAAATTAAGCTCTTTACGAATACGCAATAAGCCACGCTCTGGGCGCAAATGACGCTCTAATTTATCGTATTTCCAATCACCTACTGCGCCTAATAATACTGCATCAGAATCTTTAGCTAACTGTAGAGTGGCATCTGGCAACGGATCTCCCGCGGCCTCATATCCAGCACCGCCGATTGGCGCTTCTGTCATGCTGATATTCAGTTTAAGCGCATTTAATACTTTAACCGCTTGTGCAACAATTTCTGGACCAATGCCATCACCTGGCAATATTGCTAATTTCATCACTTAACTTTCTAAACTTATTAAATTGAATTAAATCCACGCTTAATTAAAAAGCCATGGTTGAGCCTGTTTATGCTGAGCTTCAAACACCTTAATCTTATCTTGCTGCTGCATGGTTAAGCCAATCTCATCCAAACCATTGAGTAGATTATGCTTACGCACTGCATCAATTTCAAAGGGGTAAACTTCACCGTTAGGCGTAGTCACAGTTTGTGCATTTAAATCAACATTGAGCTTATAACCGACCGAGGCATCCACTTGGTTGAAAATACTATCGACAATCTCGGGTGACAACACAATCGGCAACATGCCATTTTTGAAGCAGTTATTGAAGAATATATCTGCAAAGCTAGAGGCAATCACCACTTTGAAGCCGAAATCTTCCAATGCCCAAGGCGCATGCTCACGGCTAGAACCACAACCGAAATTCTCACGCGTTAACAATATACGAGCACCTTGATAACGCGTTTGATTCAACACAAAATCAGGGTTGAGCGGACGTTTAGAGTTATCCATTCCAGGCTCACCATGGTCGAGATAACGCCATTCATCAAAGGCATTAGGGCCAAAGCCTGAGCGCTTGATTGACTTTAAAAACTGCTTAGGAATAATCGCATCAGTGTCTACGTTAGCTCTATCTAACGGGGCTACTAAGCCATTTAATTGGACAAAAGCTTCCATTAGTTATTCGGTGACTTCTGAATTTTATCGCCAGCTTTTTCTAAATCTTTACCAAAGCCATGCCATGTATTGCAACCAGTTAACACTAATGCAAAACCAATTGCTGCTAATACTAATAACTTATTCATTTGCTACTCCTGCTTAACGTTTATCAAAATCAAACAAACTGCCTAATATCAACAAAGTGCCCTGCTAAAGCCGCTGCTGCAGCCATTTCTGGGCTAACCAAATGCGTACGTCCACCTTGACCTTGCCGACCTTCAAAGTTGCGGTTACTGGTTGAAGCGCAACGCTCACCTGGCTCTAATCGGTCGGCGTTCATCGCCAAACACATTGAGCAGCCTGGCTCGCGCCATTCAAAACCTGCGGCTATGAAAATCTTATCCAAGCCTTCAAGTTCAGCTTGTGCTTTCACTAAGCCTGAGCCTGGCACTACCATGGCTAATTTAACACTGGCGGCAACATGCTTACCTTTAGCCACAGCCGCTGCCGCGCGTAAATCTTCTATACGTGAGTTGGTACAAGAACCAATAAACACTTTATCAATATTGATTTCATCAATAGGCGTGTTTGGCTTTAAATCCATGTAAGCATAAGCGCGCTCCCAATCGGCACGTTGCACTTCATTTTTTGCTAAATCCAAACTTGGCACTTTGCCATCTACGCCTACTACCATTTCTGGCGAAGTTCCCCAAGTTACTTGTGGCTGAATCTCTTCGGCTTTTAATGTGACAACCGTATCAAATTTTGCACCATCATCACTATGCAATGTTTTCCAATAGGCAACAGCAGCATCCCACTGCTCAGCCTTAGGTGAAAATGGACGGCCTTTTACATATTCAATCGTCGTGTCATCTACAGCCACCATGCCTGCACGTGCGCCTGCTTCAATCGCCATATTGCATAAGGTCATACGTCCTTCCATGCTTAATGCGCGAATCGCAGCACCTGCAAACTCAATGGCATAACCTGTACCGCCTGCAGTGCCAGTTTTAGCGATAATCGCCAATGCGACATCTTTAGCTGTCACGCCTTTGCCTAAAACACCTTCTACTAACACTTGCATGTTCTTAGATTTTTTTTGCATCAAACATTGTGTCGCCATCACGTGCTCGACTTCTGAAGTACCAATACCATGGGCCAACGCGCCAAATGCACCGTGAGTACTAGTGTGCGAATCGCCGCAGACCACCGTCATACCAGGTAAGGTTGCACCCTGTTCAGGGCCAACCACATGCACAATACCTTGACGTGAGTCCATGAATGGAAAGTACGCTTTAGCACCGAATTCGTTGATGTTTTCAGTCAACGTTTCTATCTGCAAACGCGAAACTGGGTCTGCAATACCTGACAAACCTTTATCCCAGCCATTCGTTGGCGTGTTGTGGTCAGCTGTTGCAACGATTGATGATATACGCCATAACTTGCGCCCAGCCAAACGTAGGCCTTCAAAAGCTTGTGGGCTAGTGACTTCATGCACTAGATGACGGTCGATATAAATCATCGCAGTGCCGTTATCTTCGGTCACCACGTGAGAATCAAACAATTTATCGTAAAGCGTTTTTGCTACCATCTTCTTACCTACTTTTAATTACCTGCTTTTAACTTCTGGGTATAAGCTAACTACTAGATCTAAACTAGCTACTAATCTCTAAAATTACCAAACTGCAGCGGAAAATCCGTCACATTTTTCTTACAAAAATTAATTGCTTCTTGAAGCACATCACGTTTTGCACCGTTCACACGCACTTCATCACCCTGAATGCTGGCTTGCACTTTCATACCGCTGTCTTTAATTAATTTTGCAATTCGTTTGGCTAACTCACTATCAATGCCAGCCTTGATTTTAAGCTCTTGTTTGACCTTATTGCCGCCTACTTTTTGCACATCTTTATGCTCTAAGCGCTTGGTAGAATCAGGCTCTTTCTTCTCCATTCCCGGCAACAATATATCTTTAATCTGGTCTAGCTGAAAATCATTATCACCATACAAAGTAATAATGCTGTCTTTTTCGTTTAATTCAACCTTGGCAGACGTACCTTTAAAGTCATAACGATTAATAATTTGTTTACCCGCAGTGTCAATGGCGTTTTTTAACGCGACCATATCGACTTCTGAGCTAATATCAAATGAAGGCATTTTTTATTCCTTAAATCTTAAAGCGCAGGTGCAGCTAGGCATGAACACGCAGACAGTACGACTAGTACGGCAAGTGTGAAATAACGACGCAGCACCAAGCATTAATTACTCAAAGTGGCAAACGTAGTCTACGGTCTCTGTCACCTCTATCTCAAAACTCGAATTACCAGGCACTGTGAATTTTTCACCCGCACCATAAGTTTTAGTTGTTTCTTCGCCTTTAAGGCGCACATGACAAACACCCGCGTTGATTTCCATCAATTCTGGTGCCGCTGTATTGAAGGTCAGTGAACTAGGGAAAATCACGCCTATGGTGCTGCGAGTACCATTTGGAAACATCACAGTATGGCTAACACATTTACCATCAAAATAAATATTGGCTTTCTTTTTTACACTTACATTATCAAATTGCGCCATTTTGTGCGGCTCCAATAAAATTACAGACAAAAATCAAAACATTATTATCGCAGAAAAGCCTAGTTGCACCAAGGCT
>JACMNP010000138.1 GCA_014378495.1 Methylotenera sp. | reverse complement strand
GGAAAAATGGAAATCAAGAAATTTGATCCAGTGGTTCGTAAGCATGTATTGTACAAAGAAACTAAACTTAAATAGATTGAGATTTATTGATTTATGTAAGTAATAAAAAAGCCCACGTTGTGGGCTTTTTTATTAGCTATCCCTATTTGAGACTAAGCTAAACTTTCTCAGGGGCAACGCTTGTTGGGTATGAATTACCTATTATGCGCACTTCACGTTGTGGGAATGGTATGGATATATTGTTAGCTAAAAAAGCACGCCATATTTCTAAATAGATTTCCGATTGTAAGGCGGATGAACCCTCTTCAGGATCAGGTATCCAAATTGACAATGTCAGGTCTATGCCATTATCACCAAAACCTTTAATTAATACCGCAGGTGGTGGCGTTACTAATATACGCGGATGATTATTTGCCGCATCGAAAATTAATTGCATCGCCAATTCTAGTGGGCTGTCGTAACTCACTTGCACTGGCATTTGTACTCTTGCTTTGTGATCAGTAAATGAATGATTGATGACTGGGTTTATGATTAACATCTCATTAGGAATAATCACCTCCGTGCCATCAAGCTTACGTAGCACCAAGTAGCGCGTACGCAAATCACTGACTACCCCATAATGAGTCTCTACTGTAATTACATCACCTATTTGCATGGATTTATCGAGCAGAATGATAAAGCCACTGACATAGTTGCTTGCAATCCTCTGCAAACCAAATCCTAAGCCCACACCTAAAGCGCCACCAAAAACTGACAGTAACGTTATATCTAAGCCGACTGCTGAAAGCGCAATGAGTATTGCTGTAAATAGTAAAAAAATTCGCAATAACTTGGTCAGTACCACTCGCATGTTCATATTCACATGCTCTGCACGCATTAGTCGATTTTCTAGCAAACGGCTAATCCACATTGCTATAAATAAAGTGATTAAAATAGTCAACAACGCCTGCAGTATCAATAACAAGTTGACTGGGCTTTTACCGATATTAAATTTAACGTCCTCTAATACATCAAATATCTGCGGCAATATTCCGCTCAAATGTAGTGCAAGCACCAACCAAATAAGACCTGAAATTGCATTTTCAAGTGTTTTCAGCAACCCGCCAGGCGCCACAATGTACCTGACCGCATACACAGCTAGACGTATTAATGCCATCGCTAATAATAATTTGCTCGCTAACTGCAATAAACTTACATGTTGCCAGTGACCCAGTATTGCCTTACCCACTAATACGAATATGAGCGTAGATAAAGGGAATAAAACACGGTTGATACCACCGATACCTAACTTCCAGTTTTCTGGCGCATTACGCATTACGTAAGCGCGTAAGGCGCCATTAATGGCCCATGCAATGCTAATAGCGGCAACTACAATTGCGAGCTGCCATAGCGCTGCCGGTTTGGATAAATCGGCAAGCATCTCTTGCCATACAAAGTCTATCTCTGGATTCATTTTATAAATTACAATCTATTTAAATATAAAAGTGTGATTTTGAAATTATGTCTACTAGATTAAAAATATAGTCGCTAAACCTAAAAATATAAAAAATCCACCGCTATCAGTCACTGCGGTGATTAATACGCTAGAACCTACTGCTGGATCACGGCCAAACTTATTCATAATGAGCGGTATCATCACTCCCATGATTGCCGCTAGCAGCAAATTTAGCGTCATTGCTGCCATCATCACCAATCCTAAATGATAATTGCTATAAATCACTGAGGCAATCACAGCCAATACACCGCCCCATATAAGGCCATTGAATAACGCAACCCCTAGCTCTTTAGTAATCAATGATTGCATGTTGTGTGATGCCACTTGGCCCAGTGCTAAACCCCGCACAATCATTGTAGTAGTTTGATTCCCAGAGTTACCACCTATACCTGCTACTATCGGCATCAATGCTGCTAGTGCAACTATCTTTTCAATAGAGCCTTCAAATAAGCCTATCACGCGAGATGCGACTATTGCAGTGACTAAATTAATAGCCAACCAAGCCCAGCGGTTTTGTACAGACTTCCAAACAGACGCGAAAAAGTCTTCCTCCTCACGTAAACCTGCCATTGATAACATATCGCTTTCTGTCTCATCACGAATAAAGTCCATCACCGCATCAACAGTGACACGGCCCACCAATTTATTATTATTATCAACTACTGGCGCAGTGACTAAATCGTAGCGCTCAAAAGCTTTTGCTGCTTCATCTGCAATATCCTGCGGATGAAATACTACCGCATCGATGGCCATCACATCTGAAACATTAGCTGCTAAGTCATTCACCACCAAACGCTTTAGTGGCAACACACCTAGCAGAATATCGTCTCTATCCACTACGAATAATTTATCAGTATGGTCTGGTAATACGCCAAGGCGCCGCATGTAGCGTAACGCTACTTCCAAGGTAATATCTTCACGTATAGTGACAATATCAAAATCCATGATCGCACCAACAGCATCTTCTGAATATGACAAGGCCGACTGTAAACGAGCACGATTTTGGGTATCTAAGCTATCCAAAAGTTCTTGCAGTACATCTTTAGGTAAGTCTGGAGCCAAATCTGCAAGCTCATCGGTATCAAGCTGCTCTGCTGCGGCCAGTAACTCATCGGTATCCATATCAGCAATCAGTGTTTGACGCACCGCATCAGACACTTCTAGCAGAATATCGCCATCACGCTCAACCTTAACCAACTCCCACACGTCTAGGCGCTGTTCTAATGGCAATGCTTCAAGAATATAGGCAACGTCAGCCGTATGTAGTAAATCTAATTTTTTCTGTAATTCACTGAGATTTTGTTTATGTACTATTGACTCAACAAGGTCGTGTTTAGCCATCTCTTGTTTATGTACTAAACCTTCAATGAGCTTATGTTTCTCCAATAGTGAAATCACCTGTTGCAGGCTTTCGCTTAAACTCTCTTTGGATTCTTGAATGTCTGCCATAATGACTCGTAAATAATGTTGGCTAATGACTTACTAAAACAGATAAATAACACACTCTAGTATATTGTTATTATGGTTTATTTTTAAGTTAATTATCTAACTTAAGGCTTAAAATTAGCAAAGAACATTGTCGACTTTCGATATTAACGCAGTAAAATCATACTTAAACATAGCACTATTGATTATTGATGCCTATAAATCTTCACCTCTATTCAACTTCTCACTGCCATCTATGCGAGCAAGCTGAAACACTATTAAAAGCTATCTCTAAATCATTCGATATTACATGGCTTATAATTGAAATCGCTGATGATAAAACCTTACTAGAGCATTACGAGATAAAAATTCCTGTACTTAAAAGACTAGATACTAGCAGTGAAATATACTGGCCTTTTAATCACAAAGATATTGAATTTTTTCTCTCAACATAAACATGGTGAATCTATTAGGTGTAAAAATTAACCCTGTAAAAGCAAAAAGCCAGCATTAGCTGGCTTTTTTGTTAGCAATTTAATGCTAAATGCAATTAATCTGCTACTAAAACTTCCGCACCAGTATCTGGACGGTCAACTAACTCAACCAAAGCCATAGGCGCATTGTCGCCGTTACGGAAACCACATTTCAACACACGTAGATAACCACCATTACGCGTAAGGTAACGTGGGCCAAGTTCGCCAAATAATTTACCTACGATATCACGATCACGTAAACGACTAAACGCTAAACGACGATTCGCTAAAGTTGGAGTTTTACCTAATGTAATCAAAGGTTCT
>JACMNP010000137.1 GCA_014378495.1 Methylotenera sp. | reverse complement strand
TCATAACTGCCATATTTCCTGGCCTGTCGTAATAAATATTTTATCGTGCTGATTCGGCTTAATCTCATGGCCGCCAGTAAACTCTCCGAAAGATGGCATAAGAAGCATTTCATCAGTCATGTAGAAACATGGAAGTCTAAGATTCTGTCGAGCTTTACCTTTAATTCTGTAAACTGGATGCACATGGCCAGCAATCACTAAGCAATTTTCTTCTGATTGTGGAATATGGCGAAATGCAAACGGCTTGAGATAAAGAGGCTCGTTAATCACTTCAAAATTTAATTCTTCTGGCGGATCACCAGCATGCAAGTCATGATTCCCTCGGATTAAGGTGCATTTCAAGGTGTTATTTTCAAGGCGCCATTTTAATAGAGCTTGTAATGTTTTTTGATTGCGAGATTTTTCAGAATGAAAAAAATCTCCTAAAAATATAATTTCATTCACTGTATACTTGCCCAGCAAAAGATCAATTCGCGCTAAGTTTGATAGTGTTGTACCATGTGGCACAGGTTGACCTAGGGCCCGATAGCTTGCCGCTTTGCCTATATGAAGATCAGCCAATATTAAAGTACGCTTATCCGGCCAATAAATTGCTTTGTCAGCTAAAAGCATTAATTCAACACCTGCAACTTTAAGTGCGATATCTTTGTTAATCACAATATTTTTGTTAATTTAGTATCATAAAATTAATAGTAAATCATTAGAAGCCAAGTCGTTTCCTTGGTCTTGTAACCGTTTGATGTCCACCAATCACTCGCTTTTTGCCTGCAACTATTTCAGATGGATTGCCTACTTTACGCACACGTTTCTTTTCTCTAGCTTTTGATTCTGCTATGTGAGTTTTTTCTGACAAAACCATTTGGTGTACTTCATCCATATGAAAATCATTATTCCCTCCCGCTTTTTCCAAATCAGCAACCATTCGAGTGATGCGATCTGCGAGTTTTTCTGAAGTAAGGCTCTCTCTTAAACGCTCAACTAATAAAGGAAATGCAAAAGGAGTAGGTCTTTCAATGATTTGAAAATTTAACGCTCTACCCTGTAGTTTTAAAAGTGTGTCGCGCAATCGCTCTATATCTAACTCTTGTCTTAAAACTTCATATTCAGATTGGCCTAAAAGCAGATTGTTCGGGTCATATTTTCTGAAAACGTCATAAAATAGACTAGAGGATGCTTGAATTTGTTTGGCACTTTTAGGGGCACCAGGATAGCCAGAAAAGACTAATCCAGAAATACGCGCAATTTCACGAAACTTTCGTTGTGCTAGCTCACTGGCATTTAAGCTTTCCATCACATCTGCTAATAAGTTTTCAGTAGATAATAATTCGATATTTAAATACTTTTGCCAATCAATTTCGGTGGGAGAGAGCAACTCAAAGCCATAATCATTGACTGCAATTGAAAATGTATTGGGCTGATGCTTACTTAAACGCCATGCTAACAGGCTTGCTAAACCCAAATGCACATTTCGGCCAGCATAAGGATATAAAAACAAGTGCCAACCTTCGCGAGATTTAAAACCCTCTGCAAGTAGTGTAGACAGTGTTGGAAGGGCTGACCATAATGTTTGCAATTCTAGTAGAGGTTGGATTTTCTGCATTTCTGGCCCAACAAACTCACCTCGAGAAGCTGAATCCATGCGCGCCACGATAGCATCGGATAACTCATTCGAAAGTGGCATTCTTCCACCATTCCATCTTGGAACGGCGGGCTTTTTGCCCTTAGATGGAAGCACATAAGCAATCATTTCATGCACTCGAACCAGTGCTAATAACCTGCCCCCAAATAAAAAATGGTCACCTGGTTTAAGTCTTGCCACAAAACTTTCTTCAACAGTTCCTAACGATTTCGCGCCTCGCTTACGCCAAAATTTAACTGCCATGCTTGCATCACTTACAATCGTGCCAACACTCATGCGATGCCTCATCGCTAATTTCGCATCGGGTACAAAGTATCGACCTTGCTCATCAGGTATTGCGCGATGATAATCTGGGTATGCGCCTAATGAGCCTCCACCATGCTCAACAAAAGCGATAGCCCATTTCCACTCCTCAATAGTGATATCTTTGTATGCATAGGTAGTCATAATTTCTGCAAGCAATGTATCAGGAAAGAACCCGCCACCTAATGCAACAGTGACTAAATGTTGTACCAATACATCTAAAGGTTTGTGGGGAGATTCGCGAGGTTCTATTTTGTTGGCAGCAATAGCATCCTGTGCTGCAATGGATTCTAAGAGTTCTAAGCTATTCGTTGGCACCATCGTTAAACGTGAGATTCGCCCTGGCGCATGGCCTGATCGCCCAGCGCGTTGCATCAAACGTGCGACGCCTTTGGGTGATCCTATTTGAAGTACACGTTCAACAGGTAGAAAATCCACACCGAGATCTAAGCTAGATGTACATACAACAGCTTTTAGCCTGCCTTCTTTTAATGCAAGTTCTACCCATTCACGTACAGCTCTATCAAGTGAACCATGATGTAGCGCAATCAGTCCTGCCCAATCAGGTCGTGCTTCAAGCAAAGCTTGATACCACAGTTCTGATTGCGATCTGGTATTAGTAAACACAAGCGTGGTCGCACTTTCATCTATTTGCTCAACTACGCGAGGCAACATTCTTAAGCCTAAATGGCCTGCCCATGGAAAGCGCTCAATGCGTTCTGGCAATAGTGTATCTATGGATATGTCTTTACTGATTTTGCCTTGAATCAGCTGCCCATTCCCTTGTGGAATCAGCACTTCCATCGCGTGTGATAAGTTGCCTAAAGTCGCAGATAATCCCCAAGTGAGTAAGCTTGGCTGCCACATTCTAAGTCTGGCCAATGCCAGCTGTAATTGCACTCCGCGCTTGTTGCCTATCAATTCATGCCATTCATCTACCACCACCATTTTTAAATGCTTAAAAATCTCATTTGCATCGGCTCTTGTGAGCAGCAAAGTTAAGCTTTCAGGGGTGGTGATCAATGCCGTAGGCAATTTTTTAGCCTGCCTTGCTCTCTCTGTCGCGCTGGTGTCACCTGTCCGTATGCCTATTGTCCAATCAATATTTAACGCTTCTAGTGGTAATTTCAACGCACGTTCTGTATCCGCGGCTAATGCACGCATAGGCGTTATCCAAAGTACAGTAAGCGGCGGGATAATAACTTTTGACTTTTTTGAGTTTTTCGAATTAGCAGTTTCTTCTGTTGGTATAGGTGAATTGTCTTTAAGGGGTGTGCTAAATTTGTTCACTGCAGCAAGCCAAACTGCATAAGTTTTACCCGAACCCGTAGTTGCGTGCAGTAACCCAGATTGCCCTGAGGCAACAGCACTCCACACCTGGCTTTGAAAAGGAAAGGGCGTCCAACTGTGTTGTTTGAACCATCTATCACCTGCTGTATCATCAGGCGTAGTTTGAGTGGTAGCTAGCTTCTTCAATATTGTTCTGCTATTCAAGAGGCTGGCAAAAGTGCATGCAAAGACTGTAACGTGTCAGCTTCCGCCAAGGGTTTATCCTCGCGCCACCTTAACATTCTAGGAAAACGCACAGCAATGCCGCTTTTATGCCTAGCGCTATAAGATATGCCTTCAAAGCCCAGCTCAAATACCATGGTGGGGGTAACACTGCGTACAGGGCCAAATTTTTCCACAGTGGTTTTACGCACAATGGCATCAACCTTACGCATTTCGCTATCCGTCAATCCTGAATAGGCTTTTGCAAAAGGTACAAGCTTTCTATCGCTCGCTTCTATCGGACCATCCCACACTGCAAAGGTAAAATCACTATATAAGCTTGAGCGCCTACCATGGCCACTTTGTGCATAAATGAGTACTGCATCAATCGTGTATGGATCAATTTTCCACTTCCACCATGTACCTACATCTTTGGTGCGACCTACGCCATAGTTTGCATTTTTATTTTTAAGCATTAGGCCTTCCACACCGAGCGAGCGTGACTCAGTCCGCTGTATCGCTAACTCTTCCCAACTTTCTCCAGTTAATGTTTCAGAAATAATGAGCTGTGGCTGATTACATTTTTGTACCAAATTTTCGAGCAAAACGCGTCGCTCACTCTGTTTCGTTTGACGCAAATCATTGCCTTCTAATTCGAGTAGATCGTAAACAATCATCGCCACTGGCGCTTTTTTTAACAGTGGCGCATTAGTAGATTTTCGACCCAATCGTTGTTGCAGTAATGCGAATGGTTGTATTTTTCCGTCTAAGTAAGTCACAATTTCCCCATCCAAGACCGTACCATCTGGTAAATAATCTGATAATGCCGCAAGCTCTGGGAATCTTTCTGTGACCAGCTCTTCGCCCCTAGACCAAACCCATAATTGATTCTCACGTTTGACTATTTGCGCGCGAATGCCATCCCACTTCCATTCGATTTGCCAATCACTTGGCTCACCGAGTTGTATCTGAAAATCTTCTAAATCAATTTGTAAAGGGTGCGCAAGAAAGAATGGATAAGGCTGCCCCGCATCTCTTTCATCTAAAGAGTCAGCAGTAACAGGTGCAATCAGTCTTTGATATAAATCTTCATTTGGGAGCACCGTAATACTTGTATAACCTACTAAACGTTGCGCGACACGTTTGGCATCTACGCCCGCAAACAGCCCTAACGCACGTGTCACCAATAATTTAGAAACGCCAACTCTTAAATTACCAGTAATCAATTTAATACATACAAATTGACTTTCTTTATCCAGCTGATAGAGAAAATTCAGTAATTTAGGAATAAGCTCTTCTGGCGCTAGTCCTCTTAATGGTAATAACTTTTGCTCAATCCATATTGCAAGACCTTCAGTGTCTTTTAAAGTCACTTCTGGCTTAGGTAATATCAATGTGATTGTTTCGGCTAAATCACCTACCGCATGATAACTTTCTTCAAACAACCACTCAGGTAGTAAAGATGCATTAATCACAAGCTGTCTTAAAAGCTTTGTTGTAACAATTTGTCTAGGTTTGCCACCCGCTAAAAAATAAACAGCCCACGCTGCATCGTTTGGTGAAGCGTTTGTAAAGTAGGCAACCATCGCACTAATTTTGACATTGCTGCTGGTTGTTCTATCAAGTAATGTGTATAAATTAGCGAAAGCTTTCATATATTTATTTCACCATTTATTTTACTAGTGCTCATTTCACCAGTGCTCATTTCATCAATATTTTCAGGTGTATTTTCGGGAACGGTTGCTTCAGCTAAATTAACACACTCTACTTCTTCTAATTCTTCATCTCCATATTCAGTCACAAATCCCTGCGCATCTAGGCCAAGTTCTGTTAAGTAGCGAACGAGTACGTTAACTTGACCATGCGTCACAAAAACACGTTCTGCTCTTGTATTTTCAATCGCTGTTAATAAATCAGGCCAATCAGCATGGTCTGACATGATAAAGCCACGTTCTATGCCACGACGTCGACGATTGCCCCGTAGCTGCATCCAACCACTTGCAAAACCATCAGAGTAATCGCCAAAGCGTTTCATCCAGCTAGTACCTTGTGCGGAGGGTGGTGCAATGACTATGCTTTGACGTAATTTAGAAGTATCAGTCAATGCACTTACATACTGAGTTTCTGGAAGATACACCCCAGCTTCACGATAAATCTGATTGAGAGGCTCTACTGCACCATGCACTAAAATTGGACCAATGGAAGCATCAAGCCCAGAGATAAGACGTTGTGCCTTGCCGAATGCATAACAAAACAGCACAGTAGTCCGATTGTTCTCTGCGTTCTGTCTCCACCAGCTATTGATATCTTTGAAAATATTGACTTGTGGTTGCCACTTGTAGATAGGCAGACCAAAGGTTGATTCTGTAATAAAAGTATGACAACGAACGTGCTCGAAAGGCGTACAAATGCCGTCGTTCTCTAATTTGTAATCCCCTGAGGCAACCCAAACTTCGCCTTTATATTCAAGACGCACTTGAGATGAACCCAACACATGACCAGCAGGATGCAAGCTGAGATTAACACCATGGTGGTTGATCACTTCACCATATTTAAGCGTGTTGAGTTGAATATCATGACCTAAGCGTTTTAGCAGAATATTTTTGCCAGCTTCAGCCGTTAAGTAATGATTATTACCAGTTCTAGCATGATCACTGTGCCCGTGCGTGATGACTGCACGGTCTACAGGGCGCCATGGGTCAATATAAAAATCGCCTATAGGGCAATATAAACCTTCTGGTCGGGCGATAATTAAATCCATAGTTCGAATATGATTCCAATCATGTGAAATAGTTAGCTTCTACTGATAAAAAATCCCAGCATAATTAGATTTTATAGCTCAAGTCGGCAAATTAAGCGTTAATCAAGTTAAGCGTTAATACGGTTCGCTTCTAAAGTTTCCAGTAGATTACCGAGCACCGCTTCTTAGTAGTTGAATAATTCAGCACTTAAGCTCGTAATATTCCCTTAGTGATTTAAAGTTTTTATTATTTATGACGCAAAGAATATTTCTATGAAATTTTACGGTCTGTGCGTTGTTGCACATAAAAATTAAAAATTCACAGTAGATTCAGTGGATTTATAGCTATCGGTGCAGTAAAAATCAATTATTAGAGATGTTTAATTAAGCGCGAGACAGCACTTTTCTGCGGGATTATTTAAGCTATGGCCTAAAAAGAAAACGCCCCAATCTTTCGAGAGTGGCGTCTATTGTGGGAAAGAGGGACTTGAAACTTCAGCTAACTCAATTAAATCAACCATTTATAGTGCCTCTCTGACCATTCTCTGACCATTTAGCCATTGTTTTACTTCCAGCGGTCTTATCAACATCTGGAATCCAACGACCATAAACTCTGTGAATCATAGCCCAATCTTTATGACCCATTTGTCCAGCAACCCACATGGGATTTTCACCGAGTGAAAGTAGGGTGCTAGCGTAAGTATGACGTGTTTGATAAGGTGTTCTATAAGTAACATTCGCTTTTTTAAGCGCTGGAATCCAAAGTGTTCTTCTTATTTGTGCATCTGTTGACCAAGCTTTTTTTGTTTGTGGATTGCTAAAAACCTGTGCATTTTCAGAATAAGTGAATTGCTTTTGATTTAACAAAGCCTCCAAAGTAGGTGGGAAAATTCTAACGTCACGTTCACCCGATTTAGTTTTTGGCTGTTTTGCGTGTTTATTAACAATCGCTCTGCGTACTCTAATTAAACCAGCTTCAAAATCAATATCTCGCCATTCAAGAGCTATCAATTCAGATGTTCTTAAACCCGTCCAAATTGCGAATTGGATTAAGTTTTTACCTTCAGGTGGTAGTTCTTTTAGAACAGCCTCAGCTTCAGCAGGTGTCAAAGGATTTGGTTCATCAGTTTTAACTGGTAAATTTTTAACCCGTAACATTGGGTTTTTATCAATTAATTCATCGGAATAAGCATCTGAAAATATTGTTCGTAATGGAATTAAAACATTATTGATTCGTTTTTCAGATATGTCTAAAGTCGCAATCCAGTTTTTAACATCAGCAGATGTTAGATCGGCTAATCTGATATGCCCAAAGTTTGGTTTTAAATAAAAGTTTATTGCGCTTAAATACCCTCGAATTGTACTTTTTTCAAATGATCTCTGAGCTGTTCTCATGTAATCATCAAGTGCTTGAGAAATGGTCTTATTATTTGATTTAATGCCAAACTTAGTATTTTTACTATTTGGAAAATGTTTTTCAAATGAAAAAGTACCCATTGATATTTCATATTGAATTGTTGTTTTTAGCCTTTGAGCCATTAGCAAGTTAGCTTTTGTTGGTTCAAGCTTTAGCGTTTCTCTAAAACGCTTACCCAAATAATAGAAATCAATTTGTATGCTGTGGTTTCTAGGCGTTATGCCTTGCTTTCCATCCATTTTTGGATTGCCTCCATATTGAAAACTAACCGACCATCAGGTGCTTTCCTCCAATGCACGCTTTCCAGCCATATTCCTCTAGCTATTTTTGCTCTAATTGCGTCATCACTATATCCTACTAGCTCACAAATTTTACAGATCAGAACCCATTTCATGGCGAACCCCAATTGACAAAGTAGTGCTACTCTACAATGCACTAGTGTTACTTGTCAATACACTTACTCTAATTCTACAGAATTGGTCTTTTCGGGGTACTCACCCTTAACAGCTTTCCAAAAGTTAGAAAGCCTTCCAGCGATTCGCCATGCTCTTGATCGCTCTGCATGTTCACCTACAGGTGGGAACATCATCTTAATATCTACATTTAATATTTTTTCATATTCTTTAATTGATGCGCGGCTGTGCATTAGGTAAACAGGTTTCCAGCCTAGCTTGGTAGCAAGCATCAGCATGCCATAAGCGTTTTTTAACTTTTCATTATTACCTCTGAAGGTATGAAAAGCTTCATCCCATATTTTGCTTAATTGTTCAGGTGTAAGAGGTGAGGGTGTGTTATCTGCCATGATAATCTCTTATGGTGTGTTTTAGTGTTGCACCATCATAGTCAAAGATGCGTTGAAATACAATGATTTATTTTTACCACTATTCATTTATATTATTGGGGTTTATCTAGTGGTATTTTGGTTAGAGTAGTCTCATATTGAGACAAAAGTGCAGTATTACATATACGCACTTTCTAGATCGAGGGGCGCTAGAT
>JACMNP010000136.1 GCA_014378495.1 Methylotenera sp. | reverse complement strand
TGCAGCGCCACTCACCTCTTGCAGTAAAGCCAGATGGCACGCTCTGGCAACTGCAATGGACACTCAAGCTTTTACAAAACTGTACTGCAAAACGCTATGACCTTAACAAAGAGCGCATGGTACGTTTGGCAGAATATAGCCGTGATTGTTTAGACACTTTACGCGGTGAGATTGGCATCAATTACGAAGCCCGAACGCAAGGCACACTACAAGTATTTCGAACCACTAAACAGTTAGCGGCAGAAGCAAAAGATATTGCCGTATTAAGTAGGTTAGGCGTGCCATTCGAGCATCTTGATCCAGAAGGCTGTGTGCTGGTTGAGCCAGGCTTGGCTGCAGTTAAAGATAAGCTGTTAGGCGGCTTGCGTTTACCTAATGATGAAACAGGAGACTGCCAACTTTTTACTACGCAGCTAGCGATTAAAGCGCAGGTGCTAGGTGTGAAATTTATTCAAAACGTAACGATTGATAAATTAATCATTTCAAATAATAAATTAAGCAGTGTTGAAGTGACTACTGAAAATGGTAAAGAAACGCTACAAGCGGATCAATATGTAGTTGCGCTTGGTAGTTACTCCCGTGAGTTATTGCTAGGTTTATGCTTGCAAATACCCGTGTACCCCGTAAAAGGTTATTCGCTAACGGTGCCAATTATTAATGATGCATTAGCGCCAGTTTCTACGGTGATGGATGAAACCTACAAAGTCGCGATTACGCGCTTTGATAACCGCATTAGAGTCGGCGGCATGGCGGAGTTAGCAGGCTTTGATTTGAGTTTAAATCCACGTCGCCGTGAAACTTTAGAGATGGTCTTGAATGGCTTGTTTCCCAATGCAGGAGATACTGCTCAAGCCAAGTTTTGGACAGGTTTGCGCCCAATGACACCAGACGGTACGCCCATTATAGGTCGTGCTTCTAATTCGCCTCAACATGATAATCTATGGCTCAATACTGGTCACGGTACACTAGGTTGGACAATGGCTTGCGGCTCTGGACAAGTGTTAGCGGATTTGTTGGCTAATCAGCAGACGTCGATTCAAAGTGACGATTTTGCGCTAAATCGGTACAATCGTGCTCATTCTACTCAACAATATCAACTATCTAGTGGTTCACTCCGTACTTGATACCGAACCCCGTGACTCAAAAGACGCTGGAGTCCGATTTTCGTCGGTATGACAGTTTTAGAGGTATCAATTAAATAATGTCTCGCCCTGCAATCGCCCACATTCGCCTAGATGCTTTTAGGCATAATTATCGTATCGCCAAACAATTCCATGGCGGCAAAGCGCTTGCTGTAATTAAAGCCAATGCGTATGGGCACGGCGCGGTGCAATGTGCGAAAGCGATAGAAAGTGAGGCAGATGGCTTTGCCGTCGCAGCGATTGAAGAAGCCTTACAATTGCGCGAGGCAGGTATTACTGCGCCAATTTTGTTACTAGAAGGTTTTTTTGAAGCAGCAGAATTACCAGATATTGTGGCGAATAATCTATGGTTAGTCATTCATCATCTATGGCAGATAGAGATTTTACTCGCCGCTAAGCTGACTAAACCACTGCAGATTTGGCTAAAGATGGATAGTGGCATGCACCGTGTAGGGTTATCGCCAGATGAATATAATCGTGCGTATTTGCGCCTTAATAACCATCCGAACGTAGCAAAAATCGTACTGATGAGTCATTTTGCAAATGCGGATAATCTAAATTCTGCACATACGCAGCAACAAATAGAAGTCTTTAAGCAAACTGTGTCTGTGTTGAATATAAACAATACCGAAATCAGTTTAGCTAACTCTGCCGCAGTATTAGGTTGGCCGCAAACCCGGAATTTTCAAGGTTTGGCTCAGCAAAGTTTGCCTAAAATAGTAACGCAGTGGTCACGCCCTGGCATTATGTTGTATGGCGCGAATCCGCTCTATACGAACGCTGCATTGGCAAATCAAAAAGAGCTGTTAAAACCAGTGATGCAGCTGACCTCGCGGATTATTTCTATGCGCAAAATCACCAAAGGTGAAGCGATTGGTTACGGCAGCATATTTACTGCCGAGTGCGATACCATGGTTGGCGTAGTGGCTTGTGGCTACGCAGATGGCTATCCAAGATCAGCAGTGACAGGTACGCCGATGGCGGTAGACGGCAAAATGACTAGGCTGATTGGCCGTGTTTCAATGGATATGTTATTTGTTGATTTAACCGATATTCCAATAGCCACCATAGGCAGCCAAGTAGAGTTATGGGGCGACCAAGTACCAGCCAATGAGATAGCAAGCAGTGCAGGCACAATCGCTTATGAATTGTTTTGTAATGTGAAGCGCGTACAATTTACTTACACAGATATTTAAATACTCTAGAAATATACTTAAGTTCGTCATTCTCGCGTAGGCGGGAATCCATGTTGAATTTTGTTACATTCTTAAAATGGATTCCCGCCTAGGCACCACGGGCACTCCGATTTGCTTAGCGCTGAAGCGTTTGCAAAATCGTATGCGAGAATGACGGTAAAGAAATAAATCTAGTAAAATGTAACGCTAATATTATTTTATAAAGGTCAGTTTATGAAAGTCATCCAAACTCCAAACGCTCCAGCCGCTATCGGCCCTTACTCACAAGCCATTGTTGTGGGAGATTTGTTATTCACTTCAGGCCAAATTCCATTGCGCGCAGATGGTACGTTGAATAATGGCGATATCGTAGTGCAAACCACACAGGTATTAGCCAACTTAAAAGCGGTGGTTGAAGCAGCAGGGGCAGATTTATCAAAAGTAGTGAAGACCACAGTATTTCTTAAAAATTTGGATGATTTCGTTGCGATGAATGGTGTTTATGGCGAAGCATTCGGTGGCCATGCACCAGCAAGGTCAACGGTACAAGTGGCTAAATTGCCACGTGATGTATTGGTAGAAATCGAGGCGATAGTTTCATTAGCATGAGTGATTTGAGCATTGATAATTTAAGTATGGATGATTTAAATAAAAGCAGGCAGCCCGTTGAGCTGTCGCGCTGCTCGCAATTACTCAACCATGGGCCTGTTACTTTGGTCACCAGTGCGCACAGCGGCCGTCGTGATGTGATGGCGGCATCATGGGCGATGGCTTTAGATTTTGACCCGCCCAAAGTCATTGTGATTATGGATAGCAATACTCTAACGCGTGAATTAGTCGATGCCAGTGGCGAGTTTGGTTTGCAGCTGCCATTACGCGCGATTGCCGAGCAAACCTTGGCTGTCGGTTCAAATTCAGGCAAGGATTTAGATAAATTTGCAGCGTTTAATCTAAACACTTTTCCATCACAAAAAATAGCCGCACCCATGATAGAAGAATGCGCCGCATGGCTAGAATGCAAAGTGATTCCAGACGCTAGTGACCGTTACGACATCATTATTGCAGAAGTGATTGCCGCCTATTCAAATGCCGAAGTCTATACAGATAACCGCTGGCACTTTGGCGATAATCCGCTGAATAGAACCATGCATTATGTAGCTGGTGGGCAGTTTTTTGCTACTGGGGAATCGTTTCAGGTTGAGGCTTCAGAGAAAATATAAATAGTTTAGTTAAGCTAATAGTTTGTATAAGTTAATTTTTTCATACACACTTTCGTTGGATAAGCACATCCAAACACTCATTAAACATATCCACCAATCGCTCAATGTCTGCAACATTAGTCTCTGGGCAAACCAACATCATGTTATGAAAAGGGGTGAGTAACACACCACGATTTAACAAATAAAGATGAATTGCGCCTTCTAAACTATCGTTTTGTGCTGCTCTTGCCTCTTGCGCATTTTTTGGTGTTTCAGCACAAAATTGTAGTTCTAGCCTTGCACCCAAGCGCGTGATGTTCCAAGGTAAATCATGCGATTTGATTGATGTTGTGAGCTGTTTTTCTAACGACTCCGCTAGCGTTAACATATGTTCATAAGCAGCTTCGGTTGAGACTTCAGTTAAGGTGGCATGTATGGCGGCTAGCGTCATCATGTTGCCAGATAATGTAGTACCTATGCCTGAATGGCCAGCAGGTGCGCTGTCTTTGGCGGCTTTCATACGTGTGGCTAGTTCTGCACTAAAGCCATAAGCTGCGGCTGGCAGGCCGCCTGCAATTGGTTTGCCAACTACTAAAAAGTCTGGGATAACCTGATTATTCTTTGCCCAGCCACCACGCCCGGTAGAGATGGTGTGGGTTTCATCTAACACTAATAAACTACCGTATTGGGTGGTGAGTGCACGTAATGCTTCAATAAAGCCAGCTTTTGCAGGTACCATGCCGCAGTTGGTGAGGGCAGGCTCTGTGAGAATGCAGGCGATTTCACCTTTTGCTAATTCGCGCTCAACCGCGGCAATATCGTTAAATGCCACTGCAATGGTATGCAAACCTAAGTCATGCACTTGGCCTAGCAGGCTGGCACGATTGATGGTGTTGTCTTGTTCAAACCCTTCAGCCATTGCTACGTCCACCATCGTGTCATCCACAGTGCCGTGATAGCAGCCATCAAACACCAATAATTTTTTACGCCCGGTAACGGCGCGCGCCCAGCGCAGTACAAATCGATTCGCGTCGGTTGCCGTCGTTGCAAGTTGCCAATAAGGCAGTCCGAAATGTTCAGCCAATGCTACGCCTACTTCTGGCGCCAAGGTTGAAGGCAACATAGTGGTATATCCACTACTTGCTTGTGCGGCAATTGCCTTTGCTACTGGTGCAGGGCTGTGACCAAACATCGCGCCAGTATCGCCTAAACAAAAATCAGTGTGGTCTATGCCATCAGCGCAGGTGAAGTGGGCGCCTTGCGCATGAGCCACAAATAGTGGCGTTGGTGTGCCCCAATCATTCATCCAATGCATGGGTACACCGTATAAAAAATGCTGGTTGGCTTGCTGTGACAGTGCAATCGAACGTGGATGAGTTTCTAAGTAACGCGCCCGTTCATCTGCCAGCAGTTGTTCGGCGTTACGTTGTAAGAGATTGGGATTTAGCATAGCCGTTTTATTATCAACAATTTGCAAAGTGGTTCTAAAAAAATCGCTAAAATGGCTCTATTTATTAAACCAAAAAATAGTTTACCATCTAGTAAATTAACTACACAACTAAATTACGCATTCAAGCGTTTATAACACTATATTTTCGTCATTATGCGTTGAGAATGAACGAAAAAACTGTCACGGAGCAGCAACATGAATCACGGGTTTCCTTATACTTCTACAGGCGGTTTTTTGGGCCTGGCTATAGAAAGGTCAGCTGCAGAAAGCTTGCATGACACAGCTACTGCTGAAAAGCCCGTTAAACGTTTTGCTATAGCGGGCATCGCTTGGGATGGCTGTGTAACGAATAGGCCAGGCGCAAGATTCGGTCCGAATGCGATACGTCAAGCAAGCCATATGTTGTGTGGCGATGAGCATCCTTTATTTGACACTACACCAGTGAATGACAGCGTTGATTTAGGCAATTTACTGCTGCCTAATACCAGCTTAGAAACCATGCGAGCAGCGTTGATTCCGCAAGCTAGCGCGCTGATTGCGCAGCATGAAATGGTTTGGTTGGGGGGCGATCATTCAATCACACTACCCTTGTTACGCGCTTATTATGCGCATTACAAACAGCCGCTTGCCTGCATTCATTTTGATGCGCATTGCGATACTTGGGAAAGCCATTTCGGTGAGCCTTCTGGTCATGGCACTTGGGTCTATGAGGCGATTCAAGAAGGGTTGGTTGACCCTACATTATTTATCCAGATTGGTATTCGTTCATCTGGTGTGCGTGAAGCACGTGAGTATGTGAATGAGCAAGGTGGCCGTATTTTTACCGCACGGGAGTT
>JACMNP010000135.1 GCA_014378495.1 Methylotenera sp. | reverse complement strand
TGTATTGATTTTTTTAATATATTCTAAAAATAACTTTTTATCACTATTTAAAGCACTGTGCGTGCGATATACATACACTTGCTCAGGAGGGTCACGGCGGTAATTAGTGCGTAGACGAATCAAATCACGCTCATCCGCAACTACGTAATAGAGCTCATATTGGCGAAAAAAACCTTTTAAGGTTGAATAAGCCTCACCTTTTTCTTTACGCGCTTCTATAGAAATCGCAACATGGTCATTGTCACCAAAATCAAAACTCAAAAATATGTGCGCTATCGCTGGACCCATCCAATAAGTTGCAACCAAATCCACGCCTCGCAACTTATTGAGGTCAAACTGTTTGTCGTAATAGGCGGGCGTATAGTCAAGCTCGGTACGGTAATCAAAATTACGAATGTTACGTATGGTCACAAGATTGCCGTTAATAGTGGCTTCTGGCAGCACCGCTACGTCAGTCTGCCAATCTCGATTATTTGAAGGTTTTAAGTTGCAATACCAGATGAAAATTGCTGTGATGAATAAACCGACCATCAGCAAAACTACGTTTTTGAAAGTAGCCCGCTTCAAAAATTTGCTCATTATCGTAGACATACTCAATATGCTGCTTTAGTGCATTTAATGCTTATTTACTTTTACTTTTACTTCAATGCCTTTAACTGTTGCTTTAACTGGTGTCTCAGCTAATGCATCAATCGATGGAGCCAATGATTTTTTTGGCGGCATGATAAATTCCCATGGATGCTGGTTCAGCCTGCTCGCCAAGTTTTTTATCAGTAGCCGCCACTGCTTAAAGCGCACTTTACGCGACTTCATTGCCACGTATAAAGCTAAGCCAAAACTCACAGTGAGATTCATAAAGCCGATTAAGATTAAACCTAATGATACATAAGCAATGGTCTGCCAAGCAATCATAAAGTCTAACCCAACCACTGCAAAACCAACAGACGCCGATGACAAGGTAATATGACGCACATCAAATGGCAAACCAAACAATATGCCAATTAGAGTGGCACCACCTAACAAGCAACCAAAGTAAAAATTACCGGCCAGCGCACCTAAGTTATTTTCTACGTAATTTGCTACGCGGTCCAAACGCGAAATACCTAACACTTTTTGTAGCCACTTAAGCGCACGTAAACGCTGTGGAATATTGTTGTATACGGCTAAATTATCGTGATAACCAGCGATTAAGCCAGACAAAAATAAACAAACTCCAGCTACACCCGCATAAAACAACGCACCCGTATGAAGAGGATCAACATCTAAAAGTATGTGATGGGCTTTTTCTGGCAATACAGCATGCTGGCCTGTAAAGTAAAATATGCTCCATGCAATCAGCATCGCAACAGGCACCGCCAATACCACATTACCAAAAATTGCGATGATTTGGCTACGCGTGGTATTGGCAATCATCGCGATTAGGTTATTCATTTCCTTAGATTTACTATCGCTAGCATCAATACTAGCTGCAATGGCAGCTGCAGTCATGGCTGGTTGTTTAGTGGCTACTGTGAAATGCAAAATGTGAATTAATATAAACCCTAAGCCATAATTTAAACTAAACAAAATGGCTTCTGTTAGTGGTGCTAAATGATGCTTGGCTACAAAAATCTTAATAAGCGCCATGAATCCTACGATGATACCCGCGCCCATTGCTGATCGCATCAGCGCGAAATATTCGGTACGATTTTCGGTAATATAATGCTCACCCGTACGGCTAGCATTTTCTGTGACACGTAGCGCCATGACCTCGACGTTTTCTTGCCAATGTTCACTTACATCGTTTTTATGACACTCACTGTAAACCAACTCTTTGAATAGTTTTACAACTTCAGGATTTGCACTTTTATGGATCGCAAGCTCACTCGCCTCCGTACTCCCGTTATCAGCAATATCTTGGCAATGATTATCTGGACCTAAACAATCAAGTATATGTAGCAGCTTTTCTAAACGTGCAATTTGCTGCGCCATTCGCTGCAACAAATAGGTAAGGTGAATACTGGTGCCTGTTTGCGCACTGTTGCGGCGAATTTTGAGAATAATAGCGTTGCATTGATCAAGCATTACCAAAATATGTTTAATGTCAGCTTGCTTAGTGTTCGCATTAAAATCAGAGCTATTTTGATCAGGCGATGCTAAAAATTCAGCAAGCTCAACTTGTTGCGTGATAAATGGTGAAGTGTGCTGCTCTAGCTCAGGGTGATTTCTTAATAGCTCCGGCTCTAAGCCCAGCGCGGCAATACGATAAGAAAGTACTTGTGTCGCAGCCAACAGGTTTTGACGACAAGGCTCCGTAATTTCAACAGATGCCTCATTGAATCTTATCGCAACAATGAGCTCCTCCCACACTGCGTTTGGCACTGCCAGAACCCAAATCTCATCACTTTCTTTAGTAAAGAAAAGTGCAAATAAATCAATGAGATAAGAGCTATCAATCGCTTCAGGGAGAAACTTGTGCGAGATACGACGGCGCATCTCGGTAAAAAAGCCCGTGAATACGGAATGACGTGCCAACAAAAACAATGAAATAGGTTTACGTTCACTTAATAACTGAAGTATCGCTTCACGCAATAATCGGGCTTTTTCAGCATCACTATTGAGCAAATAACAAAGTGCTTGAATAGCTTTGATTGCCGCATCGACTTGCTGCGGCTTAGAAGGTCTAATCTGTGCAATTAAATCTGCCACGAGATTAGGCGCGTGATGTGAGGCTAAAGCTTTAGAACCGTCATTTAAAGCATTTTTTACATATTGTTTAAATACAGGTTCTATCATTTATTTACACTTTTTTAAATTGCAAACTAAACCAAGCAATCACTTAAGATAAAAACACTAATTAAAAAACGCCACTTTAAAACGACCCCATTTACGGCTTAGTTTACTTGGGCGTTTTAAGATCATCCGTTAAATGTGGTCTTAACGTTTGCAACATCTGAGAGAATATCTTTGGGTTTGCTGCAACGATATTCCCTGTTTTCAGCCAAGATTCATTACCTTCAAAGTCTCCAACAATACCACCAGCTTCTTGCACGATTAAACCACCAGCGGCAATATCCCAAGTTGATAAATCTATTTCCCAAAAACCATCGTACCAGCCCGCAGCTACGTAAGCCAAATCTAACGCAGCTGAACCTGGGCGACGAATACCAGTGGTTTTCTTGATCATGTCTTTTAACATGTCTAAATACGTATCTAGATGCGTAAAGTCACGGAACGGAAAACCTGTTCCCACCAAAGCATCTTGTAGTTTAGTACGCTGGGTGACGCGAATACGTTTGTCGTTCAAAAATGCACCGCGACCTTTAGTGGCAGTGAATAAGTCATTTCTGTTAGGGTCATACACAACGGCATGCATCAACACACCGCGTTCTTGTAGCGCGATTGAAATACAATATTGCGGCAAGCCGTGTAAAAAGTTGGTCGTACCATCCAGTGGATCTATAATCCAAATGAAGTCAGATTCAATATTAGATTCGCCGCTTTCTTCACCTAAAAAACCGTGCGTTGGATACAGCTCTTTAAGCGTATCAATAATAGCCTGCTCAGCAGCTTTATCCACTTCAGTGACAAAGTCATTATAAGTTTTGGTTTGAATCTTAAGTGAGCCAATGTCTTCAGAGGCGCGTGTAATAATATTGCCAGCACGGCGAGCAGCTTTCACTGCGTTTGATAGCATAGGATGCATATTTTCTCGAATCTAGTAAGTGTTCGGTTTTTATCACGCAAAAATTCACATGCACATGAGGCATATAAAACTAAATTAAGGTCGTGTTAAAGAACTGATAAAATAGCATTTTAACGGTTATTGCCGTCACTGCAAAATTAGATTCTATAAAATTAACGATTATTAAATAAACATTTAAATATATGCTCTCAGAATTAGACTCTAAAAACTTGCCTACGCTGCAAAATTTTCGCGTAATCCTTTGCCAAACCAGCCATCCCGGCAACATAGGCTCAGCCGCGCGTGCCATGAAAACCATGGGCTTACAGCATCTTTACTTGGTTAAGCCAGATAGTTTTCCAGATGCGCATGCCACCGCGTTATCTACTGGTGCAGCAGATTTGCTTGAAAATGCGATTGTGACTGAAACGCTCGCTGAAGCGCTAACGGGCTGTGCTTATGCGATTGGGTTAAGTGCGCGCAAACGCAGCCTTTCGCATGAGTTAGTCAATGTTCGTACTGCTGCGTCTAAAGCGGTTGAGATTGCATCTACGCAGCCTGTTGCACTGGTTTTTGGCACCGAAATGAGTGGCTTATCTAATGCAGAGCTTGATCATTGCCAAATGTTGGCGATGATTCCGGCCAACCCGGATTACACCTCACTTAATCTAGCCGCAGCCGTGCAAATCATGTGCTATGAGCTCAGAATGGCGGTTTTAGAAAACGCAAGCCTTGAAGATGCGCAACTCACCCCCAATACTACGACTGAGTTAGCAACGATTGATAGCCTAGAAGGTTTTTATACACACTTAGAAGAAACGTTGCTGCATATTGGCTATTTAAACCCTGCTGCCCCTAAGAAACTGATGGAACGCATGCGTCGTATTTATGCCAGAATTCGGCTAGAAAAAGAAGAAGTGAACCTGTTACGTGGCATACTTACGCTCACGGTAACGCCTAGAAAACACGATAAATACTAAGGTATTTAAGGCCAGTATGTTTAACCACATTAAAGAAGATATTTCTATCGTTTTTGAACGCGACCCCGCGGCCAGAACGCACTGGGAAATCATTACCACTTACCCAGGCGTGCATGCCCTTTTAATGCACCGTTTGTCTCATTGGTTATGGCAACATCGTTTTTATTGGCTAGCGCGTTTTAGCTCGCACATTGGCCGCTGGCTAACAGGCATTGAAATTCATCCGGGTGCTACTATTGGTCGACGTGTGTTTATTGACCACGGCATGGGGGTAGTCATTGGCGAGACCGCAGTGATAGGCGATGATTGCACGTTGTACCATGGCGTAACATTGGGCGGCACTTCGTGGAATAAAGGTAAACGTCACCCAACCTTAGAAAGTGGCGTAGTCATTGGTGCTGGTGCTAAAGTATTAGGCCCAATCACGGTAGGTGCCGGCGCTAAAATCGGCTCTAATGCCGTAGTTGTTAAAGATGTACCTGCTAATGCCACAGCAGTGGGAATTCCTGCGCGTATTTTAGAAGAGGAAAAAGCAGATAAAGATGCTCAATCAGCTAAATCTGCAAAAAATGCCAGCTTCACCGCCTATGCCGTCGGCAATGAGAATGATCAATTTAACCCTGAAGCGATGGCGAAAACATTGCAAACTTTGCTTGATCATAGCCTTGCCCAAGATGCAAAATTAGCTGCGCTTACGTTGCAATTACAAGCATTAGGTGCAGACTCTAGTTCAGACGCTGAAGTAGCTGAGGCATTTGATATTACGCACGATGCTAAGCACACCCCTAGTAAATAAGTTGTGAATAAATCTAAAGATAAATCTCCCTAAAATAGCAGGAACTAAACCTGCATAATAGTTGACTAAAATTGTAAGGTATTATATTATTTTGATGTAATACGGTTAGTTAATTATTTAGGTATTAAACCAAGCATGAAACTCACGACTAAAGGAAGATTTGCTGTTACAGCGATGCTTGACCTCGCGATGAACGAAGCTAAATTTGGCGTTGGCATTAAGCCAGTCACATTAGCTGGCATCAGTGAGCGCCAAAGTATTTCGCTTTCTTATTTAGAGCAACTCTTTAGCCGACTACGTCGTCAAGGATTGGTGAGTAGTGTACGTGGGCCTGGTGGTGGTTACAAACTTGCAAAGAACTATGCGCATATTTCAGTTGCTGAAATCATTAACGCGGTAGACGAGCAAATTGATGCTACACAGTGTGGTGGTCATGAAAACTGTCGTGATGAAGGGCGTTGTATGACGCATGATTTATGGGCAACGTTAAATAGTAAGATTTTAGATTACCTTGATGGTATTAGCTTGGCAGACATGGTGGCTTCGCAGAATAGCGGTCAAAAAGTGTTAATTACGCCGCGTGGTTGTGGAAGCGCTAAAAATGGAACAGGTGTGAATGTAAGCATTGCAATGCCTGAAGCAGTCGCGGTTTAGTTTTCAAGCGTTTAATTTTAAACAATGGCTAATGTTTATTTCGATAACAATGCAACAACCGCACTAGATAGCCGCGTTTTGGAATCGATGTTGCCGTGGTTAAGCTCTCAAAGCGGCAATCCGACCAGTCGGCATGTATACGGCAGGTCAGCACGCGATGCAGTAGAGCATGCTAGAGTGCAAGTCGCAGAAGCCTGCGGGGCTTACAGTTCACAGGTTGTTTTTACGGCAAATGGTACTGAAGCGAATAATTTTGCAATAAAAGGCATGGCAGGCAATCTACCGTCTGCACAGATTTTAACTAGCGCGATCGAGCATCCATGTGTCACTCGTCCCGCTTTGATGATGCAACAGTTTGGTTACAGCAGCAAGCCAATCGCAGTTGATAGCAGCGGTAAACTAAGTTTAGAGAATTTGCAGCAGCAACTTACATTGCCGACAAGTTTAGTTTCGGTGATGTTAGCCAATAACGAAACTGGCGTGATACAAGAAGTCGCTATAGTTGCTGAATTGGCACGCGCAGTAGGTGCTTTTATACATACTGACGCAGTACAGGGCTTAGGAAAAATACCTCTAAGCTTTACTGATTTGAATGTACATGCGATGACAGTTTCAAGCCATAAGATACACGGTCCGCAAGGCGCGGCGGCGCTTATATTAGATAAGCGCGTAGATATACAGCCATTGTTGCATGGTGGTGGGCAAGAAAAAGGTTTACGTAGCGGCACAGAAAACGTGGCGGCGATTGTAGGGTTTGGTGTCGCTTGTGAATTAGCGGTGGCGAATCGAATCCATTACGCTTCACATACACAGTTATTACGTGACCAGTTTGAGCAAGGATTAGTAGACATTGGTTCGATTAAATCTAGTGTCATGATTTTTGGAAACAAAGTAGCACGATTGCCGAATACTAGCTTTTTCGCAATGAATGGTATTGAGGGTGAAACATTGGTGATGGCTTTAGATCGTAAAGGTTATGCAGTGGCTAGCGGCTCTGCCTGCTCAAGCGATAGCACTGAGCCTAGCAACGTATTACTGGCCATGGGTATAGATAAAGATTTAGCACGCGGCGCAGTGCGGGTGAGTTTTGATGCAACGAACACACCAGCCCAAGTGAATGATTTTTTAGTGACTTTGAATAACGAAGTCAAACGCTTGAAAGAATTAACCGCGATAGCGGCATAAAAATACAACATAAAAGCAGCATTAGACTGCTCAGGGTAACCAAATTATAAAATGCAAGGATGAATTAACGTTATGTCAGCAACAATAGAAATGCCAATTAAAAAAGATTTATTTGATGTGAATGGTCTTGCGAAAAGTTTACACGATGAATCAGGGCCACCAGTTTATTTAGACTACTCAGCCACTACGCCAGTAGATCCGCGTGTGGCCGCCATGATGATTCCTTATATCACAGAACATTTTGGCAACCCTGCCTCACGTAGCCACCCTTATGGTTGGACTGCCGAAAAAGCGGTAGAAAATGCACGCGAAGAAGTAGCGAAACTAGTAGGTGCTGACCCACGTGAAATCGTGTGGACTTCAGGTGCGACAGAGTCTAATAACTTAGCCATCAAAGGTGCAGCAAACTTTTACAGCGGTAAAGGTAAGCACATTATTACTGTCGCTACTGAGCATAAAGCAGTAATTGATGCAGTGCGTGAGCTTGAGCGCGTTGGTTTTACTGCCACTTATTTAGAACCAGAACCAAATGGTTTGATTGATTTAGCTAAGTTCAAAGCAGCGATACAGCCAGATACCGTATTAGCATCTGTGATGCTGGTAAACAATGAAATTGGCGTGATTCAAGATATTACGGCGATTGGTAATATTTGCCGTGAAAACAATGTGATTTTTCATGTAGATGCCGCGCAGGCAACCGGTAAAGTACATATTGATTTAGAAAAATTGCCTGTTGATTTAATGAGCTTTTGTGCGCATAAAACTTATGGCCCTAAAGGTATTGGCGCGTTGTACGTTCGCCGTAAACCGCGCATTCGTATTGAAGCGCAAATGCATGGTGGCGGTCATGAACGCGGTATGCGTTCTGGTACTTTAGCAACGCACCAAATTGTTGGTATGGGCGAAGCATTTAGAATCGCACGTGAAGAGATGGATGTTGAAAATGCACGTATTCGCAAACTGCGCGATAAGCTTTTACATGGTTTGCAGGATATGGAAGAAGTGTATGTGAATGGCGATTTAGAGCAACGCGTGCCGCACAATTTAAATATCAGCTTCAATTATGTTGAAGGCGAATCTTTGATTATGGCAGTTAAAGGCATTGCAGTATCAAGCGGTTCTGCATGTACTTCAGCCAGCTTAGAACCTAGCTATGTATTGCGTGCTTTGGGTCGTAGTGATGAATTAGCACATAGCTCGATTCGTTTCTCAATCGGTCGTTTTACCACTGAAGATGATGTGGATTACACGATTGAGTTAATGAAAAGTAAGATTGATAAATTAAGAGAATTATCGCCGCTTTGGGAAATGTTTAAAGACGGTATTGATATATCCAAAGTACAGTGGGCCGCACATTAAAAAGCAACTATTTACTCGCCTAGCTGCGTTGTCGGAATGTTCGCTTAGAAAACTAAGCGTCGCAATCCTCCGCCTTGCTAGACAAGTAAATAGCTTGCTTTTGAATTGTATTAATTAAAAGGAGTGTGAATCATGGCATATAGCGACAAAGTTTTAGATCACTACGAAAATCCGCGTAATGTGGGTACGTTAGATAAAAATGATCCGAATGTAGGTACGGGTATGGTTGGCGCGCCAGCTTGTGGCGATGTGATGAAATTGATGATCAAAGTGAACGATAGCGGCATTATTGAAGATGCTAAATTCAAAACGTATGGTTGCGGTTCAGCAATTGCCTCTAGCTCATTGGTTACAGAATGGTTAAAAGGCAAAACTATTGATGAAGCCTATGCGATTAAAAACTCTGCTATTGCAGAGGAGCTTGCTTTGCCACCTGTGAAAATCCATTGTTCAGTATTAGCTGAAGATGCCATTAAGGCTGCTGTAGCAGATATTAAAGCAAAACAATTAGCGAAAGAGACTGCATAATCTATGGCAATCACCTTAACTCAATCCGCTGCAAATCGTGTTGAAACGTTCCTTGCTAATCGCGGCAAGGGCGTTGGTCTTCGCTTGGGTGTTAAAACCACGGGCTGCTCTGGCATGGCTTACACTTTAGAGTTTGTAGATGAGCTTAACGAAGAAGATACGGCATTTGAAAGCAATGGCGTTAAGATTATCGTAGACCCAAAAAGCTTGGTTTATATTGACGGCACTGAATTAGACTTCACAAAAGAAGGCCTAAACGAAGGCTTTAAATTTAACAACCCAAACGTTAAAGATGAGTGTGGTTGCGGCGAGAGCTTTACGGTGTGACACAAGGTTATTTTGAGTTGTTTGGGCTTGATTCTAAGTTCAGTATTGATTTAACTACACTAGAAAGTAATTTCCGAAAAATACAATCAGAGTCTCACCCTGACCGCTTCGTGACCGCAAATGATGCTGAAAAGTTAAAATCCATGCAATTGGCAACACTGGCGAACGAGGCTTATCAAACGCTTAAAAAACCAGCATTGCGTGCCGAATATCTATTGAAGCTACAAGGCATAGAAGCCATAAGCGAAACCAATACCGCGATGCCCATGGATTTTTTAATGCAGCAAATGGAATGGCGCGAAGCGATTGATGATGCAAAAAATGCTAACGATATTGCCTCACTAGACGCTTTACTTGCTGAGATGCAGCAAGAAGGCAAGGTGTTAAATACAGCGCTCGCTTTGTTCATTGACGATCATCAAGACTATGAAGCAGCGACAGAGGCGACACGTAAGCTGATTTTTATTGATAAAGTATCTATAGATATTAACAAAGTAATTGAGCAGATAGAGAACTAGACAAATGGCGTTATTGCAAATCTCCGAACCTGGCATGAGCGCCGCGCCGCATCAACACAAGTTGGCGGTAGGTATTGACTTAGGAACCACAAACTCATTGGTGGCGACGGTACGCAGTGGTTTGAGCAGTGTGCTGAGTGATGAGCACGGCCATGCTTTATTGCCCTCGGTAGTGCATTACCTCAAAGATGGATCTGTTGACGTTGGATTCTCTGCACAAAAACAACAAAACTTAGATCCGCATAATACGATTTTGTCTGTTAAGCGCTTTATGGGTCGCGGATTAAAAGATATTGATGTTTCAATGTCGCCATATCATTTTGTTGAAACTACATCGACGGAAGCCAACAAATCAACTGCAAATCAAATGGTGCAAATTGAAACCCGTGCTGGCATAAAAAGCCCGGTAGAGATTTCTTCAGAAATATTAAAGACACTTAAAATCAGAGCCGAAAAATCGCTAGGTGGCGAACTTGTAGGCGCCGTGATTACCGTGCCGGCTTATTTTGATGACGCGCAACGCCAAGCCACTAAAGACGCGGCTAGATTAGCAGGCATTAACGTATTACGCCTGCTAAACGAGCCCACTGCTGCTGCAGTAGCTTATGGCTTAGATAACGCGAGTGAAGGTGTTTACGTGATTTACGACCTTGGTGGCGGCACATTTGATATCTCGATACTCAAATTAAGCAAAGGCGTATTTGAAGTATTGGCGACGAATGGCGACTCTGCGTTAGGTGGCGATGACTTCGACCAGCGTATCTTTTGTTGGATTTTAGAATCAAGCAAACTTTCCCCACGCAATGCGTACGATACAAGATTATTACTCAGCAAGGCGCGTGAAGCCAAGGAATGGCTGACTGAGCACGCAGAAGCAAATATCAGCTGTTTGTTGAGTGATGGTGAATTTGTAAACTTAACGCTCAGCACAGACCAATTTATTACGCTCACCGCTAACTTAGTGCAAAAAACCTTAAGTCCAACGCGCAAAGCCCTGCGTGATGCAGGATTAACGATTGAAGAAATTAACGGCATCGTGATGGTGGGTGGCGCGACCAGAATGCCGCAGATACGTAAAACCGTTGCTGAATACTTCAAACAAACGCCACTGACTAATTTAGACCCTGACAAAGTGGTGGCGCTGGGTGCTGCGATTCAAGCCAATGTATTAGCCGGCAATAAGAGCGATGCGGATTTATTATTGCTAGATGTCATTCCACTTTCTTTAGGCTTAGAAACTTTTGGTGGGTTAGCTGAAAAAGTCATTCATAGAAACAGCACACTACCAGTTGCACGCGCTCAGGAATTCACCACTTATAAAGATGGGCAAACCGCCATGAGTATTCATGTGGTACAAGGCGAGCGTGAATTGGTAAGTGATTGTCGTTCACTCGCGCGTTTTGAGTTACGCGGTATTCCGCCTATGGTTGCTGGGGCAGCGCGCATTCGCGTCACTTTTACTGTAGACGCTGATGGTTTATTGTCAGTTTCCGCGCGTGAAACATCAAGTAATGTTGAGGCTAACATCACAGTTAAACCTTCTTATGGTTTAAGCGAAGATGAAATCACCAGTATGCTTAAAGCTTCATTTAACAGCGCTGAAGCAGATAAAAAAGCCCGCATGCTAGCTGAAGCGCGTGTTGATGCAGGTGCGATTATTGAAGCAGTAAGGGCGGCATTGGCTGCTGATAGCGCGCTAATTAGTGAGCAGGAAAAACTTGCAATAGAAGCTGAAATTCAGCGCCTATCTGCGATTAAAGAAACACAAGATGCCGATGAGATCCATCAAGCAGTTGAAGCGCTCAACCAAGCTACAGAAGCTTTTGCAGCGGCACGCATGGATGCGAGCATTAGCCGCGCATTTGCTGGGAAAGATTTAGATTCAATTAACTTATAGCGATTTATACACTACCAGCATGAACAAAGTAATTGTTGGAACAGGGAAATAGGAAATAAAATGCCACAAATCATCATACTGCCACATGTAGAACTCTGTCCAAATGGCGCTACGCTTGACGGTAAATCAGGCGATTCCATCTGCGAGACACTATTAAGAAATGCGATTGATATTGACCATGCCTGCGATATGGCTTGTGCTTGCACCACATGCCACGTGATTATTCGTGAAGGATTTAAAACAATTGAAGCATCGGATGATCAAGAAGATGATTTGCTTGATAAAGCCTGGGGATTAGAACCTCAATCACGCTTATCTTGCCAAGCACTTATTGGCACTGAAGACTTAGTAGTAGAGATTCCAAAATACAGCATTAACATGGCAAAAGAAGGTCATCGATAAGGAATTAGCTTTTTTTAAGTTCTGCCCTTGGTTAGATTACAAAATTCTTCAAAATAATGAAGCGATGTTGATTCGCATCATAAGAAATCAAAAATAGTTAGCGCAATCTCCGATGTTTTAGTTGAGACACATCCGCATTCCTAACCTACAAAACTATTCCAACCCAAGACATTGCCAATTACCCATTTCGTATCTCATAAATTGTGCCTTATCGTAGCGCCATAGGTGCAGCCATCCATTATTAAGCAACTGCTGAACGACCTCATGCTTACTAATGACGGCTTCTATTGCTTGCTGAGGCGCATCAATGATCACGGTGAGGCGCAATGGCTCATGTACCCAGCCCTTACCATCATGCAGCGACTGGCGAGAGAGACCAATGCGCAGGTCTCCACCATTGCCCTCAAACACGCCGATATTTCCACCTACAACGTTGTGTAACAATTTGTTGCCACTACCTAATTTCAATGGTTCGCAGGTCGAGGCGTGGTACTGCCAATTAATCCAGTGTGTAACCAACATGGGCGCAGTCATTAACAGTTCCAGCACACTGCCATCAACGTCTTGGTTGGCGTCATAGTCATGCAAAAAGCTACGTCCTTGCAATGCAATACCACGACTTCGCTCGCGTGGGGCAATCAAGAATGCAGCGTTGCCAGCAAGCCCCCACTCAGGACGAGTTTGAGCCCCATCGTTGGCGCGACGACGTAGCTGATTCAATAAGTCAGCTTTTGGACTATTCGGATTTAAACCCAACTTGGGTGCGCGCTCACTACGAACTTTATCGCTAGCTTTTACAAAGATTTCCTGCAAACCTTCCCACTGGGCGCGGGCTTGAGTTGGTAATAAATCAAGATCGAAACCCTCAATTTCGTCGGTGGTAGTGTTGTGCAGGGCGGCAACAAACCATGTTGACTGAGGTATGCAAGTTCCTTGAGTTTGCAAGGCTGCGCGCACTGCAGTTTCATTAAGCAATTGCGCGAGGGTACGAGCGTTAACCTCTCCAGTTTGACCACAACACGCACCACAATCTAAAGCAGCGGCATGGGCATTGTTAGCAGATTGGCTACCATGTCCGACTAAAAGCACTAAGGGCGATAGGTTTTGCTCTAAGCCCATTGCATGCAATAGACGAGCGGCCAGCAACACTTTTGCATTGAGATCTAACCCGATAATCTGTGGTCGGCAAATAGTGCGATAACGCATCTGTAAACCATTCAAATCGTCACGCATTCTAGACTTTTTATTAGGAAGCAGCCATTGCCCGAGTTTGGCTACGTAGCCAAATCCTGCCGCTTCTACGAATGAAAACGCAGCGCTTGGCCAACGACTGGCTGAAAGCCATTGGTTTGTAAGCGCAAAATTAACCAATCGTGATCTGCTGGCAGCCTCAATTTGCAAATCATCAGATTGATGATCAGCCTCGAACAATGGCTTTATGCAATCGGTCACCTCTACCGCAGGCGCAAGTAAGCCAGGCAATTGAGGTCGTCTGGCCTCTGTGGCCAGTGGCGTGTAGGCTACTGGTAGACCAAAGAATCCAGCGAATCCGATGGTTTGGATTGCGGGTGATGCGTCCTCGAGTGCTCGACGCAAAAGCTCAGTACGTACATCTATACAAAAAGCTGCCTGCACTTCGATCTTGTGAGGTATTGTCGTTTCACTACTAGATTGAAGTAATTGATGCGCTAACTGTCGCTGAAAGCCAATCTCCAGAGCGACTTGCCAAACCTCATCAACCAATAGCGCATCTTCAGCTTTTTTCATCAGTGTCGCTGTCTGGCTCCACTCCTGCAGTAACTTAATAAATGCTTGATCCACTGCCGTATCTTCTTTACACTCCAGCAAAATTGCGCCCCATGCCAACCGAATGGCTAGAAGTTCACGCAGGTTTGTATCTTCACTACCCTGTAAACGAGCCTCCCAGCCCAGATATGCACACCATGATGCCCAACCATTAACAGTTAATAATACCGCCTCGAGATAATCTGCCCAGACCGCCTGCGGTAATCCTAAGCGTTGTAATACCCAGTTTTCAGCCTCCTGTCGGTTAGGTGGT
Organism: Methylotenera sp.; assembly: GCA_014378495.1. GTDB lineage: Bacteria > Pseudomonadota > Gammaproteobacteria > Burkholderiales > Methylophilaceae > Methylotenera. The sequence continues at coordinate 249 of JACMNP010000135.1, read as the reverse complement.
AGCGCATTCAGCTTGCGACCAAGGTCTGGTAGACCCATCAGCGTACCTATACCATGGTCGTGTTGCAGTGTATCGCGCCAGAATGCATATAACCCTTGCGAGCGTTCAGGTTGCCAGTCTGCCTGATGCTTATCAAAATAGGCAGCGCAAGTTTGACTTACCTGATGTGTGACAGCCTCTCGCCAGGAAAGTCGAGCATGGCGCTTTGGATCATTGTCGAGAACATCAATCAACAGAGGCAACTGCTTC
>JACMNP010000134.1 GCA_014378495.1 Methylotenera sp. | reverse complement strand
CCTCCTCCGTATTTTTAGGGTGTTTATGCTTAATTTTGACATTACGCACACGCAACTGAAGTTGGTTAAGAATTTCTAATTCAGCTTCTTGGCTAACTGGCTTTTTGTTGTCATCCATATAGGTTTCTATCATGGAGAATAGGGGTGCCAATAGCTTAAACGATGAATTATCTCCGCCAGCAGCCTTGTTCACCTGTTGCATCACAGCCGCTTCTTGCTTGGTGATTTTTTTGCGAACACCGTTTACGGTGATGATCACTTTTTCGTTGAGCGCATCTCTTAGAACAGTAAAGATATTTTTTCTGCCCCTAGGTCGTCCCTTCGGATTGCCAGACCGACCTTTAGCAAAACGCGATTCTTTAGGTGGCTTACCATAGCCAATTTCATAGTCAGATTTACTCATGGTTAACCTCCGTTGTTTGTGGTAAAACTGATTCAGCCAATTTTTGTAGGTGGGATTTTCTTTCAGTGAAGGTTAAGCCTGATTCTGCATGAATAGCATCTTGACCAGAGGTTCTGCCAACGAATAATGGCGGTATCTAAGTACAGCGGGTCAATTTCCATCCCGTAACATACACGGCCAGTACGTTCTGCAGCGAGTAGGGTAGTGCCGCTACCAAGGAAAACGTCCAACACGATGTCGCGACGGCGAGAGCAGTCCAATATAGCATCTGCAACCATTCGAATAGGTTTGACGGTAGGGTGAAGGGCAAGGAGGTCACCCTCTTCGCCATGTCGCATGCTATGTATACCAGGGTATTCCCATACTGTAGTTCTATTACGTCCGAAACGACCTAGCTGTACGTTATTTTGGTGCGAGGCTTTACCCGATTTAAACACTAGAACAAGCTCATGCTGAGAGCGATAAAGTGAGCCCATTCCAGCCCTATCTTTCACCCAAACACACAGTGATTTTAGTTCAGAATAAGATGCATCACCAGCTGCAAGAATCTCCCTTAAATGTCTATAATCAATACATTGGTAGTGAATCGAACCAGATTTACTATATTGACTCAAAAGTCCAAATGCGATCGTCAAAAATGATGTAAATTCTTCGACAGTCATCTCGCCACTTGCCATGGCAAATTCCAAATGTTTGATCGCGCCCTTACCTCCAACATGGCCATTTATTTTGACGTTATACGGCGCGTCGCAAAACACTATGGCCGCTAAATTGCCAGCCATGAGTGTTTTGTAGCTTAATTCCTCTAAGGAATTAGCGCAATGTAGTCGGTGTTGCGACAACTTCCAAATGTCGCCTATTTGACTTACGGCCGGTCCGGTGATGGTAATGGGGGTGTCTGCTGGATCAACTTTAGCGTCGACGGTATTGAGTGCTTCAATTTTTAAATCTATTTCTCCTATTGAGAAGCCCGTACTTTCTACATCAAAGTCGAGATTAACACTTGATAGGAATTTGAGTTGTTCATCAATTAAATCGTCATTCCACGTTGCCAGTTCTGCTAATCTATTATCGGCAATTTTGTAAGCTTTTGCCTGTACCGATGTAAGGTGACCAAGTGAAATAGTCGGCACCTCTAGAATGCCAAGTTTTTGACATGCTAAAATTCTGGCATGACCACCAAGCACTTGATCTTGAGCATCAATTAAAACTGGTACAGTAAACCCGAATGAAATAATCGATTTGGTTAATAGTTTGATTTGACGAGCTGAATGGACACGTGCATTGTTCGGATCTGGTTTCAGGTCTGTCACTAGGCGCTTAATGATGGTTTGGGAATTGGAACTAGTTTTTACGACATTACTTATAGAGTTCATCGTTTATTTCCTTTTGGAAAAATTAGAGGAACCCTTATATTAATGATTCAAATTTATGAATCCAGCAAACACTTAGTTCAAAAAACATTGTCTTTGAAATATCAGCTATTTTTTTTGGCGGTTAACTGGTGGAAAAATTGGTTTTGGTCCGAAACCTATGGCATAAGTATTTTTTGATGGGGAAAATTCTGGATGCGCTGTGTCAATAATTTTGGTTACTCTCAATGTTTCTTCACCGTCTTCTGGGGAAAATTCTTTGAGAATCTTTTTAATTATAGGAGGCGAGGCTTTCATCGTTGGAAATTCGCTTTTTATAGCACTTATCGCGGCTTCAATGGCAAACTCGTATTTTTCTCCGTTGAGTCGTGCATGATTAAAAGCTTCAATAGATAAAGTTGCTCTTAAAAACATCCAGCCAGGATGTATATCATTAATTGCGGGTCGACCTCCAAGATCAATATTCTTAATATCTAATGTTTCAAAATTTATTTGTTTTTGTAAATGACTACTTGGTTTGAAATGGGGTATTTGTTTTTGAGGTTTTGAGATTGGCTCACCTGTTTTTGGGTTTCGAGCAACCCGTGCTAATCGTGTACGCATACTAAAGCTGCCGAATTCATGAATAACTACTTTATTTCTTTGAGCTAAATTTTTTGAAATTGCAGTCAATATTATCTTGGTATACAGTTTAATTTCATCTGTTGTGAGCTTTTTATAGCGAATGCTTATACGCTTTATGAGTTCAGATTGATTCATAAAATTATTAAGTTTATTTTCATTGATTCAAAAAATACATCAATTGATTGTATATGGTTTTATTTGATTATATGTATGGATAACAAATGTTGATGTGGATTAGCTAATAATAAAACATTCTGGTTCAATCCAAAACCTGATGAAGTTTTAAAAGGCCCATCAACTGTTCATAAGAATGAATTAGTGTATATGTCGCGATGACTGATATCCAGCCATCAACTTTGAATCGACCACCATTTAGGTAATAATTTCTTAATTTTATTATCTGAATAACGATCATCCATCAAATGAATCATGCCTTTATCATCTGTAGTACGAATAACCCTTCCAGCCGCTTGTACAACCTTTTGCAGTCCGGGATACAAATAAGTATACTCATAACCCAAACCAAAAATTTCATCTATTCTTAGGCGCATTTGTTCATTCACTGGATTTATTTGAGGCAAACCAAGTGTTGCTATAAACGCACCAATTAACCGATCACCTGGTAAATCTATTGCCTCGCCAAAACTACCCCCTAGAACAGCAAATGCAACTCCTTGAGAAGTCATAGTGAAATCATTAATAAACTCTTCTTTGTCTTCCTCAGTCATCACCCTAAGTTGAATGCGAATTGGGATAGTTGGATAAAATTCTTGGAAAAGTAATTTTACATCGTTAAGGTAATCGAAACTACTCAAAAATAAGATGTAATTACCAGGCTTTTCCGAATATTGCTTTCCAATCAATTCTACAATTGGCTTCAGTGACCTAGGTCGTTCTTTGTAACGCGAAGAAATGTGCTTAGCAATATTAACGGTTAATTGTGCAGCATCAAATGGCGACTCTACATCCAAAAAAGGCGTCTTATCGGGCAAGCCTAACAAGTCACTATAAAATGAGGGTGGGCTTAATGTAGCAGAAAATAATGTACTGGAACTTGCTACCTCAAACCGTTTGTTCAGAAACCTCGCAGGGATTACATTCTTAATGCTGAATACTGTTTCCTGTTGAAATAAGCCAACATTTTTATCACTCTTGGTTATGTCAAAAAGTGAATGTGATCCGAACGACTCTGCTAACGTGGAAAACTGCAAGGCATCGAAATAGAAGTTAAGCAGGCTAGCTTCATTATGGGTAGGATGTTCTGCAAGATAGTCAGTAATTTTTGTTAATGCGCGTTGCAGATACAGTTCAAAATCTTCTGGAATATGATTGTAGACTTCATAAGCCTGATCCTGATTTCGATTAATTGATACCCAACAAGCGCTAAGTTTTTCTAATACGCCTTTAAGACTTTTCGGCGCCTTGGATTGCATCTCATTGAAATAGCCATAACTGAGTTCTGCGCTATACATTTTTCGCGATCTTTCAATCATATTATGTGCCTCGTCAACGAGGACACTCACTTTCCATTCATTGATGACGGTACCAGCATAGAGCATTGCGTATAGATCAAAATAATAGTTATAGTCACCCACTACAACATCGCTCCAGTTAGCGAGATCTTGCGCTAAATAGTAAGGGCAAACTTGATGCCTTAAAGCGACTGTTTTAATGGTTTGTTTATCCATCATGTTCTGATCTAAGGCTTCTAGTCGAGCTGCGGGTAAACGATCATAAAAGCCATTGGCTAAAGGGCAGGATTCACCATGGCAAGATTTGTCAGGATGCTCACATGTTTTTTGGCGTGAAGTTAGCTCAAGTGTTCTTAAATGTATCTTTGGATTGCTTTTTTTAATAGTCCTAATCGCATTCAATCCAAGTTCACGACCAGAAGATTTAGCCGTTAAGAAAAATATCTTATCTAGCTTTGTTTCTGGCATCGCTTTTAGCAATGGAAATACTGTCCCCAAGGTTTTGCCAATGCCCGTGGTGGCTTGAACCATCAGAGAACGCTCTAATTTTGCAGTTTTATAAACCGATTCAGCTAGCGTTCTTTGTCCTACTCTAAATTCTGGGTGAGGAAAGTTGATAGCACTTAATTGACTATTTCTTGATGCCCTATGTGCCAATTCCTGTTCTGCCCATGCTTGGAGCAATTCACAATGATGTTCAAAGAAAATTTTTAATTCATCTGCAGTGAACTCTTCAATGAATGGAGTTTCTTCTTTTGAAGTGACGTTGTAATAGATCAGGGCGATTTTTATATTTGCGAGATCTCGTTCTTCACACATCAAATAACCATATATTTTGGCTTGCGCCCAATGAAGCCGTCTATGATTATCAGGCATTCGATCTAAATGCCCTTTATAGGTTTTTATTTCTTCCAGTTGATTGAGGTCAGGGTCATAGCCATCTGCGCGTCCGCGAACATAGATGTTTTGAAACTCACCTGTGAGACTGACTTCAGTACGGTAGGAATACCCTCTTCGTGAAGTGACTGTCTGATGACCCATCATTCCTTCTAACGCTGAGGGAGATGGTGTAAAACGCTGATCAAGACTACCTTTTTTAGCGGTTAGCTCGCAAAGCGTTCGCACAGATATCACATATTTAAAGGCAGCTTTAATATCCTGCGAGACAGTTAAATGAGGAGCTAATTTGATGATGAGCTCTTTAAATAAATCTTAACATTATTAATTGTCATCATAATCTTCTAGTACCAATGGCAACCCCATATCAATCCTGGCCAATCGCTGAGCCATCTTAATCATTGGTTCAGTAAAGAATGCTAACTCAGTATCTGCTAGTGAGATTTGCTTGTATTTTTCATAGGCCAACTCAAAAGACACCTCTTGGATGTAAGCAATGAGTTGTGTATATCTATCCCGTTGCTTGGTATCTACGCTTTTAGTTGACTCACAATAGATGTTTTCAAGATGCATAGATAAATAAGCGACAAACTCAAGCTGAATACTATTCTCTATATTGGTCGTAAGCATGATCTTAAAACTAAACTATTTTGTTTGCTTCTAAAAAATCTTGAATTAACTCTAATCTCAAAATTGGACTTTCCATTTGCATTAACCGTTGTTTCTGCACTAGGGGCAAATCTAATATTTCTATCCATCGATTAGCAACCCAAGAGCATTTCCAAATTGATAAGATTCAACAGTTGGCATATTTGTAGGTAATAATTTTTGATCAGCCAATGAATCCAATAATTGCTTTAGAACCCTAATAGACAAGTTTAAATCTTCAGGGATAGGCATAGGTAAATCATTAGGTATATCACTGACTTCACCAATGACTAATCCATTTGCTGGTTTAGTAAATGATTCAATTTTAACTCTATGATGGCCAACACAACGAATCATCATCAAACCAATTGTAGAGACATCAGCATGAACTATTTTGACCAGAGTGCCTACATTGGCGAAGGGGAAATTTCCTTCTAGATCTGTTTCGCCTTCAGGCAATATTGTAACAATCGCAAATGATGATTTATTGCGTAAGCAGTCCCGCACCATGTCGAGATAACTCGCCTCGAATATTTTAAGAGGCAAGATACCGCCAGGACATACAACAACATCCAGTGGAAATAACGGTAGAGAATAGGTGTTCACAGAATTATATAGGTATAGATTGCGTGTTATTAAATTGAATTACATTGCGTGAGCTGCTTAAAGCTTTACCAATTAATCGATAAATATCTAAATCAAATTGTAAGCTATATTTAGTATGCATAGCTTCAGTCAAATCAGCATCGGAATCTATAGTTTCTAAGTAACACCACTGCTCGAATACATGTAATTCAGTTTTATTGGTGTCTGGATTTAATTCCTTGATTCCCACTTTTCCTTCATAAGGCCAAGACTTAAGTTTATGTGGAGCCAGCGATAGTTTAAGTCTTAGGTGATGTAGGTCATGTTTTTCTTTCCCAACACATACGCCACTACATTTCCCTACATGCTCCCCAAAACACTTGCCTTTGCCTTTTTCCAAGCCCAGGACTTTGCAACAAAGCTGAAATTCATCCACTAATTTATAGATGAGGTCTTTAGCACTTTTCTTAGTTTTGAATATGCCATATAGAAATTCAAGCTCACTAGGATCAACATCTTCAAGCGTTACAATTTTTAGCCAAGGCAAAACATTCAACTGTTCAGACATCTGTATTGCATAGAGTTTTTGATGTTTACGTAATAGTCGATTATAGGCAGGCTGCATACTTTTGATGAGCTTCGCCTCTAGCAATAAAGCCCCTAGTTCACCTGCAGTTTCTTTCCATTCCACACGCTTAACTTTTTGCGCCAATTCCATTTCGGTTGCCGTCACATGATCTGATGCGAAGTGATTTAATACACGGGTTCTAAGCTTAATGCTTTTGCCAATATATAACGGCAAATCAGTGTCGTCATAGAACAAATACACACCTGGCACATCTTGGATATCATTTAGGAAACTATCATCAATACCAACAGGTAGCGTAGGTCCTTTTAGTTGTAGGTTAATAGCATGAATTACTTTAACTGAACCTAAATCCCGCTTAGCCGCTTCCAGAAAATCAAGCATCAATTGAACATCACCCATGCCACGATGGCGAGCATTTGTGGTCAAGCCGAATCGTTGCATGATGGCATCAAGCGAATGCCCTTCAACATCAGGATAGAGTGCTCTGGAAAGTTTAACAGTACACAGAGTTCGTAGCTTGAGTGTGCCGCCCATGCGTTTGTACTCAGCCTTTAGGAAACCATAATCAAAGCGCGAATTATGCGCTGTCATGACCACGCCTTCTAAGTGACTATAAAGGTCACCGGCAACCTCTTCAAACTTTGGAGCATCTTTGACCATCTCATTACTAATACCAGTTAAACCTGAAATATTTCTAGGAATAGGTGTGCACGGATTAATTAACGTTTCCCAAGTCGTGGACACTTTACCGTTTTCAAGTTTTAATAATGCAACTTCAGTGATTCGGTCACGCGTATGCGAACCACCAGTCGTTTCAATGTCCAAGAAAACTAAATCAGGTAGCCAATTCATTCTGTATTAGGCTCAATATAATCTGGGCAGTTCATTCCAGTTTCCAGTGTAATTAGGACTTTTAAAATTACGGCGCATTTTCCAATCCTTGGTTAAACCTTCCCCACCAAGTCTGATAGTGCCCTTGGCGTACTTTCTGTTTAGTGCGTCCATTGTTTCCATGAGTTTGGTTTTTTTAATATGGTTGGCGTTGTAATCAAACAAATCTCCTTGCTGTCCGGCTTTAGGTACTAAGCCCATCAACATCACTCCAGCTTTTTGATAGTAAATACCAGGCTTAAAGATACGTTTAAGTAACCATTGTGCAGCTTGATTAATCTGCATGGTGTTGTCTGTTGGAGAGGGTAAGCCTATCGTTAAACTTTTCCCATAAAAAGCGGCTTTATCAAACGGACTATTTTGTGCAAATACATAGATAGCATTAGTATAAAGACCTTTAGCACGCATCCGTTCCGCGGCCATCCCTGCGTGATATGCAATGGCTTGTTTAAGCTCTTCAAAGTCGCTCACACGTGCACCAAATGACCTAGAAGACATGACTTGTTTAGCTTCTGGCAGCCTATCTTCCATGTCTAACATTACTTGCCCATTGAGCTCATTAATGGTTCGCTCTAACAGCACACCAAATTCATCACGGATACGTTTAGGATCGGCTCTTTTAAGGCGCAATACATTATTAATACCTACCGCATTAAGTTTGAGTTCAAGTCGACTTCCTATGCCCCATACTTTTGAGATGGGTAAGCTTTCCATGATTTGATCTAAATCACTAGGACTCATGGTAGTGAGATCACAAACCCCATTGAATCTATCTTGTTTCTTAGCGATATGATTGGCTAACTTTGCGAGTGTTTTGCTGTGACCAAAGCCTACGCAAATAGGTAGCCCTGTCCACCGCTTGACCGTGTCCTTAATTTCAAGCCCATATTTTGAATAGTCACGATTGATGCCTGTCATATCTAGAAAGGATTCATCGATAGAGTAAACCTCTTGGCGGAATGTGAATTGGCTCAATGTCTGCATGAACCGATTACTCATGTTGCCATACAGTTCATAGTTACTACTAAAGCAAATCACGCCTAAGCGCTCAGCATCATCTTGCAGTTCATGCCAAGGCCTACACATATAGATTTCAAGTATCTCTTTGGCTTCTTTGCTTTGGGCAACTACACAGCCATCATTATTTGAGAGCACGACAATGGGTTTACCTTCTAAATCAGGTCTAAATACCTTTTCACAGCTAGCGTAAAAACTATTGGCGTCGCATAAAGCAAACACACGTTTAGTAGGTATTAATGCCATGCTTAACCACTCCCCAAATCACGAGTTCATCATCCCCTTTAAATAGTATGGGTGGGTATTCTCTAATTTTTGGATGTTCAGATCTGAGCTTAACAATATTGCCTTTAATATAAAGCCGTTTGACAATATATTTATCACCGTACCAAACCACGACAATGCTGCCACTTTTTGCATCCGCATTTTTATCAATAATTGCAATGGTGCCGGGAAACAAGCCAGCTTTAATCATGGAGTCCCCATCGACAGGCATCACAAATGTTGATGGTGGGTTGGTCACAAATCGTACATTTAAATCAAGGCGTCCACCAAGCACACCAAAATCATCATCCATGTAGTCTTGTGCAGCAGAAGCCCAACGCGATTGAGCCGCAGAAACCTTACCGCCATACAAGGGCAGAGAAAAATGCGGAGGATGCAAGCTCACTCTAACTGCATTGACTGGTAAATTTGGGCTTACTATTATTGGCATATCATTTATATCAGAAAGTACTAGAGGAATATCTAAAGTTTAATGTATACAAACAAACGTTTGTTCGTATACATTAAAAATGATTATACATAGAAATCAAGATTAAAAAATATGCTTCTTTCAGTTCAATAATAAAAACGTTATTGCATAGAAATTGAAAATCATAAATTAATACCATTGCCAGCAAAGGAGTCAGTGAATTAAACTACTTTGCTGTGTGGCGGCTTCAAATATACAGATCAACAAAATAAGCAATGGACTGTTTACTTTCCTAGTCCTAAAGCTGCTTTGCCTGTACTCAAGAAATGTGGTGAGGTTGAGTGGGTAAAGAGGGGCAGACGTAAAGAAGAAAATGTTTCATTTTTTCCAAATGGTGGTTGGGCTAGACTTGATTCAATCAAAGCGGGTAGGGTAGTAGGGGTTGCAGATGGCGACACTATCACTGTTTTAGATAGCAGCAATACACAATATAAAATCAGATTATCAGGAATTGATGCACCAGAGAAAAGACAAGCATTTGGCAATGTATCTAAAAAGTCATTATCGGATTTAGTGTTTGATAAACAAGTAACTGTTGATTGGCAAAAACAAGATCGTTATTGTCGCACTGTGGGAAAGGTGCTACTCAACGGTCAAGATGTTAACTTATTACAAATTAACCGTGGTATGGCTTGGTTCTATAAGAAATATCAGAATGAATTGATATTAGATGACAGGCTTGCTTACTTGCACGCCCAAGATACTGCAGAACAAAACAAAAAAGACTTTGGTTAGATCGTGATCCAATTGCACCTTGGGATTTTAGAAGAGGAAAACTAATTAATTCACCTAACTTCTAAATTCCTCAATAAATTCTCAATGAGTATTTTTGAGGAAACCAAATATTTCTACCTCGATTTAGGAAAGTTGACGATTTATTCAAGCTTGGAAATATTCCAGTTCGTGACCATTTGTCCCAAGTTCCTTTATTAGTTTAGCTAAAGAACATTTAGCAAAAAATGGAAAACTATTATAATGTTTGCCCATTGAAACCATGCAAAGTTTTATAGAACCTGGTGTTGATCTTTGTTTTAACCATGTTGTATTTGCAGTTTTGTGATGAGTATTTATTTTTTTTATTAATTCATCACGAAAATGCTGGTCTGAAGAAAATAATAATTCTACAGTTCTTCTAATTTGCTCTGCCAAATGGCTAAATTGGGAAGAACTCGTAATATTTTTTACAAAATAGATAATGTTGTTATGAGGATCCCAAATGTCGCAAAATTCAAACTTTGATTGCCCACCTCCATAATGAATATTTTTTGCATCCATACATAGCAATCTATTATTTGTATCACAGCACTTCTTATTATAAATTCCTTCATCATCTATACCATCCCATTTATCAATAGGAAATTGTGATGTCAAAATTTTAGTAATAACTCTATTAGTCTCTTTTATGAAGTTAAGCTCGATTTCATACCATATGCCACCAGATAAAATATATTGCTTTCCATTATGACCTTCTTCATCACATACACAGTTATAGATATTTGTTAGCCCAATTTCATTTGATGATTCATCAAACATATGAACAGGTGTTTTTTTTGCAATAAAGGCTGTGGGTATCTGTTTCTTCTGACTGCACAAATTTAGCCAAGCGCCAATATATAAAGAAGGGCTAGTTACTATTCCACCATTTGTTATAGCTCTTATTCTGCCTATCCAATAGGAAGATGCAATGCCCGCGTCCGGATTTTTTAAATTCGGAGCTGATAATAAAATGGCTTTTGCTTGAACTGTAATTAATTTTGCATTTAGTAATGTATGGAGATGATCTATAGTAGTTTGATCATTTAGCTGAGTAATGTAATCCAGTTCAGGCCATATATTTTTATAGCTACTACTTTGATATTGAGCAATTACATGATCCAAGGTGTTTTTTATATCGACAAACAATGCTTTAAAGCCTAAAGCACTAAATCCCTTGATACTAGAGCCTAGTACACTCAATAATGCATCTGCAGGTTTTCCTTCAATACCGTG
>JACMNP010000133.1 GCA_014378495.1 Methylotenera sp. | reverse complement strand
TCCGTTAGCGTTAAGCAAATCAGCCCGCGTCCATACTTAGCCATAAAGTTAATGTGTTCAGCAGTGGTAAATTCTGCCGCCAATACTAAATCGCCTTCGTTCTCACGGTTTTCATCATCTACCAACACCACCATACGGCCGTGTTTGATTTCTTCGATGATTTCTTTAGCACTGCTAATTACGCTTGTGTTCATAGGGGTGTTGATGCTTTGATTTATTAAATCACTCAATGTTAATCGGCTTAAGCAGGTTCATCCGTGTCGGTTTCCACCATCCACTCAGTCATGCGTTCTACATAACGCGCAATTTGGTCTACTTCTAAATTCACGCGGCTACCTACACCTAAATATTGCAAGGTGGTATTTTCAAGCGTATGCGGGATTAAGTTCATGCTAAAAATATCTTTATCAACGGTATTCACAGTCAAACTCACACCATTCACGCAGATAGAACCTTTAATGGCGATATATTTTGATATTGCATGCGGCGCACGAATATCAAGCTTCCAGCAATCGCCCAGCTGTTCAAAATGCACCACTTGCCCAACGCCATCCACATGGCCACTCACTAAGTGACCGCCAAGCCTGTCATGCAGGCGCAAGGCTTTTTCTAAGTTAACGTGCTTAATATGCCCAATATCGCCAGCTTCTAAGCCAACAGTCACGTTTAACGTCTCTTTAGAAACATGCGCCTCAAAATGCGTATCACTCAAGCTGATAGAAGTCAGGCAAACGCCATTAACGGCAATGCTATCGCCAATAATAACGTCCTCCATGCCTAAGCCTTCGCAAAGAATGCTAAGTTTCACATCCTCGCCCATAGGCGTGGTGTGTTCGATTTGACCTACGGTCTGAATGATGCCTGTAAACATGATGTGATTTTAACAGATAAGGGTTGAGAGGTGTTTTTGTAAAGCGAGCCTATTTTAGCGTATTAGCTAAACTTAATGTTTCGCGAGATATGGTTAATATGATGCAATACCTGCAGTTATTGGGCTTTAGGCATACAGCCTTGCCTTGACTTCAATAACGATTCGATCTAAGAGATCTGTAACGTCTTGCAGCAAAATATGATGGATTTGACCAGCTAGGCCGTTTTCCAGCTGTACAGTCAAAAGGTCATCTAATCCGCTTTTGGTTGGTACAACATAGCGACCACGCCAGTTAATGTACTGCGATAGAACTACTAGCGTTCGCTGCTCAGTGACGGTAAATGGGAAATTTGCTTCTGACGCAAGCTCAATTAAATTGTGACTAAAGAATCGTTTCCAGAACTTAAAAGTTTGATCATTCTTTTGCGGCATATCTCCCGAGACAATATTTCGTAAAACGGGTGAGTTGATGAGTATCGCTTTCAATTGGATTTCAACTGCCATGCCAGCGAGCATGAACGCTTGGTCTTGCATATTTAAATGCATTTCATGAGGTACTGACGCGTCGGCGACTGCTCGAAAAGCATGGATAAGATTCTCACCTTTATGAGCCCATGCTCGTGGGGTGCTATATAGTCGTTGAGAGTAGTCTTTCCAGAATGCACGTGCTTGAGCATTATCTATCTTGGGATGTGGATGCATTGATTCCTCGTCGCCCTAAAGTAAAATACACATGAGATTAAATGTATATGTATAACATGGTGAAATTTAAGTTGTAATTAAATTCATTAATTTTATTTATCTATCTATTTGAAAATAATCATCACAATATTTATCCATAGTTGCAACATCAATACTACTAAATTTTGAACTCTGCACACAGTTCAAAACTAAAAAGGCATAACCCTGTTAGAATTTAGCCCATGCTACAAACCATAAAATCAATATTCAATAAACTGGCTGTGTTTGAATTATTCGTAGGCATGCGTTACACGCGGGCTAAGCGTAAAAATCATTTCATTTCGTTTATTTCCCTTACTAGCATGATAGGCATTGCGCTTGGCGTTGCGGCTCTCATAGTCGTGCTTTCTGTCATGAATGGTTTTCAAAAGGAGTTGCGAACGCGGATTTTAGGCGTGGCTTCTCATTTGGAAATCACTGGTAGTAATAATCAACTGGCAGATTGGCAGAATATTGCCGCAGCAGCTAATAAGCGTGAGCATGTTCTGGCGAGTGCGCCTTATATTACGGCGCAGGGCATGTTGAGTTATGGGCAAGGCGTGCAAGGGGCGATTGTGCGTGGCATTTTGCCAGCGGCTGAAGATAAAGTGGCGGATTTAGGTAGCCACATGAAAGCTGGGCATTTAAGTGATTTGCGTCCGGGCGAGTTCGGTATCATTTTAGGCGCAGATTTAGCCTTTGCTATTGGTGCGCAAATGGGCGATAAAGTAGTATTGCTTGCACCACAAGGGCAATTTACCCCCACTGGCGTAGTGCCGCGAATTAAGCAATTTACTGTAGTTGGACTATTTCAAATTGGTATGTATGAATATGATGCTGGCCTAGCGCTGATTCATATGGAAGATGCCGCTAAGTTGTATCGCATGGGCGATAAGGTTTCTGGCGTGCGACTAAAGCTGGATGATTTGTTTAATGCGCCTGCGATTGCTACCAAAATTAATACGCAGCTTAATCAAAGCGGCTCATATTATGTAACGGATTGGACGCAGCAACACGCTAATTTCTTCCGCGCTGTGCAAATGGAAAAACGTGTGATGTTTATTATTCTGACCTTGATTGTGGCGGTGGCGGCGTTCAATATCGTCTCTACGCTAGTGATGGCAGTTACAGATAAACGTGCGGACATTGCCATTATGCGCACTTTTGGTGCTAGCCCGCGCAGTATTATGATGATCTTTATTATTCAAGGTGCGCTGATTGGTATTATCGGTACGGTGGTTGGGGCATTTTTTGGAATTTTGATCGCCTTGAATATCGGTACGATTATTCCGTTCATTGAAGGCTTGTTCCACGTACAATTTTTAGCGAAAGATGTGTATTACATCAGCGATTTACCGTCGGACTTAATATGGTCGGACGTCATAACGATTGTCATTATGTCGTTTATTTTAAGCTTATTCGCTACCCTTTACCCAAGCTGGAAAGCCAGTAAAATTAACCCTGCTGAGGCATTGCGCTATGAGTAGTACTATTGTCTCGTGTAAGGATTTGTATAAGACTTATCAAGGTTTGGACGTTGCTGTCCTCAACGGCATTAATTTAAGCGTTGGCGCAGGGGAGCAAGTGGCGATTGTTGGTACATCTGGTTCTGGCAAAAGTACATTGCTGCATTTGCTGGGTGGTTTAGATGCGCCGAGTAGTGGTGATGTGCGAATTCTTGACCAGAATCTAGCGACATTAAGTGAAACTAAAAAAGGTGTATTGCGTAATGAGTCACTTGGTTTCGTGTATCAGTTTCATCATTTATTACCAGAATTTACTGCACTAGAAAATGTAGCAATGCCGCTTTTTATCCGCCGTATGCCACGTGAGCAAGCACTTACATTGGCGGCGGAAACTTTAACCAAAGTAGGTTTAAAACATCGTTTAGAGCACATGCCGGGCGAACTTTCTGGCGGAGAACGCCAACGCGCCGCTGTGGCAAGGGCGCTAGTGACGCAACCGCAATGTATATTAGCCGATGAGCCTACTGGAAATTTAGATCGTCACACCGCGCACGCAGTGTTTGATTTGCTGTTAGAAGTGAACCAAAGCCAGCAAAGAAGCTTAGTAGTGGTGACGCATGATTTAGAGCTCGCCAAAAAAATGCAGCGCCAATATAAACTAGTGGATGGCCACTTACATCCATTGTAAGTAGCCATCGCTGCAATTCACTAAAACTTATTCATGATTCTTGCAGCACTAATGTTTGTTTTTGGTGCTTGGAATGTACAACAACTCGCTCAGTTGCCTTCTGTATTGTGGCTGCTGAGTGCAGCAGCAGTTTCAATACTGATATTTTTAACGCAATATAGTACGCATTACACTAATCAGCACCCTTGGCGAAATTCAGCCTATTTTCATACACCAAAACTTTTACGATTTTTCTTACTTAATGTAGCCGCATTTTTATTTGGGTTGATATGGGCGAGTAGTTTTGCCTTATGGCGCATGGGTGATGAGTTGCCACACGCATGGGAACAAAAAACTATTGCGATTGTGGGTGTGGTAGCAAGCGTGCCTGAAGCGACTGAACACGGTGTGCGTTTTAGCTTTGATATTGAAAAAGTACTGACTAAGCAGGCTATAGTCCCTAAACATATTAGCCTTAGTCTATATGGAGCAAGCAAGTATGGCTCGAAGTTTACAAAGAATGATTTTAAATCTAATGATTTTAAAGCTAATGGTACAGAAAGTGATGCTGTAGAACCTGAGTCGCAGCTAAATCAATTTAAGGCAGGTGAACGTTGGCAAGTTTCTGTTCGCCTAAAACGGCCACACGGCACAGCAAACCCACATGGTTTTGATTTTGAATCATGGGCGCTCAGTGAGAATATCCGCGCCATGGGCAGTATTAAAAGTAAAGCTGGTATTAAGAAGCTAGACGATTTTGTGTGGCAACCAAAGTACATGGTTGAGCATGTTAGAGAAAGCGTTAAGCAACGCATTGCTAAAGTGCTGGAAAATAAACCATATCTTGGTGTGATTCAAGCTTTGGTAATGGGCGATGATAGCCAAATTGCCGTAGATGATTGGCAGGTGTTTTTACACACAGGGGTTAGTCATTTAGTCTCAATTTCTGGGCTGCACATCACCATGATTGCAGGTTTGGCCTTTGGTTTAGTGAGTTTTTGTTGGCGGCGCGTACCTAAACTAGTGATGCAATTACCTGCTCGCAAGGCGGCGACCATTGCAGGTGTGATCACGGCACTGCTTTATACTTTAATCGCAGGATTCGCTGTGCCGTCACAGCGTACATTTTATATGTTGCTAGTATTTGCCGTTGCATTATGGTCTGGCCGGCAATTGGTGATTTCTCAAGTATTGGCGATGGCATTATTTATAGTGGTATTGCTGGATCCGTGGGCGGTAAATGCACCAGGGTTTTGGTTGTCATTCGGCGCCGTGGCGATGCTGTCTTATGCATTGGGTGCACGCATCGGACAAATTCATTGGTTCAAAGCAGCGCTACAAACTCAGTGGGCAGTGACTGTTGGTATGTTGCCATTATTACTAGTGATGTTTGGTCAAACTTCAATTATCTCGCCTATCGCTAATGCTTTCGCTATTCCACTCATTAGTTTTGTAGTAACTCCTTTGGCACTTTTAGGCAGTTTTCTCCCTTTTGATACGCCACTCAACTTATCGTATCAAGCGCTAGATATTTGTATGGTCGCCCTCAAGTGGCTTAATCAATTACCCATGGCGACTTGGCAGCAACATGCGCCAGCAGCTTGGACATTGTTGCCAGCCGTAATTGGTGTGTTGTGGCTTTTATTACCGCGCGGCTTTCCAATGCGCTGGCTAGGTATCATTGGTTTTTTGCCGATGTTTTTGATTTTACCAACTCGACCAGCCGTAGGCGATATGAAAGTCACCGTATTGGATGTTGGTCAAGGATTAAGCGTAGTGGTACAAACCGCAACGCATAATATGCTATATGACGCAGGGCCAAAATATACCGAGCATAGTGATGCAGGTAGTCGCGTCATCATTCCATTTTTACATGGCGAAGGCGTGAAAAAATTAGATGGTTTTATCGTGAGCCATAATGATATTGACCACAGTGGTGGTATGCCCTCGGTTTTAGGGTTAATGCCAGTCACATGGCTTGCCAGTTCATTTACGCCTGACATAGAAACCGGAAAGATAAAAACTTTAGACACATTGACAAAAATACCTTGTTTTGCAGGACAAATATGGACTTGGGATAATGTAAAGTTTGAAATGCTACATCCCACTTTTGAAAGTTATGATGAGGCAATGTTAAAAGACAATAATCGTAGTTGCGTACTTAAAATCACCAGTCAAGCTGGCAGTATATTGCTTACAGGGGATATTGAAAAAGAAGCAGAATTAGATTTGATCAATATAGATTCAGCAAAGCTAAAAAGTGATGTGATGACAGTGCCGCATCACGGTAGTAAAACTTCATCAACGCCAGCTTTTATTGCGGCAGTTTCGCCAAGTGTAAGTGTTTTTACCACAGGTTATTTGAATCGCTTTGGGCATCCTAAACCTGTGATTGTTGAGCGGTATCAAACTGCCAGCAGTATGATGTATAGGTCTGATTACGATGGTGCATTGCAGATTGATTTTGTAACTAATTTGAGTGGTAAAAATGAAATTAATTTAGAAAGTTGGCGCAGTCAATACAGGCGTTATTGGCAAGATCATTTTGCGCAAGATGCGCAAGTAAGTGAATAGCTAAGCGCGATATTTGAAAATTCAAATTCAATATCATGCTCGAATATAAGGCCTGATGTAATAACATGTAAATTTTCAAATCAAGCGCAGTAGTAGCTTGCCCAAACTCTGACTACCAGCTAAAGTATCGCTCAGATAAGTTTGATGCATCCTACAGCGAACTTTTAACATTTAAAATCATTTTAATTAATTTTAAGGAGTTGCACTGTGTGGCAAATTATTTTAGCAGCGGGCTGGCCAATTTGGCCGCTTATTATTGCATCCGTTGTAGCGCTAGCCATTATAGGTGAGCGCTTTTTTGCATTGCGTGAGGGTACTGTTGCCCCTAAAAACTTATTACCAGAAGTGCAAATATGGCTGACTAAAGGTGGCGTTACTAAAGAAACCATCAGCCGTTTAGAACAACATTCTTTGCTTGGGCAAGTGTTCGCTAGCGCTTTGGCTAATAGTAAGAGCTCAAGAGAAGTAACTAAAGAGGCGATTGAAGAAACAGGCCGTGCCGTTGCACATAGCTTAGAAAAATATCTCTCTACTTTAGGTACTATCGCGACAGTTGCACCGTTACTTGGTTTGCTAGGTACCGTTATTGGTATGGTGGAGTTATTCGGTGCGTTTACGAGCACGGGCCATGACATTGCCCAGTTTGCGCGTGGTATTTCAGTCGCTTTGTATAACACCGCTGCAGGTATTGTAGTCGCTGTGCCAGCGATGATCGCTTATCGTTATTTCCGTTCAAAAGTAGATGGTTTATTGGTCGATATGGAACAACAAGCGATTAAGCTGGTTGAAATTATTCACGGTGAGCGTAAGTAACTGTTTATATTAAGTTTACGCTCTAATTAATTCAAAGGAATACACATGAATTTTCAACGTGGAAAGCGCCATGAAGATCTCGAGATGAATCTCGTGCCATTAATCGATGTGTTGCTGGTGATTATTATTTTCTTAGTCGTCAGCGCAACGTTCTCTCGCACTAGTGAATTGCAAATCAATTTACCGACTGCAGAAGCAAATTCTCCGCAAGACAAGCCTTTAACCATTGAGGTTGGTGTTGATGCTACAGGCAAATATACCATCAACAATAAAGTGTTAGCTGATAAATCTGTTGAAGCGATTGGTGCGGCCTTACAGGCGGCAGCTACTGGTGGCAAAGAGCCCACGATTATTATCAATGCTGATGCTAATACTACGCATCAATCTGTGGTGAATGTCATGGAAGCTTCACGGATTGCGGGTTACACACACATCACATTTGCAACACAAGCTAAATCGGGCTCTTAATATCAATTCAATTCTCACTTTTTTTCGACGTTGATCATGTCGAACATTTCAG
>JACMNP010000020.1 GCA_014378495.1 Methylotenera sp. | reverse complement strand
TTGTTCGCCACTATCCAATTGAACCAGCCCTGAACCTTGAATCTGCAGAAAAAAGACATCGATGATGTCATCAATATAAATAAACTCCCGCCCTTTAATCGGTGAAGCATCCATTTCAATATCTGCACGTGTGTAATAAGGCACCAGTTTATTGCCCACTAGCCGGCCACGTATACGCTTATACTTTAGCTCAGGATAGATACTATCCAGTTCAACTGTGATTAAATCATTGGGCGTGGTGTATAAAGGATTCGGATATTTAGCAGACTTTGTGCGACTGCCTTTTAGTAGCGGTTCATAATAACCAGTGATTAAGCCAGTATCACTACCGTCTATATTTGTAGTTTTATAGGCCGAAAAATACTGTTTGAAATAGGTCTTTACGTCCTCTGTATTAGGTTTACCAGCTGTTTGACTGTTGAGCTGATTAGCCACATTACAAGCTTTTTGCCAAATAGGTTTATTCACTAGCGTTGAACAGCTTTGCATCCAAGCTGGCCAAGCCGAACTTAAATTATCTTGGTTTAAATTGCCTTGAGCTGAGTTGTTGGCGTTAAACCCATCAATGTCTTCCCATTTAGCTGGCTTAAGTAGCCCATAATCTGCAATTTTTATATCGCTTGGTTTAGCCTCTACAGGCTTAATATCCTGACCCTTATTATCTAAAACTTTAGGTTCAGAAACTACAATATCGGTATTTTTTTCAGCACCTTTGATAGTTGTACAATCACATTTTATATTCGATGCAGTTGGCGAATTAGGTTTTACCAAAACGGTATTTTTGGTACAGGCAGCAATCGAAATAGCAAATAATATCAATAAAGGAAATAGGGCTGGTTTGTGTGCCAATCTAAGCTTGAGCAATTGCATTCCCATCAAACTAATGTAATACCCTAGGCATTGCGAGTACAAAAATATTCACAATCGCTTCGAAACTAGCACCGTCTTCAGCCACCATTTGATAAGTACCACGCATTTCACCCATTGGTGTATTAATCACGGTGCCACTAGTATATTCAAAATGCTCATTAGGGCTCAGCAGTGGTTGTTCGCCAACCACGCCTAAACCTTTGACCTCTTGCTCTTCACCATTGGCCTCAGTAATAATCCAGTGTCGACTAATTAACTGAGCAGACACATTACCAGTATTGATGATTTTAACGTGGTAAGCAAACGCATAACGATTATGCTCAACATCGGATTGTTCAGGAATAAAAACCGTTTCAACGGTTACAGTGCACTCATAATGTTTAGCGCTACTCATGTTGTACACTTAAAATATGAAACGCTCATTAGGAAATAAGGCCAGAAGTTGGCGAGCTAGGGCTGGCTGAATATAATTTTTTAGGCATACGCCCTGCTAAATAAGCCTCTCGACCAGATTCAACCGCTTTTTTCATCGCACTAGCCATTAATACAGGGTTATTAGCGGCCGCAATTGCAGTATTCATCAACACACCTTGGCAACCGAGCTCCATTGCGATAGCAGCATCAGAAGCAGTACCAACGCCAGCATCTACCAGCACTGGAATATTGGCGTTAGCAATGATGATTTGTAGATTCCAAGGATTTAAAATGCCCATACCTGAACCAATTAAAGAGGCTAATGGCATCACAGCACAACAGCCAATTTCTTCTAATTTTTTCGCCATAATTGGATCATCTGAACAATATACCATTACATCAAAACCATCTTTTACTAACACTTTTGCTGCTGCAATCGTTTCTAGCATATTTGGGTAGAGTGTATTGGGATCGCCAAGCACTTCTAACTTGACTAACTTATGCCCATCTAAGAGCTCGCGCGCGAGACGCAAAGTGCGTACGGCATCATCAGCAGAATAACAGCCAGCAGTATTTGGTAGATAGGTAAACTCTTCTGGCGGTAAATAATCTAGTAATGATGGTTCACCTGCAGTTTGGCCGATATTGGTACGACGAATAGCCACGGTAATAATTTCTGCACCACTAGCATCAATTACTGCACGGGTTTGTGTGAAATCTTTATATTTACCGGTGCCCACCAATAGACGTGAGCTGTAAGTTTTATCGGCGATTTTTAGTAAATCTGGCGTTTTTATTAAATCTGACAACGTTATATATCCTTTTAATCCTTAAATTCAAGCGCTCAATTTAAGCGCCTACTCAACACCTACTCCGTTAACCGCCGCCAACAGCACCAACAATTTCTAGCTTATCGCCCTCTGATAACTGTGTTTGCACAAACTGACTGCGAGGCACGATTTCGCCATTGCATTCAATGGCTAAGCGCTTGCCTTCTAACCCTAAACTTGTGACCAGATTTTCGACTGTAAAAATACCAGCCTCGAAAGTGCGTTGCTTACCATTAATGGTCAATTGTATCGTTTGTTTTAAGGTCTGTTGCATGCGCTATTATGAAGCCAAGAAATTAAAGGTTAACTTTCTAAAACCATTGTATTAAATAAATACATTCAATACATCATTTTACGAAAATACTAGCGCGTTTAGCAAACCATATCTAAATTAAATAATGTTTAGTGCTGCCATCAAAGAATAAACTTTCTATCTTTTAAATTATATTTAATAAAGTGTCATCCAAAATTAAGGGTATGCGTTTGAGTATGCATCTATAAAAACCTATGCTCAATTGAATTTTTTGTACTAAAATAACTCTCAATTCCAACTGAAACAAAATTTCGGCGAATTTAACTCCCAAAAGGAAAATATAATGCAACTAGCCTCTTCAAATCGCACACCTACTAGCTTATACGCGAAATCCAAAAGCAAAAAAAAATCCGTTAAAGCTGAATCCGTGAAACCAGTCGAGCAGTTTATTGCACCTTTTTGCACTAATAAAGCTGGTGAAAAAAGCCCAAAAACTGATTTACAACTACTATTAAATGCATCTTGCGATTGCGTTTAATGGTAAAAAGCGCGCAATAAAGTGTTATCGTTAGGGTATAAGTCTTATTCATTTAATCAATGATTAAATTTGATGTGAGTTACTTTTTAGGTGCATTCATTATGCTTGCAATATGACAACTCCAAGTAGTATTCAATCAAATGAAATTACTCAACCCAGTGCTAGACCGCACCACGAACCAGAGGATTTTTCTGACCGTGTGGCATTGACTATCACGAAAGCTTTGCGATTCTTTGCTGATACTTTTTTTGCCCATCGTTACGGAAATCGCGCGGTTGTATTAGAAACAGTTGCCGCCGTGCCAGGCATGGTAGCCGGCGCTTTGCAGCATTTAAAAGCATTACGTCGTATGCAATCTGATCACGGTTGGATTCGTCAATTATTAGACGAAGCAGAAAATGAACGCATGCATTTGATGACGTTTATTGAAATTGCCCAGCCAAGTTGCTTAGAGCGCATGCTAATTGTGATCGCACAGGGTGTTTTCTATAATTTGTTTTTTCTGTTGTATATTATTTCTGCAAAAACAGCGCATCGATTAGTAGGCTATTTTGAGGAGGAAGCAGTATTCAGTTACACAGAATACTTAGCTGGCGTAGATAACGGTACTTATAAAAACGTACCAGCCCCGCAGTTAGCCATTGATTATTGGCAGTTAAGCGCAGACGCCACTCTGCGCGATGTGATATTAGTAGTGCGCGACGATGAAGCAGTACATCGTGATGTAAACCATCATTTTGCTGATGAATTAGCGAGTGGTAGCGTTTAAAGCTTACTCAATTATGGCTCAGGCTTGGGAACAAGCCCTAACTCGATACTATATTCCTCAGAAAAATCGGGGTCGATAGCTTCTAGCGTTTTACCAATTTTAACTGCCTCGGCTTTGTCATTTTGCGCCATCGCAATCATACCAAGCTGGTAATAAGCACTTGAATGCTTAGGTGCTAATGCTAAAACTTTATTAAATGTTTGTTTGGCTTTATCGTAATCTTGTAGACCTTGTTCAGCCATGCCTAGATATAACCAAGCCTCTGGGTTATTTTTCTCCACCGTTACCCAAGCCTTTGAAATAAGCTCTAAAGTAGTCCACTCTTCCGTTTGCAATGGCTGCACCACTTGCATAAAGAATGGGCGTTCTTTTTCTGGTACGTCCCAAAATGGTTGCTCTGTTTGCGATGTGAGTGAAATATTAGGTTGTAGTAATAGTTTTTCCACCCACTCTACTGGCAAGCTGTAGTAAAAACCTTGTCTACCTGGGCTTTTAAATGTGGTAAAACCAATGAGTTTGCCATCGTAATCTAGCAATGCGCCACCGCTGGCACCCATTCTAAAGCCTGTAGTCGTACGTATTAACTGACTATCATCTAAAGGAATAAGTGCTTTAATCGTGCCGAATGATTCAACTGGTCTGGGTGAATTGCCAGAGTAACCTAGTGCCAAAATATGTTGTTCATACTGTAATTTTGCACTTTCACCAAATTCGAATGGTTTTAGTGGTAAATCATCAAAGACTAAAATGCATAAATCATGATGCCAATCTGCTTTAAGTGCAATTGGCGCATAACTATTTCCAAGCTTATTCACAGCCACACCGCGTGCATTTGCAATCACATGGCAATTAGTTGCTACATTATTCACCGCCACTACCACACCTGAACCTATGCCATGCTGGCCATTTTTATCTTCAACATGTACCTTAGCTATAGAGTTACTAAGCGCCAAAACAAACTCTGGTTTTGGTGCCTCTGCATAAACGATCTGCACTGAAACCAATTGTATGGGTAAAAATAGTGCGAAGAATACAGTCCTACAACATAGTTGGCGCATACGTTTTCCACATGAATTTTAAATAATGTTCACTTAGCTAATTACATTGAGGCAGTAGACCATATAAAGTTCTGCGTCTCACATAGTACTATCATCAAAAATCGCTTATGCCGTTGTACAATAACTGAAATATAAAACATACCTTTCAGAGAGTAAACAAAAGTCATGAATGTTCAAAGCCATATTGCAGACATCAATACACCTACTGGCGCAATGCGTACCTATATACACAGACCTGCAGGGAATGAAAAATACCCTACCATTTTATTTTATTCAGAAATTTTTCAGCAAACAGGCCCAATTGAACGCGCTGCTAAAATCATGGCGAGCCATGGCTACGCGGTATTAGTGCCTGAAGTGTTTCATGAACTAAATCCAATTGGCACCGTATTGGGTTATGACGATGCAGGTCGGGATAAAGGCAACGCCGATAAATCAGCAAAAGATGTACAAGGCTATGACACCGATAACGCTGCAACGATTGCCTTTATTAAACAACAAGCTTGGTATGACGGTAATATTGGTGCAATGGGCTTCTGTATTGGCGGCCATTTAGCGTTTCGTGCCGCATTGCAACCTGAAGTTAAAGCAACGGCTTGTTTCTACGCAACAGATTTACACACACAAATTATTCCAAATCAAGCTGGTCAACATAGTATGGAGCGCTTGAGTGATATTTCAGGTGAAATGTTAATGGTGTGGGGCAAACAAGATAACCATATTCCTACCGCTGGTCGTATGGATGTGTATAAAAAAATGACGGATGCTAACCTTACGTTTACTTGGCATGAGTTCAATGCACAACATGCGTTTATGCGCGATGAAGGTGAACGTTATGACCCACAAACTGCCATGCTAGGTTATCAACTTGCGTTGAATCTTTTTAGTAGAAAGCTTAGTCAATAGAAAAAAACTTAGCCAATAAAAAGTTAACTATAAAATCAAGGCAATAAAAAAGGGCAGAATTTCTGCCCTTTTTCTTAACTTAATGCTTGATCAACTAAGCTATTAAATTTCTAACTGCGGACGACCCGCTTCTGGCCAATCTAAATGGTAGAACTGACCACGTGGTTGATCTTTACGCTCATAAGTATGTGCGCCGAAGAAGTCACGTTGACCTTGTAACAAGTTAGCTGGCAAATCTGCACTGCGGTAACCATCGTAATACGCTAAAGCAGCCGCAAAACCTTGTGCTGGAATACCGTTAGTGACTGCCAAAGCAATCACTTTACGCCAGCCTGCTTGACCTTCATTCATAGAGTTCGTGAAATATGGATCTAACATCAAGTTTTTCAAGCGTGAATTTAATGCGTAAGCATCAGTGATTTTTTGCAAGAAACGTGCGCGAATTATACAACCGCCACGCCAGATTTGTGCAAGCTCACCGAAGTTAAGTTTCCAGTTATAAGCCACTTGCGCTTTATCCATCAATTGGAAGCCTTGTGCGTAAGCACAAATTTTTGAGCAATATAATGCATTTTTAATCGCTTCGATAATCGCTTTTTTATCTGTTTCTTTAACTAGCACTGGGCCTTTTAAGATTTTGCTAGCTTCAACACGCTCTTCTTTTAAGCTTGAAAGTGCACGCGCATAAACCGCTGCTGCAATCGCGTTAGCTGGTGCGCCTAACTCAAGCGCATTTGCTGCTGTCCACTGACCAGTACCTTTTTGACCTGCAGTATCTAGAATTTGATCAACTAAGAAACCTTTAGTCATCGGATCTTTTTGTTGCAGAATATCAGCCGTAATTTCAATCAAGAAGCTTGATAATTCGCCTTTGTTCCACTCTTCGAATACTTTACCAATTTCGTCTGCTGGCATGCCAAGTAGATTTTTCATCAACCAGTAAGCTTCGCAAATCAATTGCATGTCGATATATTCAATACCGTTGTGCACCATTTTTACATAGTGACCAGCACCGTCTGGACCGATGTATTCAGCACATGAAAAACCACCAAC
>JACMNP010000132.1 GCA_014378495.1 Methylotenera sp. | reverse complement strand
TTAAATCAGTAAACCCTATATTTAAGTTAAATAATAAGCCTAACCACAATAAAGGTAAGGTAATGTCATCAGGGAGTAGTTGTGTATCAAAGTCTATAAATGTGAGTGTGATAAGCGCAAAAACAAAAATCCAAGCAAATATGGTGGCACCACTATAACCAAACTTCCAACTCACTAAGCCGATTAAGATGCCCGTAAGTGTTTCAATCAAAGGGTAGCGCATATTGATTGGCGCCTTACAACCACGACATTTTCCTTTTAAAAATACGTAACTAATAACAGGGATATTTTCTAACGCAGAAATCATATGCCCGCATGATGGGCAAGCAGAGCGCGGTTTTGCTAGTGTATATTTGCTTGTTTCTGTGATTTCTTGTCCTTGAAGTTCAAGGCAGTTGTTATGCCATTCACGTTCCATCATTTTTGGTAATCTATGAATCACCACATTGAGAAAACTGCCTACCATTAAGCCGAAAATAATGCTGATGCCAATGAAAATAGTACTATTTTGTTGCAGTAAATCAGAGATTTCAATGAATGCATTCGGCATATCTATCCTTATTTTTTCTTGTATTAGGCGCTACATTAACTTGTTTTCTTTAAGCGGCTCGTAAACTAAATGCATCATCGCATCGTTAAATATTTGTGGCAATCAATCCTTCACATCATTAGAGCTACTTGAAATTTATATGAGCTGCCCGCAAATATGCTTAGAGTTAATATTATAATCGTAGTAAGTAATAAGGAAATATAATGACAGAAACCACCAATCAATCCAATAAAGCCGAGTTTGCACATGCTGAATTTGCGCATCCTGAATGGGATGAGCCTATTGTTTGCCGTGTTGAAGTGGATTTACCTGCTTGGTTGTCACAGCTGGCTGGTGGCCGTGGTTGGGAAGTATATGCAGAAGATGAAGAGGAAAATTGCATCAGTTTTGCGATGCGTCAAAATTCTGCACAAGGGCCAACAGTAGAAAGCGCTATCATAGAAGGCAAGTTAGTCTCTGACCTTACATCAGCCCCTGCGCCCAAATTAGCGCAAAGGCTCGCTGAGGTAACTTTGTATCATAATGGCTATGCCTTAGTAGATGTAGATGGTAGTTTTTTATTTGATGGCTCACTCACATCGGGTACAAGTAATTGCGCGCATTTGACTTACTATCATGCAGATAGTGGTGAAAAAATTACACTGAATTAATCACCTGTTTGCTGTTTCAACTTTTTTCTAGTAGTTTCTTGAAACAGCAAATTTCGCTAAAGTAATCATGGCTTGTTTGTAGCTTGAATCTGAGAAGTGCGCTATTGAAGCGCAAGCTAATTCAGCTTCGTTTTCTGCTACCTTATGCACATGTTGTAAAGCACCAGTACGTTCAACTGCACTTAACACGGTCGCTAGATCATCTAATCCACCACGCTCAATCGCATTTTTAATAGCGGCTGCTTCACTAGCGTTGCCGTGACGCATTGCATAGAGCAGCGGCAATGTAGGTTTGCCCTCATTCAAGTCATCCCCTAAATTCTTGCCAATTTCAGCGGTATTACCACTTAAATCCAATACGTCATCAATGAGCTGAAAAGCAGTGCCGATATGCATACCATATCTGCTAAGAGCCTCTTCATCAGGGGCTGAAGCACCGCTAATGATTGCACCTAAGCGTGTAGCGGCTTCAAATAATTTGGCCGTTTTGTAATGAATTACTTGTAAGTAAGCTTCATCGCTGATGGCAGCATTGTGAATATTCAGTAATTGCAATACTTCGCCTTCGGCGATCACGTTAGTAGCATTACTTAATTCTTCCATTACGCGCATATTTTGCACTGCGACCATCATTTGAAAAGCGCGTGAATAAACAAAGTCGCCAACTAATACGCTCGCAGCATTCCCAAATAATGCATTCGCAGTATTTTGTCCACGTCGTTTTGATGATTCATCCACTACATCATCATGTAATAAAGTAGCGGTATGAATAAACTCAACTACAGCAGCAAGTTGGTGATGCTGAGGTTTTATTTCACCAAATAACCCTGCAGAAAGTAGTACCAGCATGGGGCGCAGCCGTTTTCCACCGCTATTAATAATGTAATGTGCTACCTGATTAACTAAGCTAACATCAGATTTGAGTGAGTGCTGAATCACCGTATTCACGGCTATAATATCGTTAGAAATGCAGGACTGAATGGACTGTAGTTGGCTGGAGCTTTGCGTCACAATAATGAACCTATAAAAGTAGCATTTATTTTATCACAGCCGACTTTCACTCATTGCATCTGCTTAAACTGTTTGTGCATAAATGGTGCGATAATGGTGCACCAGAGTATGCGCTAGAATATTTTGATTTAGCTTGCGATTATGGTTTGCTTTGCGTGATTATTTGCGTATAATGCGCGATTCTTCTGAAGTATGAGTTAAAGGCATAATCATGTATGCAGTAATCAAAACTGGTGGTAAGCAATATCGCGTAATCGCAGGCGAGAGATTAAAAGTTGAGAAACTTGAGGTTGAAGTTGGCGGTAGTGTTACGCTAGATCAAATCTTAATGGTTTCAGATGGCGATAAAACCACCATCGGTTCACCTATCATTAAAGGCGCTACTGTTAAAGCAACTGTGCTTTCTCATGGTCGTGGTGACAAGGTAATGATTTTCAAATTCCGTCGTCGTAAACATTATCGTAAAACACAAGGCCATCGCCAAAGTTTTACTGAAATTAAAATTGAAACAATCGCTGCTTAATTAGTTAACGCTCATTAACAGATAAGTTAAGATTAAGGATTAGAGAAAAATGGCACACAAAAAAGCAGGTGGTAGTTCACGTAACGGTCGCGATTCACACGCACAACGATTAGGCGTTAAAGCTTTCGGTGAGCAAGTGGTTTCAGCAGGTAGCATCATCGTGCGTCAGCGCGGTACAAAAATGCATGCTGGTGAAAATGTAGGCATGGGTAAAGATCATACTTTGTACGCTAAAGCTGACGGTAAAGTGGCTTTTGCAATTAAAGGCGCATTAAAGCGCCACACTGTTAGCATTATTGCTACTGTTTAAGTTAAATTGATTTTATTAAAGCCTCATCGTTTGATGGGGCTTTTTTTATTTGGTAAACTGCAGGATACTTCTAAAAAGTCAAGCTTCGTCGCTATGCGGCGTTGCTCGCAAAAAACTACTCCTTACATATAATATATATGCTGCGTCTTAGTTTTTTATTCGCGCCTTACCTAGCTTAGAACCTTGAATTTTTAAAAGCACCCTTAATACATATGAAATTTATAGACGAAGCAACGATTAAAATATTCGCAGGCGACGGTGGTAACGGCGTTGCTACGTTTCGTCGTGAAAAATATGAGCCTATGGGCGGCCCTAGTGGCGGTGACGGCGGTCGCGGTGGTTCGATTATTATTGAAGCAGACCGTAACATTAATACTTTAGTGGATTATCGCTATACACGCGTTTTCCGTGCTCAACGCGGTGAAAATGGCCGTAGTGCTGAGTGTTATGGCGCTAAAGGCGATGACATGTTGTTACGCGTGCCAGTCGGTACTGTGATTTCAGATAAAGCCAGTGAGCAATTGCTGGTCGATTTGAGTGAACATGGTCAACGTGCGCAAATGGCATCAGGCGGTAAAGGCGGTTTAGGTAATGTACATTTTAAATCCAGCTTGAATCGTGCGCCGCGCCAATGTACTAAAGGCGATGCGGGTGAAGAGTTTGAGCTTTATTTAGAGCTTAAAGTACTGGCTGATGTTGGTTTGCTAGGCATGCCAAATGCGGGTAAGTCTACTTTTATTCGTTCAGTTTCAGCAGCAAAACCAAAAGTTGCAGATTATCCATTTACTACCTTACACCCTAATTTAGGGGTTGTGCGCGTGGACACCGAGCGTAGCTTTGTGATTGCCGATATTCCAGGCATTATTGAAGGTGCGGCTGAAGGCGCCGGTCTTGGACATCAATTTTTACGTCATTTGCAACGTACGTCATTGTTATTGCATATTGTTGATATTGCACCGTATGACGAAGCAGTTGACCCTGTACATGAAGCTAAAGCAATAGTTGAAGAACTCAGAAAGTATGACGAGTCACTTTACGATAAACCACGCTGGTTGGTGTTGAATAAAATCGACATGCTGCCCGAGTCAGAAAAAGTCGTAAAACAATTTGTGAAAGATTACGGCTGGAAAGGCCGTGTATTTTCAATTTCTGCGATTAGCGGCATCGGCTGTAAAGAGCTTACTTATGCCATCATGCAGCATATTGAAGAAAATAGGCATTTGGTTGATGATGCGCTTGTCTACGAATTGAATAATATGGGTTTGATTAATGAAGGTGCGGCGACTAAAACAGTGACAAAAAAAGACGCTTAACATGAGTGCTTTAGAACTTCAGTCAATAGAATCCAAGTCAATAGAACCGCAGTCAATATTGCCAAAGTCTTTGCTGTTAGATGCAAAAGTGATTGTCGTGAAAGTTGGTTCTAGCTTAGTGACCAATGACGGCAACGGTTTAGACCGAGCCGCGATTGCGCAATGGGCTTCGCAAATTGCTACACTGGTGAAGCAAGGCAAGCATATTGTATTGGTTTCTAGCGGTGCTGTGGCTGAAGGCATGCAACGTTTAGGTTGGAAAAAGCGCCCAACGGCAGTGAACGAATTGCAAGCGGCAGCGGCTGTCGGACAAATGGGTTTAGTGCAAATGTACGAAAGTTGCTTTAGTGAGCATCAACTTCATACGGCACAAGTACTGCTGACACATGATGATTTAGCTGATAGAAAACGCTATCTGAATGCGCGTAGTACCTTACGTACGCTATTAGATTTAAATGTAATTCCAATTATTAATGAAAACGACACGGTCGTCACCGATGAAATTCGTTTTGGTGATAACGATACTCTAGGTTCATTAGTGGCTAACTTGATTGAAGCTGATACGTTAGTGATATTAACTGATCAACAAGGGCTTTATTCCGCTGATCCACGTAAAGACAAAGCTGCAAAATTCATACAGCATGCGCTCGCTGGCGATGTTGCATTAGAGCAAATGGCAGGCGGGGCAGGCAGTAGTGTTGGCACTGGCGGCATGTTAACCAAAATACTGGCGGCTAAACGTGCTGCGCGCAGTGGTGCAAATACTGTGATTGCATCAGGCCGCGAAGCCGATGTGCTGGTACGTTTAAGTGCGGGTGAACTCATCGGTACGCATCTACAAACCACAGAAATGAAAACGACGGCACGCAAGCAATGGCTTGCAGATCATTTGCAATTGCGCGGTAAATTAACCTTAGATGCTGGTGCTGTTAAAGTGATCAAGCAAGATGGAAAAAGCTTATTACCGATTGGCGTGATTGCGGTTGATGGTAATTTTGATCGCGGTGAAGTAGTGGCTTGTTGCGATATTAACGGCTTAGAAATCGCCCGTGGTCTAGTTAATTATTCGGCCAATGAAGCACTGCGTATCATGCGAAAATCCAGTAAAGAGATTGAAAAAGTGTTGGGTTATGTGGAAGAGTCAGAACTCATACACAGGGATAATTTGGTTTTACTCTAATTAATCGCTATGCTTTAATTTTTTGGCACATTAGACTTAAAACATATTTGACTCAAAAAAAAGAATATAAGGAATTTCAATGGAAAAACAACCTTTAGTAGCCATCATTATGGGGTCTGATAGTGATTGGCCCATTATGAAAGCGGCTGCGCAAATGCTCGCAGATTTCGATATTCCTTACACTGCTGATGTTGTTTCTGCACATCGCACGCCAGACCTAATGTTTAGTTTTGCTGAAGCAGCCGCTAAAAAAGGTTACCAAGTGATTATTGCGGGTGCTGGTGGTGCAGCTCATTTGCCAGGCATGGTTGCGGCTAAAACGACTTTACCTGTACTTGGTGTGCCAGTACCATCTAAACACCTACAAGGCCAAGATTCATTATTGTCTATCGTGCAAATGCCTAAAGGTATTCCCGTTGCTACGTTTGCGATAGGTGAGGCTGGTGCTGCAAATGCTGGATTGTTTGCAGCTTCTATTTTGGCTAATCATGATGCATCTTTAGCGAAAAAACTATCTGAGTTTCGTACTAAGCAAGCAGAAAAAGTGCAACTGATGGTACTTACAGATAAACCTTAGTTTGATGTTTTTGAATAGAATTAACCCTTAATAAGTATCGATTAAGCTTAAAAAATAAACTAATTAGAAATACGTATTCAATTTATGAGTAATGAAAACTTAGACAACCCACAAGTGATTTTGCCATCTGCCATGTTAGGCATGCTAGGAGGCGGTCAGCTAGGCCGATTTTTTGTCATTGCAGCACATGAAATGGGTTATCGCGTTACAGTATTGGACCCAGACAAGAATAGCCCTGCGGGGAAAATAGCTGATGTACATATTTGTGCGGCTTTTGATGACAAAACAGCATTAAAAAAATTAGCAAAATCGTGCCTTGCAATTAGCACTGAGTTTGAGAATGTACCTGCTGATTCGTTATCATTTTTAACGCAAACAACCATTGTGCGTCCTTCTGCTAACAGTGTAGCTATTGCTCAGCACCGTGTGAGTGAAAAAAACTTTCTCAAAGAGGCTGGTTTACCAGTTGCGCCCTACTTAGTGATCAACGCGGATGCAGATATACCTAATGATGAGAGTCATGTTTACCCAGCGATTCTAAAAGTAGCGCGATTTGGTTACGATGGTAAAGGGCAGGCGCGCGTTAAAAACAGCAAAGAAGCGCGTATCGCTTATGCGCAATTTGCGCACGAAGAATGTGTATTAGAAAAAATGATGAAACTGGATTATGAGGTTTCAGTAGTACTCGCTAGGGATATGCATGGAAATGTAGCAACATTTCCGACATCGGAAAATAGCCATTTAAATGGTATCTTAGATGTATCAATAATTCCTGCGCGTGGTAGTGATGCGATTAATCATCAAGCGCAAAAGTTGGCAATTCTAGTAGCCGAAAAACTCGAATATACAGGCGTGCTTGGAGTGGAGTTTTTTGTATGTGGTGGAGAGTTGTTAGTGAATGAAATGGCACCGCGTCCGCATAATTCTGGCCATTACACGATTGACGCCTGCATTACCAATCAATTTGAGCAGCAGGTCAGGGTAATGACTGGTTTGCCACTTGGAAGTAGTCGTCAGCATAGTCCGGCAGTGATGGTGAATTTATTGGGCGATATTTGGCCTAGTTGTGTGTTTAAGCTAGATGAGCATGCAAAAAAGAATGATGCTACAGTTGATGCTCAAACTGAACCAGCGTGGCAGTATGCGCTTAATGTGCCTGGTTTAAAAATGCATCTGTATAGCAAACAAGAGGCGCGCATTGGGCGCAAAATGGGGCATTTTACAGTGATTAATGCTATTAGAGATGAGGCAATCAAACAAGCTATGCAAGTGCGTGCTGAGTTAAATATAGGCGTTTAAATCGCTAAATTAATGAGTAATGCACTTAAGATTTATAAAACAAAAAAGCCGAATCAAATTCGGCTTTTTTGTTGTGTGTTGCCATTAAAACTTTAGCTTAAGCCATCGCCTTAATTGCTGCATTTAAGCGGCTTTTATGACGTGATGCTTTATTTTTATGAATGATTTGTTTGTCCGCAATGCGGTCAATCACGCTTACGTTTTCACTGTAAATAGCGGTAGCTGCAGCTTTATCGCCACCTTCTACTGCTTTAATAATTTTTTTTATCGCCGTACGCAAAGTAGAACGCAAACTTGCATTGTGTGCACGTTGCTTAACTGCTTGACGAGCACGTTTTCTTGCTTGTGCGGTATTTGCCATCTGTGTTGTTTCCTAAAAGTTGCCTAAAAGCTATTCAAAATACGAAGCCCATAACTATAGCTATTTTATAAAGTTTTTGCAAGTTTTAATCAAGCAATTATCGTGAGTAGTTATCGCCCGATAACAGCTTGCATGTTAAAATCATAGAATATGTTGTTAATACGCCAATTTTCACGCTGTTTTTTAACTTTTTATTACTTAAAAAGTTACGCATGAACCTACTAAAAGCTTTAGCTAAGGTCGGTAGTATGACCTTTGTTTCCCGTATATTAGGTTTCGTTCGCGATACGCTCATTGCCCGCGTATTTGGAGCAGGCATGTTAAGCGATGCTTTTATCGTCGCATTTAAAATCCCTAATTTATTACGCCGCGTTTCAGCTGAAGGCGCGTTTAGCCAAGCCTTTGTGCCTATTTTAGCAGAATATAAAAGCCAGCGTAGTTTTGATGAAACACACAGTTTGATTAATCGTGTGGCCACTTGGCTGGGTTTAATATTGGTGGTGGTAACGCTCCTAGGCATGCTGGTTGCGCCTTGGGTCGTTACTTTGATTGCCCCTGGTTTTAAAACAGACCCAGCAAAAATGCATCTCACGGTTGAGCTGTTGCGGATCACTTTCCCTTATATCTTCTTCATTTCACTGGTTTCAATGGCTGGTGGTGTGCTTAATACGTATAACAAATTTGGAATTCCTGCGTTTACGCCAGTATGGCTCAATGTTTCTATGATTGTTGCGGTACTATTTTTTGCAGATCACTTCGCTGAGCCTATAAAAGTATTGGCATGGGCAGTATTCTTTGGTGGTTTTTTACAGTTAGCGTTTCAAATACCATTTTTAAAGCAAATCGGCTTATTACCTAAATTTGATTTACACCAACAAGATGATGGGGTATGGCGCATTTTAAAACTGATGGGCCCAGCTATTTTAGGGGTTTCTGTTGCGCAAATTTCTATGATTACCAACACGATTTTCGCCTCTTTTTTGGATACAGGTAGCGTGAGTTGGTTATATTATGCCGATAGATTAATGGAGTTTCCTACTGGTGTGCTGGGCGTAGCCTTAGGTACCATATTGTTGCCCAGTTTATCTAAAGCTTATGCAGGCAAAGATGATAGTGAATACTCACAATTACTAGACTGGGGCTTGCGCTTAACCTTTATTTTGGCAGCGCCAGCCGCAGTGGCTTTAGCAGTATTAGCCGCACCTTTGGTGATTGCGCTTTTTCATTATGGAAAATTCACTAGCCATGATGCACTAATGACACAGCAGGCGCTAGTGGCTTATAGTGTGGGCCTGTTAGGACTTATTCTAGTGAAAATATTAGCACCAGGTTTTTATGCGCGGCAAAATATTAAAACACCAGTAAAGGTTGCCATTTTTACTCTCATTGTGACTCAGTTAATGAATGTAATCTTTGTATTTGTATTGCATTTACAACATGCAGGATTAGCATTAGCTATCGGTTTAGGTGCGTGCATTAATGCTGCCTTGCTTTACTATCACTTACGTAAAGCTAATATATATCAGCCACAGCCAGGCTGGTTAGTCTTTATTGTTAAACTACTAATAGCGCTCAGCGTAATGGGCGTGGCATTATATTTTGCGATGGGTGATACGCATTTATGGCTAAACTTTGGGTTAATGAAGCGCCTAATCTTTATCAGTGGATTAGTGTTGCTAGGTGGGGTGAGTTATTTTGCAACATTGTTGTTGCTAGGCTTTAGGCCGCGTGATTACATGCGTAGAGTAAAAACTTAATGCAAGTCTTTCGGCATATTCCAAGTGTTTTACAGCAACCATGCGCGTTAGCGATTGGTAATTTTGATGGCATGCATTTGGGCCACCAAGCTTTATTAAAAAAGCTGACTGAAAATGCACGAGCACTTCATTTAATTTCTGCGGTCATGACGTTTGAACCACACCCGCGCGAGTTTTTTGCACCTGAGAGTGCGCCACCTAGACTGTGTTCTTTACGTGAGAAGTTGGAGCATTTTGCGGAGGCAGGGGTTGATAAAGTCTATGTATGTCGCTTTAACCGCAGTTTTGCAAAAGTGACAGCCGATGAGTTTATGCAAAATATTTTGCGCGATTCACTCAATGCGCAAGCTATTTTAGTGGGTGAAGATTTCAGATTTGGCGCAATGCGTACAGGCTCTATTGTTGATTTTATTAATGCAAAATTTAATTTAATCAGTTTGCCGCAGGTAGATCTACAAGATGCTCGCGTATCCAGCACGCGTGTTCGCGCAGCATTGGCCGCGGGTAATTTACAGGAAGCGACAAGTTTGCTTAATCGTCCTTATAGTATTAGCGGCAAAGTCGTACATGGCGCGAAACGGGGGCGACAATTAGGTTTTCCAACGGCAAATGTACATATGCGCCATGAGCGCCCAGCCCTGACTGGTGTTTATGCAGTAAAATTAGATGGATTAAACAGCGTTGCAAATTTAGGTGTGCGGCCTACCATTGCTGGCATACCTAAACTCTCGCTAGAAGTGCATGTGCTTGATTTTAATGATGATTTATATGGTAAGCACGTGCATGTAGAATTTTTTCATAAAATACGCGATGAAATGAAGTTTGACGGTTTAGATGCATTAAAAGCGCAAATCGCACAAGATGTGATTGTGGCGAGAAATTTTTTTACTAGCGTCATTCCCGCGTAGGCGGGAATCCAGTCAAATATCAATTCAAGTATTGTTGGTTGATTCAGCCACTTTACGCAACATAATTACCTACATTCCCGCCTGCGCGGGAATGACGAAAACCGAAACATTGAACATAGATTTTTGAGATTTTTAGATGACCGAAGAAAATACAAGTAAATATAAATTAAACCTGCCTGAAACCACGTTTCCGATGCGTGGCGATTTAGCTAAACGTGAACCCGCTTGGTTAAAACAATGGACGGACAAAAAGCTTTACGAGCGTATTCGCGCATCGCGCAAAGGTGCTAAAAAATTCATTCTGCATGATGGCCCGCCGTATGCAAACGGGGATATTCACATCGGTCATGCCGTTAATAAAATCCTAAAAGACATCATCGTTAAATCTAAAACCATGAGTGGTTTTGATGCGCCCTATGTGCCAGGCTGGGATTGCCACGGTTTGCCGATTGAGTTGGTGGTTGAAAAGAGCCATGGTAAAAATATAGACCCTGCTAAGTTTCGTGAGCTTTGTCGCGCCTATGCGGCTGAGCAAGTGGAGCGCCAAAAGAAGGATTTTATCCGCTTAGGTGTGTTGGGCGATTGGGATAATCCATACCTGACGATGGACTTCAAAACCGAAGCCGACATCATGCGTGCTTTGGGTGAAATCTATTCCAATGGCTATCTTTATCAAGGTAGCAAACCTGTACATTGGTGCGTAGATTGCGGCTCCGCATTGGCTGAGGCTGAAGTTGAGTATGAAGATGTGAATTCGCCAGCGATTGATGTGGGGTTTAAGGTAGTTAATAACGCAGCATTAGGTAAAGTATTTGGAGTAGAAGTGACGGGAGATGCTTATGCCGTCATTTGGACTACTACACCCTGGACGTTGCCAGCGAATCAAGCTGTGGCTGTGAATCCAGAAATGAAATATGGTTTATTAAAAACTGAAAGAGGACTATTAATTCTTTCCGCAGAGCCTAATACAGGTTCAAATTCCATACGGTCTACTCTTGATCCTCATCAGTTAGGTAAAAATGCTGTAGTAGGTACGAACTTAGTGCCCCAATATATTGATATATTGAAAAGATACGCTATTGAGAGTTTTGAAGAGTTAGCCACTTGTTTAGGTGCACAACTTGAACATATTCTTTTACAACATCCATTCGATAACCGCCAAGTACCTATTATCTGCGGTGACCACGTCACAACAGATGCTGGTACAGGTTTAGTCCACACGGCTGCAGCCCACGGTAATGATGACTGGCTTGTGATGAAAGCCAACTTTCCTAACGAAAAGCCACGTATTTTAATGGGTGGTGATGGTAAATTCTTTAATAGTGGTTTGGTTGAATTAGAAGCAATCAGAGGCTTAACTCGCCAAGAAGCGAATAAAGTAATTTTGGCTAAGATGCTTGAGACTGGCAATTTGCTCGCAAGTGCAAGATTAAATCACAGCTTTCCACATTGCTGGCGCCACAGAACACCATTGATGCAATTAGCTACTCATCAGTGGTTTATTGGAATGAATGCACAAGATAAGGCTGGTATAAGCTTACGTGAGCACGCTAATAAAGCTGTCGATGAAACTGAGTTTTTCCCAAGTTGGGGTCGTGCACGTTTAGAGGCAATGATTAAAAATCGTCCTGATTGGTGTGTGTCGCGCCAGCGTAACTGGGGCGTGCCAATGCCATTTTTTGTGCATAAAGAAACGGGTGTGCCACACCCGCAAACGCCAAAATTGTTAGAGCAAGCAGCATTGTTAGTAGAAAAATCAGGCGTTGAAGCTTGGTTTAGCTTAGATGGCGCTGAGTTTTTAGCGCAATATGCGCCTGAAAATGCGGCTGAATACAAAAAAGTAACCTATACATTAGACGTTTGGTTTGATTCTGGCGCAACGCACGCGGCGGTGTTAAAACGTCGCCCAGAACTTGCTTATCCAGCCGATTTGTATTTAGAAGGTTCAGATCAGCATCGCGGTTGGTTCCAATCCAGCTTGCTGACTGGCTGTGCGATTGATGGTCGTGCGCCTTATGAAGCCTTGCTGACGCATGGTTTTGTGGTGGATGGCGCAGGCCACAAAATGAGTAAATCTAAAGGTAATGTCGTCGCTCCGCAAAAGGTGATGGATACCTACGGTGCGGATATTCTGCGCTTATGGACAGCTTCTACTGATTACTCAGGCGAACTGACGATTTCGGACGAAATCTTAAAACGCGTTGCAGAAAGCTATCGCCGTATTCGTAATACGATGAAATTTTTATTGGCGAATATTGCTGATTTTGATGCAGGTAAAGATTTACTACCAGTGAGTGAATGGTTAGAAATCGATAAATATGCGCTGGTGCTCACTGAAAAGTTGCAAACAGAAGTATTAGCTGATTATGACCGTTACGAATTTCATCTAGCCGTACAAAAGTTCGTTAGTTTCTGTTCAGAAGATTTAGGTGGATTTTACCTTGATATTCTGAAAGACAGACTTTACACAGCAGGTGAAAATTCACACGCACGTCGTGCTGCGCAAAGTGCACTGCATCATATTACGCACTGCATGATGCATTTAATGGCGCCGATTTTGAGTTTTACAGCGAATGAGATTTGGCAAACGTTGGAGTTGGATGCTGATAAAACTGTGTTTGAAGATATTTGGTATGAGTTGCCTAAGCATGGATTTGAAAATACTCAAATTGATAAATGGAAAACGATTTGTGATCTTCGAGAGATGGTTAATAAGCGTCTAGAACTAAGAAGATCAACAGGAGATATAGGGTCGTCATTAGCTGCTGAAATTGAAATCCAATGTGGCTCAAAAATAATTTATGACGCCCTAGCCAGTCTTGAAGACGATTTACGATTTATTTTTATTGTTTCAAAAGTACAACTAACTTATGTAGAGGGGTATATCCCTTTTGAAGCAGTTGTACTCGTGAGTCAAAACAAAAAATGTGACCGCTGTTGGCACTACCGCGCCGATGTTGGCTCTGACCCTGAGCATCCAGCAATCTGTGGTCGTTGTGTGAGCAACTTGTTTGGCAAAGGTGAAGTGCGTAAATATGCTTAATTACCTGACTTCCGTCATTCGTGTGAAAACGGGAATCCATTTTTGCACTCTTTTTAAGAACAACGTCAAAATGGATTCCCGCCTGTGCGGGAATGACAAGGCAGTGGGATGAAAGCGCTTTATAAATGGTTTTCCATTAGCGCAATTGTGATTGCGCTAGATCTTTACACTAAACATTTAATTCAAGGCGCATTTCAGTATGGTGATCATCTTACTATTACTAGTTTTTTTGATTTGGTGCGCTACCATAATGAAGGTGCAGCATTTAGTTTTTTAGCCAATGCTGGCGGTTGGCAGAAGTTATTTTTTAGTGGTATTTCAATTGTGGCGATTATTGTGATTACTTATTTAATTCGCAAACATCGCCAAGAAAAAATCTTTTGCCTGGGTTTAGCCTTAATATTAGGCGGTGCAATTGGTAATTTGTATGACCGCCTGACTTTAGGGTATGTGGTAGATTTTTTGTTTTTCCATCTACACGATTTGTATTGGCCAGCCTTTAATGTGGCAGATAGTGCAATTTGTGTAGGGGTAGCCACATTGCTATTTGATAGCTTTAAAAAACCTCAATAATAGAGATTAAAATACAATAGTGGCTCATAAATAGTCACACAAATATTGCTACGTTAAACGCTAGGAGATTGCTGTGCCAGATTGGAAAAAACTCATCGCTAGTAAAATTGCAGTAGCACAGCGTGGTGCAGCGCCAGGTAAAATAAATGCCAATGTGCGCGTTCCAGCGGGTCAAACTGAAGTTAAAAATTTTCCAGTATTAGACATGGGTATGAAGCCTACTATTGCTAAAAGTGATTGGTCGCTTCGGGTATATGGGTTGGTGGAAAACGAAATTAATCTTGATTGGTCAGCATTTGAAGCGTTGCCACAAATCACTGATGTTTCGGATTTTCACTGCGTTACTCGTTGGAGTCAGCTGGATATGGATTGGCAAGGTGTGCGTGCACAAGATATTTTAGCGCTTGCTGAGCCCTTAGATAATGCTAAGTTTGTAACTTTGCACGGCTACGATGGGTACACCACTAATATTGCGCTTGAGGCGTTGCTAGATGATGATGTGATTGTGGCGCACTCAGTACTTGGCGCACCTCTTACGCGTGAGCATGGTGGCCCTGCACGGATGATAGTGCCCAAGCGTTATGCTTGGAAGGGCGCAAAATGGCTGAAAGCGATTGAGCTACATGCTGAAGACCGATTAGGTTTTTGGGAGGTGCGTGGTTACCACAACTATGCTGATCCTTTTGAAGAGCAGCGTTTTTCTGATGATTAAGTTAATAAAATCATCATCGTTTAACATAAACCATTGTAATTTTGCTCATGCCATTATCGTTTGACATATACATAGTATTTTTGGAATTAGCAAGTTTGCGTATAATAACCTCTTATGTTTTCTAAACGCCTCCGATTATTAGTAAGCAAAGCCATTTTGATGGTAATGGTGTTCGCATCGCTAGCGCCTACACTTTCCCATGCTTTTGCAAATAAAACGGGCCCTAAAAATGTTTGGCAAGAGATTTGTACTTTACAAGGCACAAAGCGTATTGCTGCAGGCTTTACACTGAATAATGCTTTAGCTGATATTAACGCTGGTACAGCTTCACGCGAATCTAACCCTAACTCTATGCCGACCGCTATGCATTTTGAGCATTGCCCTTTTTGCTTAAATCATGCCACTGCAGCGGCTTTTCCTGCGGTAGATAACACAAGTATCGTATTGCTTGATACAGGTAAGTTTTACCTACAAACTTATTATCTAGCCCCTGTTTTAACTGCACTACTTCTAAGCGACCATCTTAGTCGCGCCCCACCTCTCGAAATCGAATAAATTTTAATTGTTTTTTCGCCGCCAGTGTTG
The DNA here is from genome assembly GCA_014378495.1 of Methylotenera sp. Taxonomy (GTDB): domain Bacteria; phylum Pseudomonadota; class Gammaproteobacteria; order Burkholderiales; family Methylophilaceae; genus Methylotenera. Next base: position 20,189 of record JACMNP010000132.1, on the reverse strand, counting down.
GCGTTAAAACTCTATTTTATTAAGGTCACAGCTTCGTTGTGGCTACATGATTAGGGAATCAACCATGTTGAAATCTTTCAAAAAAACGGGCTTGTTCGCAAGTCTAATCTCTGCTGGTTTATTGACTAGCTACTCAGCAGTCGCCAGCTGCGGCGGTGCATTTTGTAATTTAAGTACCGATTGGGACGTACAAGGCGTTACCTCTAAGCCAGGTATTCGCTTAGATGTACGTGCAGAATATATTGATTTAGACCAGTTGCGTCATGGTACACACAAAGCTGACCTCGCTGGCGAGGTTGATGAGCATGATGAAGTGCGCACCATCAATCGCAATATACTTACAACCTTGGATTGGAATATTAATCCTACTTGGGGCATCACCTTCAAAGTGCCGCTTGTAAGCCGTGCGCATCAACACATTTTTAATGAAGATAATGGGGCAGGTGGTACCGACCCAGAAGTTGAAAAGTGGAATTTTTCTGGTTTGGGTGATGTGCAAGCAATTGCACGCTATCGTTTTTATTCAGATAAAGACAGTAATGCTGGTTTAAGATTTGGCATAAAATTACCTACGGGTAGCATTCACAAAAGTAATAGTGAAGAAGACGCAGAGCGTACCTTGCAGCCGGGTAGTGGCAGCGTAGATACCTTATTAGGCGCTTATTACAATTACCGTATAGGTAATACTGCTTGGTTTGTGCAAGGCATGTGGCAACAAAGCGTGCATGAACGTGATGACTTTGAGCCAGGCCGAAAACTGAGTGCTGACTTTGGCATGAGTTACAGCGCTACGCCAGAGTTGAATCTTTTATTACAAGTGAATTTGCAACATAAGTCTAAAGACAATGGCGCAAATGCTGAGCCTGCAGATTCTGGTGGTCAATCAATCAACCTAAGTCCAGGTTTTAGTTATCGCGTTGCATCAACGACGCAAGTGTATGGTTTTATACAAAAACCCATCTATCAATATGTAAATGGAGCACAGCTGACTGCTGATTGGTCAGTGGCTTTGGGCATTAATACTGCGTTTTAAATGACGCATTTTTAATAACCCCTTTTATATTAAACATTCGATTTCAAGTCAAATTATTTGACTTGAAGGCGACGATTTTTGGAGTTTTAACATGAATACAGCTTTTAATTACACGCATATTTATTTATGCGTGCTGAGTGCGCTCGCATTTAACTTTTCAAATGTAGCATTTGCAGAAGAGAAAGAGGCGATCAATTTAGATGAAGTAATGGTGACTGCGCCAATAGACAGTTGTATTATTAACCATCCTGCTGCAGTTGAAACCTATACCAAGCAACAGATCGAAGACACCATAAACGCAACTACTTCTCAGCAAACTTTGAAATATTTGCCGAGCTTTCAAGTTCGCGAACGCTATATTGGTGATCGCAATGGCCCTATTGCTACACGCACTACTGGCACGCTTTCTAGTGCACAAACATTGCTATATGCCGATGGTGTTTTGCTATCAAATTTGCTTGGTAATTCATTTGGCTTTGCCCCACGCTGGGGTTTGGTAAGCCCTAAAGAAATTGAAAGTGTGAATATTTTATATGGACCTTTTTCTGCCTTATACGCAGGTAACTCTATGGGTGGTGTCATTAATTTAAATACCCGCATGCCGACTAAATTTGAAGCGCACGCAAGCACCCAAGCCTTTATACAAAAATTTGAGTTATACGGTACTGATAAAACATTCAATGGGCATCATGAGACTTTTTCAGTGGGTAATAAAATTAATGATTTAAGCTTTTTATTCACTGCAGATAACTTAGATACTACTAGTCAGCCTATGCAGTTTGCAAACAGCATTGCTACCAACACTACTGCTGGGAGCAGAACAGCTGTCACTGGTGCTTATTTAGATAAAGATCCTTCAGGAAAAAATAGAGTAGTTTTTGGTGCTACGGGAATTGACCATAGCGAACAGCTTAACTTGAAATTTAAAGCGGCTTATGACATTGCACCTACCGTTAAAATAGCTTATACCTTTGGCATATGGAATTTAGACAGCCATAGCGATGTTGATAGCTACATTAAAGATGCAGCTGGCAATGCCGTTTTTAATGGCCGTGTAACGTTCAACGGTAAGAATTATGATGTGGGCGGCTTTAATAATCCAGGTGAGGCAGAAGCGACCCATATTATGCAAGCGCTGGATTTAAAGTCTAATACTAAAGGACTGTTTGATTGGCAACTTACGTTTTCTAACTATGATTATCAAAAAGATAAAAATAGTACTTCTAATGTGCCATCCAGCGGTACTGTGGCGGCTGGTAACCCTTACTTGAATAAAGTTGGTAGGGTGGTTGATCAAGCTGGTACAGGATGGACAGTATTTGACGCGCGCGGAACATTACGACCAGTAGATAATCATGGTGACCAACATACGATTGATTTTGGCTACCATATTGACGGTTACAAGTTGCGTAGTGACACTAACAATACTGCTGATTGGTCTGTTGGTGACAAGGACACTTTGTTTAGTACTTCTCGCGGTGAAACGGCGACCCAAGCGATTTATTTACAAGATAAATGGCAACTTGACCCTAAGTGGGCGCTTACATTAGGCGCACGCCAAGAGCATTGGGAGGCAACTGATGGACGCAACCAAACGACAACTAGCGCTGGTTTTCAAACTAGTGCATATTACGATAAATCAGATAATAAATTTTCACCAAAAATATCAATTAGCTTTGAGCCATTACCTGCTTGGGGCTTCAGCGCTTCCGTTAGTCAAGCTTACCGCTTTCCAACCGTGAGCGAGCTTTATCAGCAAGTAACTAGCGGCACTTCATTAATACAAAATAACCCTGACTTAAAAACTGAAGAAGTCATTTCTGGTGAATTTACCGCTGAAAGACGTTTTGCCAATGGTTTAGTGCGGGCGAGTTTGTTCACTGAAAATAAGTTTGATGCCTTAGTTTCACAAACTATTCCTACAGGCCCTAGTTGTATTGGTACGCAATGTACTTTTATTCAAAATGTAGATCATGTGCGTACAAGAGGTATTGAATTATCGACAGAATGGCAAGATCTACTGATAAACGGCCTAGATTTATTGGGTAGCTTAACGCTTACAGAAGCTGAAATTTTACGTAACGAAGCTAATCCGGCCTTAGAAGGCAACAAGCCATTACGTATTCCAAAAAGTATGCTTTAAAGCCGTAGCAACTTATCATCAAGGTAACCATTTGACTTACAGCTTAGGCGCGCGCTACAGCGGTCGACAATACAATACTTTAGATAATAGCGACATCAATCCTGATACTTTTGGTGGCGTGAGTAAGTTTTTTATTATGGATGTGAAAGCTAACTATAAATTTGCCGAAAAATTTACCGCGAGTATTGGTATAGATAATTTAAATAACTATAAGGCCTATGCGTTTCATCCCTACCCACAGCGCACGGGCTATTTACAGCTAAAGTTTGATTATTAGTCGATTATCAGGAAAGCCTTAATTGTGAAAAATTATCTGAATAAACCTGCCTTATTGAGTTACAACACCGTATGGCGCTGGCATTTTTATGCAGGGTTGTTCTGCATACCCTTTATTATTTTGTTATCTATTACAGGAGCAATTTATCTATTTAAACCGCAATATGAGGCTTTTCAAAATAGCGATTACAATAATTTACCTGTTACTAATGTAGTGGCTGGTAAAGTAGGCATTAGTAATTTAAGTGCGACAGAAAATGCTAAATCGGCCAAGCTGCAAGTGTTAGCGGCGCTTGCCGCGGTAGCGGATTCAGATTTTAATGCTTACCAACTTCCTCAGACAGCACAAGCTGCTGCTCAAATAATGCTAGTGAAAAACGGGGATTTATATCGCGTATTTGTAAATCCATTTAACTTACAAGTTTTAAAAATAGAACGTGAAGATGATAAATTGATGACTTATATTCATCATCTACATGGCCAATTATTGTTGGGAGATCGTGGTTCTAATATTGTAGAGCTAGCCGCTTCATGGGCAATCGTAATGATTATAACGGGCTTATTTTTATGGTGGCCACGCAATTTAAATAGCTTGGCAGGCATCCTATATCCGCGTTTAGCCTCTAGTATTGTTATCAGAAATGGTCAACAAGTAAAGTCTAGGTTATTTTGGCGAGATTTGCATGCGGTGATTGGGTTTTGGGTATCGTTCTTAACCCTATTTCTACTCATTTCTGGCTTGCCATGGGCAAAATCTTGGGGCGGAATTTTAAAAGAATTGCGTAATGTGAACAGCACGATGCAAGTAAAAACACCGCAAGATTGGACTATTGGTAGGGCTTCTGAACTTGAAGCAAGGCAATTAATCAAGCCTGCTAAAGTTAAGATTGCACCAATAGCGATGACTGAAGATGAGCATGCACAACATCAAGCGATGCAACACAAACATGCTCATCAAGTACCAACGGCTAATTTTAATGCGCTAGATAATATGGCAGAAAATAAATCTTTAAATCAAATGGTTGAGAATGTGAAAGCATTACATTTGGCTTACCCTGTTTTAGTCGCAGCGCCATTAAAAAGATCGCCCAATTGGACGGCAAAGTCTGATGCACAAAATAGGCCATTGCGCGTGAACTTAGAGTTAGATGCCAACACAGGCAATATCTTGTCTAGAAAAAACTTTGCTGACCGGGGCTTACTTGATCGCATTATAGGTTTCGGTATTTCGATACATGAAGGCCAGTTATTTGGCTGGCTGAATCAACTATTATGGTTATTAACAGCCTTAAGTTTAATCACTGTTTCAGTAAGCGGAGTAGTAATGTGGTGGCGTAGAAGGCGCGGAATGGATGTGTCTACTAATACACTGGGTGCACCAATCAAGGCGCCTAGAAATGATGTTCGTACGCCATTTGGCATCTTAACTCTAGTGTTTACCTTTGCTATATTATTGCCATTTTTAGGGTTGTCGTTGTTTATGATATTAGCATTTGAATATTGGATTTTACCGCGGCTACCTAAGGCGGCTAATTTTTTAGGCGTTACAATTAAACCATCATGAAACTTATTTTAGTATTTTTTTTAATATTGATTGGCAACGCAGTTGCTGTAGCTGATGAACATAAGCAATCTAATATACCAGTGCAATCTTGTCTATCTGGACAATCTATCACAATAGAAAGCACCAATGACAAAGGTGAAATCTATCGGTTATGGTCACAAAAGCAGCCCAATAATAAATTGGAACTAGTAATGGCGAATGTGAAACAGACTCCATTAGATATAAAACAGATCACTTTTAGTAATGATGAAGCAATCTCAAAATGCACTACCCCAATTGCTTTACAGCAAGGTGGCCAATGGGGATGGCATGTATTATGGAGTGAATCCATGGTGCAAAATAAAGAGCCAGAAAAACTCAGCGGCTTGTTTTATGCACGTATGGATGGTGAGTCTTGGGTTTCTAGCCTGCCTAAAAGACTCTCAAAATACTCGCCAATCAATCCAAGATTTAGGCTTGATAATCAAAATATTACGGTGACTTGGCAACAACGTGAAAGTGACTTTACCGCAAATATGCAGGCTGTCTCTCAAGATGAAGGGCGGACTTGGGAGGTTACTGCGATTCACCCTTGATATTGAAAACTGCAAAATTTGCTCCATATTAATATCAATTAGCCAATTCTATTCATTGGCATTGAATCAGACTTTGATAAGGGGACGAATATGCGTTTCGATAAACTGACTACCAAATTTCAACAAGCATTGAGCGATGCGCAAAGCATTGCTGTAGGTGCAGATAGTACGGCAATAGAGCCACAACATTTGTTGCTGGCTTTATTGCAAGAAGATAATGGCGGTGCGGCATCTTTGCTTTCGCGTGCTGGGGTTAACCTAGCACCGCTTAAAAGTAGCTTAAATACTGCGATTGCCAATTTAGCAAAATCGACTGCGCAAGATGGCGAAATTGCTATTTCGCGTGACCTCAATAATCTATTGAACGTCACCGATAAGCTTGCCCAAAAACGCGGTGATGCCTACATTGCCAGCGAAATGTATCTGCTGGCGTTAGCAGAAGACAAAGGCGAAACAGGTAAATTGCTCAAACAACATGGTTTGACTAAAGTTGCGCTAGAGGCTGCCATAATGGCAGTGCGTGGCAGCGAGCATGTGAACGATCAAGAAGGTGAAAGTAACCGCGAGTCACTTAAAAAATACACAGTAGATTTAACTGAGCGCGCAAGTTTGGGCAAGCTAGATCCCGTGATTGGGCGTGATGATGAAATCCGTCGTGTGATTCAAGTATTGATGCGCCGTACCAAAAACAACCCTGTATTGATAGGTGAGCCTGGCGTGGGTAAAACCGCGATTGTGGAAGGCTTGGCGCAACGAATCGTGAATGGAGAAGTGCCAGAATCTCTCAAAGGTAAAAAAGTATTATCGCTGGATATGGCGGCTTTATTAGCGGGCGCTAAATACCGCGGTGAGTTTGAAGAGCGTTTGAAATCCGTGCTAAAAGAGCTTTCGCAAGACGAAGGCCAGACCATCGTATTTATCGATGAAATCCATACCATGGTGGGCGCTGGCAAAGCTGAAGGCGCCATGGATGCTGGCAATATGCTCAAACCTGCATTGGCGAGGGGTGAATTGCATTGTGTGGGTGCGACTACATTAGATGAGTATCGCAAATACATTGAAAAAGACGCGGCGCTTGAAAGACGTTTTCAAAAAGTATTAGTAGACGAACCCACTGTTGAAGCGACTATTGCCATTTTGCGTGGCTTACAAGAAAAATACGAGTTGCATCATGGTGTTGAGATTACCGACCCAGCAATTGTGGCTGCTGCTGAGTTAAGTCACCGTTATATCACTGACCGCTTTTTACCTGATAAGGCGATTGATTTAATTGATGAAGCGGCTTCACGCATCAAGATGGAGATTGATTCTAAGCCTGAAGTGTTAGATAAACTTGAGCGCCGTGTGATTCAACTCAAAATCGAGCGTGAGGCTGTGCGCCGTGAAAAAGATGAAGGCAGCAAAAAACGCTTTGGACTGATTGAAGAAGAAATTGAAAATCTGGAGAAAGAATATGCAGATTTAGAAGAGATTTGGACCTCTGAAAAAGCACAGGTGCAAGGCACTAGCCATATTAAAGAAGCCATCGAGAAGATTAAATTTGAGATGGAAGAGGCCACGCGTAAAGGTGAATGGCAAAAAGTCTCTGAGCTGCAATATGGCAAATTGCCGGCTTTAGAGGCGCAATTAAAAGAGGCTTCGCACTCGGAAGCGAATGCAACTCAGACTAAAAACAGAATGCTGCGTACTGAAGTTGGGGCGGATGAAATTGCGGAAGTCGTGAGCCGTGCTACAGGTATACCAGTCAGTAAAATGCTGACTGGTGAGCGTGAAAAATTACTCACCATGGAAGCTAAGCTTCACGAACGTGTCGTTGGGCAAGATGAAGCGGTAAGATTGGTTTCAGATGCGATTCGACGTTCACGTTCAGGGTTAAGTGACCCGAATCGACCTTATGGCAGCTTCTTGTTTTTAGGACCAACGGGTGTCGGTAAAACTGAGCTTTGCAAAGCATTAGCAGGCTTTTTGTTTGATTCGGAAGACCATTTGATTCGCATCGACATGAGTGAATTTATGGAGAAACATAGTGTCGCACGTATGATAGGTGCGCCGCCTGGTTATGTGGGCTACGAAGAAGGCGGCACATTGACTGAAGCCGTGCGTCGCAAGCCATACTCAGTAATTTTGCTGGATGAAGTGGAAAAAGCGCACCCTGATGTATTCAATGTGTTGCTACAAGTGTTAGATGATGGCCGTTTAACAGACGGTCAAGGTCGTACAGTAGACTTTAAAAATACTGTGATTATCATGACGTCGAATCTTGGCAGCCAGATGATACAAAGCATGGCAGATCAAGACTATCAAGTGGTGAAATTGGCGGTGATGGGTGAAGTGAAAACACATTTCAGACCAGAGTTCGTCAACCGCATTGATGAAGTAGTCGTTTTCCATAGCCTAGGTGAAGCGCAAGTGAAATCGATTGCACATATTCAAATTCAGCTACTGGCTAAACGATTAGCGGCGATGGATATGACACTGAACATGTCTGAAGCTGCCATTGCCGAGATTGCTAGTGCAGGGTTTGATGCTGTCTATGGCGCAAGGCCGTTAAAACGGGCTATTCAAAGTGAGATTGAGAATCCACTGGCACGCGAGATTTTGGCCGGGAATTTTGTGGCAAAAGATACTATATTAGTTGAATGCAAGGCAGGAAAGATGACATTTACAAAAGGCTAATTCACGCGCAAGCTAACACTGATGAAAACACTGATTGCCATTTTTTTAGTAGTCACTCTAAATGTGGCATTCGGAATTAGTGTTAGCGTGGCGTATAGTCAAAATGAGTTGGAAACCTTCGATAACGAACCACCTCTAATTAGAAGTCTGCTAGAAAGAGCAAGTGTGTTGATGGCGAATGAAAATGATGCAGATGCTACTTGGAAGGCGGCTAATTTGTATTGTGAAGCTGCCCGTTATGGCAGTGCCGAAGGCGTTTACCGCTTAGGGATGTTGTACGCATTTGGACGTGGTGTGCCTGAAAATCGTGATTATGCGGCTAATTTATTCGGTATCGCCTCGACACACGGTCATTTTGAAGCGCAAAAAATGCTTGAGACTATTGAGATTAAAACTGCAGATACACCACTTTGCGTGTTAGAAGCTGTAGCGCCAGAAAAAGCTGCTAAAACGCAATATGCGCAATATCAAGGCTCTCCTGCAATTGATGCTTATGTAGCCCAATTGCCAAAAAGTAAACGCTGGGTAGTAGATTTAGTGGGTACGATTTCTGATTGGTACAAAGTCGATGAAAAATTAGTCCTATCAATTATTACCGCTGAATCTGGGTTTAAAGTAGCTGCAAAATCAAATAAAGAGGCACAAGGGTTAATGCAACTTATCCCTGAGACTGCAGAGCGCTTTAATGTAAAGAATGCTTATAACGCAAGCCAGAATATTAAAGGTGGTGTGGCTTATTTACGATGGCTGCTGTCTTACTTTAGAGGAGATGTGACTTTAGTGGTGGCTGCCTATAATGCGGGTGAAGGTGCTGTGGATAAATATAAAGGTGTGCCGCCTTACAAAGAAACTAAGGCTTATGTTAAAAAAGTGTTGAGTCTGTACCAAGCGAAACGTCATTCCTATGATGAAAATATTACGAATGCATCGCCAGTGTTAACGAAATTTAAGCAAAAAGGAGTTTGAAATGAATCAAGTTAAAGTATTAACTATATTGAGTCTAATCAGTGTGTTGTCACTTGCAGGCTGTGCCACGGAGGTGACTCGCCCAGCACAAATAGACCGAATTACACCAGAGGAACTCGCTAAAATCATGCCTCCTCCTGTCGCCGCAGTGAGTTTAGAAATGATCGTTGCGCAGACTAAAGAAGGTAAAACACCTGAGAATATTATTGCTAACATTCAGGCCAGTAACTCACGCTATGAGTTAACGCCTAGCCAAACATTGATGCTAAGCAAGCAAGGAGTGGATGTAAAAGTGCTGGATTATATACATCAAAGCAATGAGTTAGCTAAACAGAATGCTGTGGCTGATGAAATTAACAAGCGTGAAAAAACTAAACGTGCAGAGTTAGAGAAACTGAAACGCCAGCAGTTACAGCAATACCAATATGATTCGTTTGGCGGGTACGGTCCATACGGTTTTGGCCCTTATGGCGGTTATTATGGTAGCCGCTTTGGCTGGGGTGGAGGATTTTATAGGCCTTGGGGTTTTAGGTAGTATAAATTAAGCAGGCTACATTAATGCAACAAAAAACACACCAACTCAGCATTAGTACTCAAGGCCGAAAGCTTTATGACATTACGCCCCAAGTGATTGACTGGGCGAAGCATAGCGGTTTGCGTACGGGTCTGATCACTTTATTCATTCAACATACTTCAGCCAGTTTGTTGATTAATGAAAACTATGACCGTGACGTGCTGGTGGATTTAGAGGCGTTTTTTAACAGATTAGTCCCTGATGGCGACCCATTATTTATTCATACGGTGGAAGGTCCAGACGATATGCCAGCCCATGTAAGAACAGCGCTAACGCAAACACATTTATCTATTCCACTCGTAGACGGCAAAGCAGCTTTAGGCCATTGGCAAGGCGTGTTTTTATATGAGCATCGTCATGTAGCAAGCTCGCGTAGAGTCATACTCCATTTGATTGGTGAATAATGTTTGAACGGCGTCACCTCAGTAGCTTAGAGCGAAGGTTGGATAATGATGAACTAAGCTTGCTTAGTCCTTATTTTCAATCACATACATTAAATGCGGCACGTATTATTGAAGGATCTGTGCCGTTTTGGCTTCGTAAAAGTATGTGCGCAGTTGTGTTAAAACATCGCATTTATTTTCGCACAAAGTTTGATAAACCAAGTATTGGCAATGTTAGCTTTGCGATAAATATTGAGTTACTAGCGCATGAACTTACCCATGTAGAACAGTATTTATCTGGCATGACAATATTCAAGTATTTATGGGCATCGCGTCATGGGTATTGGAAAAATCCATATGAAGTAGAAGCTTATGCTAAAGGTGCTTTTATTCGCACGCAAATACTTTCAAAATTTTCACTTTAGCACTTTTCAAATAAGTCATCTTGCTACAAATGATGTGATAGCTACTTATGTGGCGTATAGCACTATATAGAATAGATTTATGTAAAAACCATATGTAAACAACTGTGAATTTAAGTGTTTTATGCAAAGCTAATATTGACCATATTACTAATAGCCTATAAATTACAAATTAAGTGTAAGTGGTAATCTACATTTGTACTGAAAGTTAGTGCTGTAAAACTTGTAATATCAACATGGGAGAAAAGTCATGGGTATGTTTTCATTTATCAAAAATGCAGGTGAAAAATTATTTGGCATAGGCGAGGCAAAGGCCGCGGATGTGGTAGCAAAGGCAGACCCAACACCAGTGAATATTGATGCCGCCAACAAAGCGGCTGCAGATGCGATTGCTAGCTACGTACAAAAAATGAATTTAACGGCGGATGGATTAACCATTGGCTTTGATGGCGCATCCTCAACAGTCATCGTCCAAGGCATGGCAGCAACACAAGAAGATAAAGAGAAAATCTTATTATGTTGCGGTAATGTAGCGGGTGTGGAAAATGTGCAAGACCAGTTAGGTGTTGTAGAGGCAGCAGCAGAGCCCGTATTTTATACGGTGGTGAGTGGCGATACTTTATCGCATATAGCAAAAGCGCAATATGGCAATGCCAATGCATACATGAAGATTTTTGAAGCGAACAAGCCCATGTTAAGTAGCCCAGATAAAATTTACCCAGGCCAAACATTGCGTATACCGGCTTAAATTATTTTTATTCGCAGAGTAAGGAACTTAAGTTAGAATATTGTAAATAGTTTTGTAGTTTTAAAACTTTTGAGCTTTACGGTTGTTGATATTTAACGGTGAACTCAGGAATGTAAAATCCTAGAATGTACAATATTTTTAACGAAAAAAAGGAATGACTATGTCAGTATTATTACGCTCTATGTTGGTTTTAAGTGTTGCTGGTTTGTTGATGGTTGGTTGTGGTAAAAAAGAAGAGGCTGCACCAGTTGAAGCTGCGCCAGCTCCAGCTGCTGTGGCGGCACCAGCAGTCGTTGAAGCGCCAGTAGAAAAGGCAAGTGGCGGCGGTTACGAGCCAACAGCTGAAGAACGTGTGCCAGGCATCACCATTGATGCAACTGCGCCTGCCGCAGAAGCCGCGCCTGCTGAGGCGGCACCAGCTGCAGATGCAGCACCAGCAGCTAAGTAATTGGTAATATATTCCCCTGCTAGTCAGTAGGCATTAATAAAAAAGCACGCTAAGGCGTGCTTTTTTATTGATATATCTCTGTTTATTCAAGCTTAAAAACGTTGATCAATTAATTTACGTTACTCCAACTAAGCGGGTCAAAAGGGCGGCTTTGTCTACGTAGCTCATAATAAAGTCCATTAGACTCATTGCCGCCGCTGTTGCCTACTGATGCAATCGCGTCACCAGCACGTACCGTGTCACCTACCTGCTTCAATACTGCTTGATTATTACCATATAGACTCATATATCCATCACCATGATCCACGATAATCAAATTACCAAAACCACGTAACCAATCGGCAAATACTACGCGGCCATTGGCTACCGATTTGACCTCTGCCCCCTCGTTAGCGCTAATAAACAGGCCTTTCCATGAGATTCCACTGTCTTCACGGCTGGCACCAAATCGATTAGTCACATTGCCACGTACTGGCAGGCGTAACTTGCCTTTAAGCGCGGCAAAATTCGCGCCTGCGAACTCATTGCTCGGTGTAGTGTTGTTAGATAAAGTATCATTATTCGCTACAATTTCTTTTGATGGCTTGTTGTTTTCAGTACTATCTGAGGTGTTATTTTTTTGCGAAGTAATGTTTTTAGCCGATGCGACTTTTTTCGGCGGTATTTTTTTAGCGGGTGGTGGAATAATTCTCGCTAGACGCTCAACCAACTCAGATAGCCGTTTTTCATCATGACTTAATTTTTTGATTTCGCCACGTTGTGCAGCAATTTTTTGCGACAGCGTACTAACCACTTTAGACTTGGCTAGCTTTTGTGTCTGTAAAGCTTGGCGTTCTTCAATTTTCTTTTGTTTTAACTCAGCCACTTCTTTCAATGCTGAAGCCGTTTGATCATTTAGTTTATTGATTTTGGTTAAATTACCTTGCATTTTATTTATCAATGCCGCCCGTGCTTTTGCGATATATGAAAAATAATGTAAGTCGCGCGCAATTGCGCTGGGGTGCTCACTTTGCAAAATCATTTGCACATAACTTTGCTCACCGTGAATGTATTGTTCGTAGAGCTGACTACTTAATAGTTTTTGTTGCTGACTAAGGCTTTGGTTCGCAGCGAATGAATCAGCTTGTAATTGTGTGAGCGTTTTTTTATTTTGCTGCTGCTGATGGTTAATATCAAATAGTTTTTTATTGGCAATGCTAATCGCCAATTCACTTTCTTTTAGTGCATCTGCTGCGTCTTTGTGGGCTTCTTGTGAGTTGTCGAGTTCTTTTTTGAGCGACTCTAAGCGCTCTTGGACATCATTTAAACTTTGTTTAGATTGTTCAGATTTTTTTGTGGCATACGCTGATGCAGTGTGGGCAATTAACAATCCAGCTATCGCTAAACACATTGCTGTGCGAGTAAGTTGGCCAAGCCCAGATAATTTCTTGTTCAAAATAACGTGTTACTTAATGTGTGCATGATTCAGACTATTGAAAATTAACAATACTTTTTCCTGTCATTTCAATAGGTTGTGGAACGCCCATCATTTTCAATAATGTGGGCGCTAAATCTGAAAGCGCGCCGTTTGCGGTGAGTGTCGCTTTGCGACCTATGTAAAATAATGGTACTAAGTTCGTGGTGTGTTGCGTATGTGGTTGATTATTTTCAACATCAAACATCACTTCTGCATTGCCATGGTCAGCAGTCACAATCACTTCTCCACCTATACTTTGCATGGCTTTTACGACACGGCCGACACAAGTATCTAGGGTTTCAATGGCTTTAATTGCCGCTTGTAAATCGCCAGTATGACCCACCATATCACCATTGGCATAGTTGCAAATGATGGCATTATATTGGCGGCTTAAAATGGCTTCTTCTAATTTTTCAGTGAGCTCGTAAGCACTCATTTCAGGTTGCATATCGTAGGTAGGTACCGCTGGAGATGGCACTAATATACGGTCCTCACCAGCAAATATAGTTTCTTCACCACCATTAAAAAAGAACGTGACGTGCGGATATTTTTCAGTTTCAGCAATACGTAGTTGCGTTAAACCTAGGCTCGAAAGATATTCACCAAAAGTATTTTTAACCGCATGGGGTGGAAAAATAGCCGTGGCTTTAGTTTCTTTTACATCGTGCATGGTTAACGTAAAGTAACCTGCTAACTTAGGCACATGTCTGCGGTTAAATCCATCAAACGTTTCACCTAAAATTGCATGAGTGAGCTGGCGCGCGCGGTCAGACCTAAAGTTCATGTAAACAACTAAATCGCCATCTTCCAATTTAATTGGCGCTTCATTAGGTTTGCGGATGGCGGTACATTTTACAAATTCATCATTTTCGCCGCGTGTATATGCGCTTTGTAATGCTTCACTGGCACTCGCTTCGGTATACTCCCCCATGCCTTCTGTAATCATTGCATAAGCGGCTTCTACGCGCGGCCAGCGTTTATCGCGATCCATGCTGTAAAAGCGACCGCTCACAGAAATTATTTTACCAACACCTAGGGCTTTGATTTTAGCCTCTAATGCTGCAATAAATGGCGCTGCGCTGATTGGTGGTGTATCGCGGCCATCTAAGAACACGTGCACATATACTTTGCTCAAACCTAATTTTGCGGCCATCTCCAGCATGGCATGAATGTGGGATTGATGGCTATGCACCCCACCATCAGATAACAGCCCAAAAATATGTAGGGCTTTATTGTTGCTTTTAAGATTGAGCAATGCAGTTTTCAGCGTAGCATGTTCAAAAAAATCACCATTTGCAATACTATTATTAATACGCTCAAAGTCTTGAAACACTACACGGCCTGCACCAATGTTCAGGTGACCAACTTCAGAATTGCCCATTTGTCCTTCTGGCAAACCTACATAATGCTCAGAAGCATTAATCAGCGTGTGTGGATATGCTTTCCAAAGCGCGTCTAAATTAGGTTTACGTGCTTGTGCAATAGCGTTATCAGTAGTTTCTTCACGGTAACCAAAGCCATCTAAAATAAGTAGGCATACTGGGGTAATGTTCGCGGCTGGTAGCATAATATTCAGGCTCAATATTTACTTGGAAAATTTAATAATAATGCCACTATTTTAGCTTATAACCCCGTAAAATCTGTTTATAAATTTAGTTTCATGAGTCAGTTTTTTTGTGGCTTTTTTTCATGTCTATTTTTGTGTTTATTTTGTGAAACATTTATATTAATGTCGTATTGAATAATATGGCTAATGTCGCCATGTTAACGCTACTAAAACCTGAGAGGAATTGTGTGGATTTTATTAGAAGTAACATATTATTAATTGGTTTGGCCATTGGCTCTGCCATTATGCTGTTGATCCCTATGTTCAAAAAGAATGCGGGCGGCGTACCTAACCTGACAGCGCCTGAAGCCGTGACATTTATTAACCGTTCAAATGCACTTGTGCTAGATGTGCGTGATGATGCTGAGTTTGCGGCAGGCCACATTGCGGACGCCATGCATATTCCACTTGCTAACTTAGAGGCGCGTTTAGGTGAGCTTAAGAAATATAAAAATAAAACGATTTTGGTCAATTGCCAACGAGGCGCACGCTCAGTCAAGGCGTGTGATATTTTGCGTAAAGCTGAGTTTACGCAGGTCAGTAATTTGCAAGGTGGTTTAAGTGCGTGGGTGGGCGCTAAATTGCCTATTGTAAAACAGACAAATAATGCTCCTGCCAAAGCCGCTACTAAAGCTGTGACAAAAAAAGTGACTGCTAATACAGTGGCTGCAAATGATGAAATTGTAAAAGACCCAAGCTGATGCCTAACGTAACAATGTATACCTCGGCAGTATGCCCATATTGCATTAATGCAGAGCGCTTACTCACTAGTAAGGGCGTGGTCAATATCAATAAAATACGGATTGATTTGCAGCCTGAACAGCGCGTTGAAATGATAGCAAAAACAGGGCGTCGGACTGTGCCACAAATTTATATTGACGATCGTCATATCGGTGGTTTTGATGATTTGCGCGCGTTAGATTTAGCGGGTGGGCTAGACGCTTTGCTTTCAAGGTGACCGCTAGAGATTAAAAGTCTCTTCATCAGAGCTCAAGTCGTTAGAACTCCTGTCATGAGGATTCTAGTCGGCAAACTTTCGATGATTAGAAAGCCATCGCATTAAAGGCTAATGTGCTAAATTCTGCTAAAATGCTGTCTTTGTAAAGTAGTAACTTATTCAATTAACCCCTTATTTTAAGTAGAAAATTATGGCACAAGAAGATAATAACGCAACAGAACAAGACGGCTCAGCACAGGCTGCAGGTTTTAGTATTGAGAAAATTTATGTTAAAGATGCATCATTAGAAATCCCTAATGCGCCACAAATTTTTACAGACCGCACGCAACCGCAAATCAGTATTGAGTTGGGTAATTTTGCACAAATGCTTGAAGATGGCGTATTTGAAGTAGCGATTAAAGTGACGGTCACTTCAAAAATTGAAGATAAAACGGTGTTCTTGGTTGAAGTTACACAAGCTGGTATTTTCCAAATTCGTAACGTGCCAGAAGAAAATCTGGAAATGATCGCTGGGATTACTTGCCCAAATATTCTATTCCCTTATGCACGTGAAACCGTTTCTGACTTAGTGGTTCGTGCAGGTTTTCAACCAGTATTACTCAATCCAATTAACTTTGAAGCGTTATTTGCGCAACAAAAGCAACAACAAGCAGAGCAAGCGGATGCAACCCCAAAACACTAAGAATTTTTTCTTAGCGCTAACAGTTGCTTTTGTTATGGGGCTAATGCCAATTTCGGCATTAGCCTTGGAGTTCCGCTCAGTTTCTGTTCCCAAGGCCGTGCTTTATGACGCACCTTCTAATGCAGCTAAAAAAATCTTACTTATAAGCCAGTATTACCCAGTCGAAATTGTGGTCAACTTGGGTGATTGGCTAAAAGTGCGTGATGCGCAAGGCAGTATTAGTTGGGTAGAGGCTAAACAGCTCTCAAATAAAGCTACAGTACTAGTCACCGTGAATCGTGCTGAGATTAGACAAGGGCCAGACTTGACCTCTAGTTTGGTCGCTAATGTAGAAAAAGATGTAGTGTTAGAGGTTGTAGAGGCAAAACTCAATAATGGCTGGATTAAAGTCAAACATCGGGATGGCGCTTCAGGATACATTCTAATTTCGTCTACTTGGGGTTTTAACTAAATGGCGAAAGCTGGCTCAAAAAAAATTGCAGTACTCGGTGCAGGTGCTTGGGGTACCGCTTTGGCAATGAATATCAGCCAACGCCACCAAGTATCGCTGTGGGCGCGTAATGCTGGGCATGTTTCTGGCATGCGTAAAGCACGTGCTAATCCGCTATATTTAGGTGACTTTAAGTTTAACGATAACTTACAAGTTGAAGATGATTTGCAAGCTGCATTAGATGGTGCAGACCTGATTTTATCAGTTGTACCTACTGCAGGCTTTAGAGCCATGCTACAAAATATTAAACAACTGGGCTGTAAATTGCCTATTATTTGGGCACACAAGGGCTTAGAGCCTCAATCTGCAAAACTGCCTTATGAAGTTGCGCAAGAGGAGCTAGGCGATTTCAAAGATTCAGGACAGTATTGGGGTGCATTGTCAGGCCCAAGTTTTGCTGCTGAGTTGGTGCGTGGCTTGCCAACTGCCGTGACCTTGGCGGCCAGTGATGAAGCGTTTTCTAATGAAGCGGCAGTATTGATACACGGTGCTAACTTACGGGTATATAACACCACAGATGTGATTGGTGTTTCGGTAGGCGGTGCTGTTAAAAACGTGATGGCTATTGCCGCAGGTATTAGTGATGGTATGGGCTTTGGTAATAATGCGCGCGCTGCCATGATTACGCGGGGCTTAACAGAAATGACACGATTTGGTATGGCGCTAGGGGCAAAGCCTGAAACATTTATGGGCTTGGCAGGTGCAGGCGATTTGATTTTAACGTGTACTGGTCAATACTCTCGTAACCGTGAAGTTGGCTTGCAACTGGCCAGTGGAAAGTCATTAGCAGATATTTTGCAAGGTTTAGGCCACGTTGCAGAAGGCGTAAATACAACGGCTGAAGTGATTCGCCGTGCAAATACTATGCGCGTAGATATGCCAATTACGCATGAAGTTAATCAAGCGCTATCGAATGGTAAAAGCCCAAAAGACGCGGTGATGGACTTATTAGGGCGTAACCAAAAAGCTGAAAGGCTTTAGTATTTTAATGCGGCAAAACCGCAACTAAACACTGCCTTCAAATCCAGTTTGTCGCCAAGCCTCATAGAGTAATACTGCGGCCGAATTTGATAAATTTAAACTACGGCTGTTTGCAAGCATTGGTAAACGTACCCTATGTGCTGGTATAAATTCATTTCGTATTTCTTCAGGTATCCCCCGTGTTTCAGGGCCAAATACAAAGACGTCTCCAGCTTTAAATTGAACATCACTATGTCGCGCACTACCTTTTGTGGTGATTGCAAACATGCGCTTACCAGCTAATGTTGCTTTACAATCTAGCCAGTTTTCATGTACTTTTAAAGTAGCAAATTCGTGATAATCTAAGCCTGCACGTTTAAGTTGTTTATCTTCCAAGGTGAAGCCTAGTGGTTTAACCAAATGCAAACTTGCGCCAGTGTTGGCACACAGGCGAATAATATTGCCTGTATTTGGAGGTATTTCAGGCTCAAATAAAACGATAGTAAACATACGATTCGATTTTAGGTTGGGGTTTGAAAAAGTTATTTAGGTAATGTTCGGGCAATCACCCAGCATTCTACATGTGCTGCGCCTGCTTTTTTCAATGTTTTAGCCAGTTCATTTAAACTGGCGCCTGTTGTCATTACATCATCAACCAATGCGATGCTAAGACCTTTTAGATCTTGCGAGCAATTAAACACGCCTTGTATATTCTTGATGCGCTCTTTAAGTGGCAAGCTCGCTTGCGGAGGTGTCAATTTAGTACGCTGACAACTAGAATAGTCTAGCTGCAATTGCATGTTTTTAGCAATTATACGGGCTAGTTCCAAGGCTTGATTAAAGCCACGCGCTTGCAAGCGGCTTGGATGCATGGGCATTGGTATGATTAAATCTATTTTCTTAACTTGTTCATGGCTAGCTAATTTTTTGGCAATCAACAAGCTTGCAAAGGTATTCGCCAGATGCAACATATCTCTATATTTATAATGCTGTAAGAGACTATCCACTGGAAAGTCATAAGTAAATAACGCTTGAGTCGCATCGAAGTGAGGTGGTGCATTTAAGCAACTACCGCACGTTAAGCCATTAGAAAGTAGGCTGCATTGCGGACACTGCGGCGCAATATTCCAAGGCAGGTCTTGCAAGCAGGCTTCACAAAAACCTAACTCCCCACCATTATGGCTTGCACACAGTAAACAATGTGGCTGAAATAGTTTTTTCGTAAACAGTTGTTTAAATTTTAATCTAATGTTCAAAGTTTGCGGTATGTTTTATTGACAAGGTATAATCTGTATAAATTCAGTGGTTAAAATGGTATTAAAAAAAGGAATTACATATGCTTGAATCGGCAATCTCATCTTTATCGAAATCTTCTCATTCTGAAGCTATCATTGATACAAGTAACATGAAATCAAATCTAGCAAAGTCATGTGATACACCAACAGTAGACCGTTGGAGTGTAGCCGATATTGTCGCATTATTTGAGCTGCCGTTTGCAGATTTAATGCATCAAGCACAGACAGTGCATCGTACTAACTTTGACCCGAATACGGTACAAGTAAGCACGTTATTATCGATTAAAACGGGCGGCTGTTCTGAAGATTGTGGTTATTGCCCACAAGCGGCGCGCTACCATACCGATGTTGAAGCTGAGCCGTTGATGAAGCTAGCTGATGTATTAGCTGCTGCGCAAGAAGCCAAAGATAATGGCGCCAGCCGTTTTTGTATGGGTGCTGCCTGGCGTGGCCCAAAACAGCGCGACCTTGACCCTGTATTAAAAATGATTGCTGAAGTAAAGGCGATGGGTTTAGAGACCTGTGCGACCTTGGGCATGTTAAAAGAGGGTCAGGCTGAGCAGTTAAAAGATGCAGGTTTAGATTATTACAATCACAACTTAGACACAGCACCAGAGTTTTATGGCGATGTTATTACTACACGTACTTACCAAGATAGGCTAGATACCTTAGGCCGTGTAAGAAGCGCAGATATCAATGTCTGTAGCGGCGGCATTATTGGTATGGGCGAATCGCGTAATCAGCGCGCAGGCTTGCTAGCACAGCTGGCTAATATGGAACGCCCACCAGAGAGTGTGCCTATCAATTTGCTCACACAAGTAGAAGGTACGCCATTGCATGGCACTGAAGACTTAGACCCAATTGAATTCGTACGCACGATTGCTGCAGCACGCATCACGATGCCGAATAGTTTTGTGCGTTTGTCAGCAGGCCG
>JACMNP010000019.1 GCA_014378495.1 Methylotenera sp. | reverse complement strand
CCCAGCCTAATTTCATTGCCATCACTTAATAACGCTAGCGAAGTTTTGTTGAAACGCAAAATATCACGAATCATTTGATGAAAAGAAGGTTTCAATAAGTTACTGCGTTGCGCAAAGAGCGTGTTTAAGCTCGTACCGTTATACTCTAATCCATTTTTTTCAGAGCGCACACTAAAGCTCATATCACTTGGCTGCCAAGCGACTTTTAGCTCATCTAATAGTGCAATAAAATTGGGGTAGGTACGGTCATTAAATACAATAAATCCCGTATCTACATTGTAATTGCGGCCCTCATATTGAATGTGATGAGTATGGGTATGACCTCCAATATGGCTTTCAGCTTCAAACACGGTAATATCATGTTCTTTGTATAAATGGTGAGCAATGGTATTGCCGGCAATACCGCTTCCTATAATCGCTATTTTCAATCGAGGACTTTCTTTAGAATAATTATGTTGTCTTAATACTTGATTTTACGTGATTCGCGAATAGCAAGTGGCACTGTACGCAAGTCCCAGATTAAACCACAGGCAGCCAACATTTTTAAGCCGTAGTATGTAAAATCAATTTCCCACCAATAAAATCCCTGCCGCGCTGAGCCTGGATAGTGGTGATGATTATTGTGCCAGCCTTCACCCAATGTGATGAGTGCAATCCAAATATTATTACGGCTATGGTCGGTTGTTGCGTATCTACGTTTACCCCATACATGCGCCAGAGAATTTACCGTGAATGTGGCATGGTATAAAAATACCGTTGATATTGCAAAGCCCCATACTAATAACTGCAAACCATTAGTACCAAAATTTGGGTAGTAGTCATCTAACCAAACGCCGAGTAAATAAATCCCGATGCCTAGCAACGTAGGCACTATCACATCAAACCGATCCAATAGCCTTAATTCTACGAATTTAGCCAACTCTTTTACCCGCTCAGTTTGCGTAGCAAAGTGCTTGTTAGATAAAAACCAACCTAAATGGCTCCACAAAAATCCATGTTGTACTGGTGAGTGTGCATCTTCAATTTCATCAGAATTGACATGATGATGCCTATGATGGGAAGCCCACCACAAAGGGCCGCGTTGCACTGCGGATGCACCAAACACAGCGAGTATGAATTGAAAAAAACGGGTAGTACGGAAAGCTTTATGTGAAAAATAACGATGGTAAAAGCCCGTTACAGCAAACATACGTAACGCATAAAGAGCGATGGCAAAACAGAGTGCAAACCAACTGAAGCCAACCCAAAATACACCTAAACATGCTAAGTGAATCAGTACAAAAGGGATGACGCGTGGCCAGTCAATTTGTTGCCAATTTGCCTGTTGCGTCTGCGCACTGCCTTCAATTTTAACAGCATCGTTATCAAACCATTTAATAAGTTTTTTGAACATAATATTGATATATACCTAATTAAGAGTGCGTCCCTAATTGATTATTATTTTATTGCTACGATTAAGTAGTTTTTAAAAACTACTTATGATTACTTTCGTTGTGCGGTACTTTGCGCAGTTTACTTAAGTCATAGCCATATTGAGCAACAAGTTTTGTTAACTTTTCATATTCTGCATCATTAATGATGGGCGTTCTCGCCATAATCCACACGTAGTCGCGTGCGTTTCGCGCGATAATAGTTTGTGTGTAATCTTCATTCAAATAAACGATACGATATTCGGCTTTTATAGGCCAAATAAATTGCATTCCCCACAACGCATTGCCACTATTTTCAATGACAAAGCCACGCGGATGATAAGTTTTCAACTTACCATCTAAGCTACCTTTGTTATAGGTAAATGTTGTTGCAATGGATCCGTCTTTATCTAGTTGATAAGATTCAACTGCATTGTAAGACTCAGTTTCAATCGCGGTAGGAATTGCAGCAATCACATACCAACTTCCCATGAATTTAGGTAAGTCAACGCGCGAAACTGTGGCAATTGGTGCCAATTGTGTCGTGGCACAGGCAGATAATATGCTTGCTAAAATAGTCATAAGTAATAATCTTTTAATCAATGAAATAGTCATGTGAATTCCAAATCTAACGTAATTTATAGTGAATGGTGTAACCTTCAGGCGTAATAGATTTAAGTGCCACCCAGTCATTATTAGCGTTGTACCATAGCTCAATTTTCAATTTGCTTTTACCTGCTAAATCCCCCTCTATTTTATAGTGGGTAGCTTCAATACTTTTACCTTTTACCTCTATCGTTTCTGCACCCAACTTAGTGATTTTGGTGTCGAGCCACTCTGCATTTTGTGGGTTAAGTAACTTAGTTTGCGTCAGTATCTTTGGATTCCAATAAGCGAAAGTCATAGTGCAGGCTGGCAGGCTCTGCTTGTTTTTACCATCATCAACCACAAAGTTGGCATCAGTAAGTTTGCCTTTAATATCAGTAGTGACCTTATTTTCAACCGTATGTGCTTCTAAGCTTGCTAAGCAGTCACCTTGCCATTTTTCAACTGCTTTGTGGTCATATTGGTAAGCGTTAATAAATAATACTTTGACGTTAAATTTAGCCTTACTAGTTAACTCGTTTGCATCATTTAAACTAAAAGTATGTTGACCGATTTTATTTTTATCTAAATACACATCAAACGCCCATTCTTTAGCAAATGCGACCTCAGAGGCTAATATAGAAGCAATTAAAATGGCTAATTGAGTAATTTTCATGGTTTTTAAATATCCTTTAAATCTATATACGTTAGTTAATACGTTCCAGATGTTTTTATTTAAAAAGTTTGGACTTAAATAACACAGAAGATGTTCAGTTGAGCGCTGATAAATAACTAAAAGCTTATTTAGGTGCGCCAGGAAAGAAAGCATTCGTCTTTTTAATATATTCAGCGTATTCAGGACGACGTTCACCAATGTCTTTCTCTAGCAATACAACACCACTTACTTTCAGCAGTAAAACACTCATCAAAATAGGCCCTGCAATTGTCCACCAAGCCCCGCCTGCAAGGGCAATTAGATAAAACCCCCACCACACACAGAACTCGCCGAAATAATTAGGATGGCGGCTGTAACGCCACAAGCCAGTATTGAGCACTTTACCTTTATTGCTGGGTTTAGCCTTGAAGTTAGAGAGTTGCCAATCGCCAATTGTTTCCCAAAGAAAACCAAACGTGACAATGATGCCACCTAAAATATCTAAGTCATTGAATGGTAATTTCGATTCTATCGCGCCAAATAGCGGCATGGAGATAATCCAAGCGAGTACAGCTTGCAAGCCAAAGATGATATAGAGGCTGGTAAACCAAAAATGTGGTCCGTTATTTTTACGTATCGCTGCGTAGCGATGATCTTCATGCGGGTTCCAATTACGCCAAGTTAAATAGCCACATAGCCTGATTGCCCAGATTGTGACCAACACTAATACTAAAATAGTCCGTGCGTTCAGCTCATAAAAAAATAGTGTGTATGTATAGGCTGACATGCCTAAAAATAAGCTCCACATACTGTCAACATGGGTGACGTTATCTCTAGCTAAGCTTAAAATCCAGCCGGCGAGGGCAAATAAACTGATAGCAATCAAACCCGCACTATATATTTGCCAATGTATCATTCGTTGGCCTCCTTGAATCCATCCAGCTTGGTTGAAATGATTAGCAACAGTGGCGTGATAATAGCCCAGCCAATGCCCAGTGCTATATATGTTGCTGTGCCTTGTAGAGTTAAAGCGCCTAATTTAGCTGCGCTTAGATAAGCCAGTGGAGCCCCTATCGCGCCAAATATTATTGCAATCAGATGACGTCCACGCATCCAACGTAAAGTCACATTAAGCGCTGTAGCAAATCCGAGCCAAAGCGCTAAAATCCATACAGGTACTATATCGGCACTCCAACCATGATGCATGTAATCAATTAAATGGCTAGAAAGCATAGCTTGGTCAAAAATCGCGCCTATCATCAAAGCCATTAACATCAATAATGCTTCTGGTTTAGCTTGCTTGGCCGTATACAAATGCCAAGCTATTATGACAACAGTAGCCCACACACCTAGCCAAGGCATTGCTTTACCCGCGCCTAATACACAGGCAAACCATGCTAATTGAAACAAGATAAAATTAATGATGACCAATGGTGTGCTCGCTCAATTTTTACTACACTTTTTACTGCATGGCTAAATTTAAAGGCTATAGCCATGCTATGTTCACTTGTATAAAACGTTTGCTTATCAAAAGACGTTGAATTATAAAGATGTTGAATTATAAGGGACGCTCAAATTGATAATGCGTTACCCACCACTCTTGACCATCTCTATAGCCAAATAATTCAGCACAGGCCATATAAAAAATACGCCAGCGGTTGCGCCACATCACCATATTTTCTGCCCCATAGGTGCTCTCCAAAATAGGCGTTATCGTATCTTGATGCGCGTCCATATTTTCTAACCAAGCATTGGCGGTTTTTTCGTAATGTGTACCATCCCAGCGCCAGCGCTGATTGAGCTTTAATTTTTGTTGAAAGCGTAGTGGTAAATCATCGCTCGGCATCATGCCGCCTGAGAAGAAAAACTGGCTCATCCAGTCATCATCACCCTGAACTTCAAAGGCATATGGTGTTGAACGATGCACGAAAATATGCATAAAGAACTTACCACCTGGCACTAGCCAATCATGTACTTTGCCGTATAGCAACTGATGGTTACGCATATGTTCAAACATCTCTACGGACACTACACGATCGAACTGTTTTTGCGTGCTGTATTCACTAGGTGAGAAAGTATTCATGTCGCAAGTGATGATTTTAATATTGGTTAAACCACGCTCTCTAGCAGTGGCCGTAATATATTCACGCTGAGAGTTTGAGTTAGAAACCCCCGTAATTTGGCTATTGGGGTAGTGTGCTGCCATCCATAAAGTAAGCGAGCCCCAGCCACAGCCTAGCTCTAATATCTGTTGCCCATCTTTTAAATCTGCATGCTCGCAACTGAGTTGTAGCGCATTTACTTCAGCTTCATCTAAATTTTTGGTATCCGGCAGCCAAAAGCAGCTGCTATATTTGCGATGCTGACCTAAACATAACTGAAAAAATTGAGCAGGTACTTCATAATGTTGAGCATTAGCCAGCTCTGGGACTAGCGCAATGGGTGCACTATTCATTGCTGTAATGAAGTCAGACTCAATCTGAGCGCCTATTTCACAGTTATTAGCATGAATTTCTTGCAGCCGAGTTTCTGATAAACGTCTAATGCCAGACCGAATCAAACTATCTGGCATCAAGCCTTTTTCTGCCATGTTAATGGCTAAATTTGTTAATTGCATTACTTGCCTTTTAATAATGATGCGTACTGAATTTAGCCTTTTATTTTTCAATCAATTTAATAAAAGTTAAATTAAATTCAGTGCACATATTTAGATGTGGTTATTAAATTTCAGTGAGCTTACCTTGATACAACACAGCACCCGTAGGCTGACCTGTTGGTGAACCCCCCACAGGTTCTAAGCTAACAGCTAAGCCACTTTGCTGCAATAAGGCAGCTGTTTTTGCGCTTACTACTAGTTGTTGGTTACCATGTTGCGGTAGTAAACCTAATGAAACAGGTGCAGATTTGTCTGGTGGTAATATCCAAAGTTCAAATGATTTGTCAGAAGCTAGTTTTAAGCTGGCTAATGCAGTCACTCTAACTTCAGATTGACCAGTTTTGTTTTTAGCTAAAGCTAGCATCCAGCCAGGCTTTGAGTCTGCACCCGCTAGTAAAGCTACCGTTGCAGGTACTGGCACTTCAACTGGCACATTAACCGCTACTTTTACTGGCACTTCAATTACTTCAGGTGCTCTTGTGATCATCAGTATCGCTAATGCGGCAGTGATACCTGTAGAGCCTAAAGCTAGCATGCGCCACCAGCTTGGTGTTGACGGTAATTTATTGCCGTATAATCGTGTTTCTATGCTTTGCCATACCTGTTTGCGCGGTGCAACAGCAGGCGCAGTATCCGCTAATAAATGTAAACGTGAAGACCACCAACTTGCAGCAAACTTCCAGTCACTGCGGGTAGCTACAAGCGTTTCAAAACGTCTACGAGCACCACCACGTAAGGTGCCAAGTACATATTCTGCGGCTAGTGCGTCACGCGTATTTGGATTGTCGTATCTCATTTAACGCTCCCTCCAGCTTGATGCCCCATACAATTTTTAAGTGTTTCTAAACCACGTCTTAACCAAGTTTTTACTGTACCTAACGGCTGCGCTAACTGGCTGGCTAATTGCTCATGTGCTAAACCATGAAAATAGCTTAAAGCGAACGCCTGTCTTTGCAATGGCGCTAGCTGTTGCATACATTGCATCAAGGCTTTTGTGTCACTTTGAGATGCAGCAGCTTCCATTGGACCTAGGTCGTCTGATGCCCAATCATCAAAGCTTTCATCTTCGTTGAGCCCATGTTCTTTTGGCGCTGCGCGTAGCAAATCAAGACATCGATTTCTAACAATTGCTGTCATCCAAGTCATTACGGCAGCTTTATCTGTTTGATAGGTATCTGCGCTATGCCAAATTTTAACAAAAGCATCTTGCAAGGCTTCCTCGGCTAAGTCTCTACTGGCTAATATGCGCAAAGCAAGGCCAAATAACTTAGCAGATGTCGCTTGATATAGCCTTTCAAAAGCTTGCCTATCGCCTTGACTGGTTCTAGACAGCATTTCTGCGAGGTCTGCTGGAGTGTTGAGTTGATTAATAGCCATAAGTGTTGGTCGATTCTATTGTTAAATAATCATGGTTTAAGTAATTACAAAATGATACTAGTAATAAATGATACGGATGATTATTTTTTTATTAACAATTTCACATCGCTAGTTAATTTTTATAAAAAAAACTCTAATTACAAACCCTAGCGCTGTGAAATCATTAAATTACATATTTACTGACCACTCAACTTAGTCGGCGGAACTGCAGCACCATCAGTTGTTTCAATTTGGCGATACATAGGGGCTAATTTGGCTAACAATTTATTTTGTGCTGAAAATGGCACATCATGCTTGTCCATCGCAAATTGAAACTGCTCCACCAAGGCATTAAATGCTTCACGGTTGACTTTCATGTTTGCATGCGCAGTAGTCATGTCACGACCTGGATACTTACAGCCACCATTCATTAATTCACACATTTGTTCTACTAACATCGCTTTAATAATGGCTTGTTTATTGTTATCAAAAAATGGTTTAGTTCGCGGGTCAGCCACTAAACCTATCATGAAGTCATCCATGATTTTTACTAAGCCTTCTTTACCACCAAATGCTTGAAATGTTTCTGTGCCTTCCATAGGTGTGTTTCCTAGGTTAGGGCTATGTTCAGTTTCCATATCTGCCATTGCAGGTAACGTAAGCATGATCGTTGCCCCTGCAAATAATGCTGTAACAAACGCTTTAACTTTAAAATTCATGACTGTATTCCTTAAATATTGACTTTAAATTGATTAGAAACCGACTTGTGCTGATAGATAAACAGCATCTTGTTTGCCATAATCTGCACCTACGGCTTTTACCGTGGCGATGTTGCCAAGGTTCACATAAGCCAATGTGAGTGCAACATTTTTGGTTGGGGCGTAAGCCACAAATACGTCAAATGCATCATCTTCTTGTAAATCAACCACGTTTGCGCCGCCAAATAATGCGGCATTCGCTGGACTTTTGAGATTGTTAGGTTTCATGCGGTATTCAGCACCAACAGCCAGATCTTTTCTTAAAAGGTAAGCGGCAGAAACTTCTAACATAGGCTGATAACTATCATGTTTATCACCACCAAAGCCTAGCAAACCAAATTGGTTCGCTTTTGTAAAACGCACAGTACCGTTCAGCAGCAAATTCTTATCTAGCAATAGTTTAGTCGCGGCAATATAAACATCAGTACCGTGATCACTTTTTGCACCGATTACAGCACTTTTAATAAACTCTTTATCTTGATTTTCTTTGTACTGTAAACCTACTGCAACTTGGGGTACCCACGTGTCCGCGTCCAATACTCCTTCTCCAAAGACACGTACTTTAGCGCCAACGATGATTTGATCTAATTTATCGCGACCAATTGCCCCAGGCAGTGCCGCCTCAACTTTATTTCTTAAATTGCTAATATCAAACTCTTGTTGCGCCACTGAAAATTCAACGCGATCAAAAAAACCTAATGTAAAACCGTAAGTATCCAGTTTAAAATCGTTAGATTTAACATAGGTGTAATGCACATTGCCACCAACTTCATTATTAGTGCCATAACCACCAATAAACGCCCAAGGCGTTAAACCACCACCTGCAGAACCTTCCACCTGTGAAACGCCACCAGTTAATAGTAGTTTGTTACTTGTAGGCATATCTGCCAGCGCAAT
>JACMNP010000018.1 GCA_014378495.1 Methylotenera sp. | reverse complement strand
CATGCCAAGTAGATTTTTCATCAACCAGTAAGCTTCGCAAATCAATTGCATGTCGATATATTCAATACCGTTGTGCACCATTTTTACATAGTGACCAGCACCGTCTGGACCGATGTATTCAGCACATGAAAAACCACCAACGATTGGTTTACCCGGTGAACCGCTTTCTAGTGGCTCGCCTGTTACAGCATCCACTTTAGCCGCGATGTCGCGCCAGATTGGCTCTAAGCTCGCCCATGCTTTACGTGTACCTGAAGGCATCAATGAAGGACCAAAACGTGCGCCAGTTTCACCACCTGAAACGCCAGAACCGATGAAATCGATGCCTTTAGCTGCTAATTCTTTTTCACGACGGATTGTGTCTGTCCACAATGAGTTACCGCCGTCGATAATAATATCGCCTTGCTCTAAGAATGGTAATAAAGCATTAATAGTAACGTCTGTTGCGCTACCTGCTTTAACCAATAAAATAATTTTACGTGGACGTTTGATACTTAATACGAAAGAAGCTAAATCAGCGTGACCCACGACGTTTTCGTGTGAAGGCTCATTTTTTTTACATTCTTCAATAAAATTGACCATTTTTTTAGAATCACGGTTGTAAACCGCAATGGTGTAGCCATGATCGGCAATATTTAAGGCAAGATTTTGCCCCATAACAGCTAGGCCAACTAGGCCAATATCAGCATTTTTTGTGCTCATTTATCTTCTCTTTTGGAGTTGTTTAATGGAAAGGGTGTTTTTGTACGCAAGATTATAGAACTTTTAGGTGAATAAATTGTTAAATCTTATGTAAATATTGTATTTATTTTGATATTACTGATAATTTTTCTTAAAATCTCGCTCTTAGTTTTGAGCGCTACAAAAAGCGTATGTTAACTACATGAAAACATTCCTACTTCAAGGCAAGCTTTTAGCGATTGTTTCAGTTTCATTATTGAGCATATCATTGCATGCACATGGTGCTCAATTACCAGATCCATCAGATGCGCTTATTTACCAATTGAAAGAATCACTGGTAAAAGTAAGTATTGCCACTAAATCTGGTGGGCACGGATTTGGTACTGGTGTGGCAATTACTAAAGACCATGTAGTGACTAATTGTCATGTAATTCAAAATTCTAATGGCATTAGTGTCTCAAAATGGGGTGAAGAATATGGGCCAGTAGCAGTACAAGCTGACTGGAAACACGACGTATGCATTCTGAGATTTGAATGGGCGAATCTAAAACCCGTGCAATTGGGCGAATCTGCAGCACTTGTATACGAACAACCCATCATCTCAATTTCTATGCCTAGCGACTCTCCAGCACCTTATATAGCATTAAGCACGATAAAAGCGTTGTATCCTATGGATGACAGCAATGTAATACGCACCGAGGCTGCATTTGCAATAGGTGCTAGCGGCAGCCCGATATTTGATTATGACGGCAAGCTGATTGGCATTAGTACCTTTAAAAGCCCAGGCCATAATGCTTATTTTTACAATATGTCCGTTCAATGGGTTAAAGACCTACTGCTCATGCCTGAAATTAAACTGAATACGCCCCATGAGCTACCATTTTGGGATGCACCTGACGAAAGTCGCCCGTTTTTTATGCAAATTGTATTACCGTTTCAAAATAACCGTTGGGCTGATGTGCAAAAAGTAGCTGGCAATTGGACAGCTAAAGAGCCTAAAAATGTAGAGGCATGGTATTACGCGGGTATGGCGGCACAAAACTTAGGCGATAGTGCTACGGCGAATAAAGATTTTCAGACGGCATTATTGCTACACCCTAATCATCCTGCTACTTTGCAGGCATTAGCACTAATCGCTCATCAAAATGGAAATGAGGCAGCAGTAGAGAAAATACGATTAACATTAAAAGACGTCAATGCTGAATTATTAGAAACTTTAGATGAGGCTTTAAAGCCGCAGACTAAATAATATAAGCTATTGCTTGGCTTTTGGCTTACAAGCGTTATAAGCAATCTTTTCGCCATCGTTTAAGGTCGTTTCAGACCCGTTGATTATCAAAGTGATGACACCGCTAGTAAATTTATTATTGCTGTCGCTAGATTTGGTTAAATTTACTTCGTGATCAGGATAAATCAGCCAAGCATCAGCGCCATTATTTTGCATGCGGACATAAAAGTGTTTATTGCCTTCACATTCATAAGCAACTGCATTTTCTGGTGTGCGTGATAGTTCTTTATTGCCAGAACCAAATGGATTTGAGAGTCCAATAGAACTGCATGAAGTTAATAAAACCAAGGTGCTGATAGTAAAAGCTGTTTTTGTAATGAAAATGAATGAATTCAATTTGGTCGCCATAATTTAAGTCTAAATGATTAAAACAATTTGATTTATTTTTCTTATTTTGCCAGTGTATACCGCTTATATCAATCTCGTGTCTTTAAATAATGATGTTGCTACTGGTAACCCGCGCGCGTTAACCTATCTAACACCGCGGCCCATACTGGAATATCAGCGGGAAGCTCTACTAACAAACGGTTTAACTTTAAATCATCTAAAGTATGTAACGCACTGTATAACTTTTCAGCTGCTTGTTCTGGCTGATTTGGCAATTGAATGAATGTACACTCAGGTAAACTTCCCTCACCTATTAATAAAGCCGCACATTGTATATTTTGTTGCGCTAACACTTCAGACTGGCGAATTAACATTGCTCTATCAATAAATAACGATAATGGCGTACGCGGTGAATAATGTAGCGCGTGTTGACCAGGTGCTTTAGGTAAGTGATTCCTATTAATCAGCGCGGCCTTACCAGTAAGTTGAGTAATTGCAGCTTCTGTAATCATGCCGTGCCGCAACATACGCCAATTTCCACCCTCAACGCTCACGATGGTAGACTCAATACCCACTTGGCAAGCGCCTCCATCTAATATGGCAAGATCATTACCCAAACCAGTTGCAACATGATCGGCTGTGGTTGGACTTAGTTGTGTATATTTATTAGCAGACGGCGCAGCGAGCGCTAAACCACTCATCTGTAATAAAGCTAACGTCAAAGGATGGTTAGGCACCCGCAAAGCTACCGTAGGCTCTCCCGCCCTTACGATGCTAGAAACACTGGCTTTTGCAGGCAGCACTAATGTTAGAGGCCCAGGCCAGAATGCTTCAGCTAATTTACGCGCCAATGGCGAAAACTCCGCCGCCCATTGTTCCACATGACTAATATCCGCAATATGCACAATCAAAGGGTTATTAGCTGGGCGTTGCTTGACCGCAAAAATCTGGCGCAAAGCGCTTTCATTGCTAGCATCTGCTGCCAACCCATATACCGTCTCAGTTGGAATTGCTACAACTTCGCCAGCTTTTAATTTGGCGATTGCTTCATCTAAATTAACGCGCATATTGAGATTAAAGTGATATCTAAAGCTCTATTTTACTACTTATACTTTACTGCTTGGCTTTTGCTTGCATTATAAAAATGTGTTTTAAATGGAAATTCAGCGGCGATGCGCTAGAATGACTTATCTTAACTACTAAAGAAATCAACATGAGCCAAGTTCTTGCCAATACAATTACTGTAGAAAAAAATCCAGCCCAAAGCCGCTTAGAAACAATTGGTGTAAGTAAATGGGCCACTTGGCAAAAAGAAGTTTCAGTATTTCCTTGGACGTTTCCTGAACAAGAAATCGCTTTTATTTTAGAAGGCGAATGCGTCATTACGCCGACTGGCGGCAGCCCAGTTACTTTTGGAAAAGGTGATTTAGTGACCTTTCCTGCAGGCATGACAGCAAGTTGGGAAGTGAAACAGCCTTTACATAAACATTATAAGTTGGATGGTAATGCGCTGACTCAGGCATGGGTAAGGATTAAGGCTAAGCTTGGACTTTAGAAAAATGTGCCATAAACTGTCTTTTTAAAATCAAGTTATACGCTTGTTTCGCTGTATATTTTAGGTTAGATGACTGGAGCGAATAGTGACTCAATTCTTTTCTATTGCATGGCGGATTCTCGTACATCTTGCAACAGGTAGTGTAATCCTTGCAATGTTTCATATCGCAAACTCGCCATTTGAAAACATCGTAATTAGTGCGCTGGTGCTTATATACGTTTCGGTGAGTGGTTCATATATGGCGCTTAGTTACACTCTATTCAAAAAATGGGATATTGATTTAACTCGGTATATTGCAATTGCTAACTCACTTCATTTAAATACTGAAATAGAAACAGAAGCGAAAAAGGAAAATCAGGAAGATGCTCAAAAAGGTCAGACAGTTTTTTGGATTACTTCTCGCTTCAACATGCTGTTTTGGCTCATCGCAGTTGGCAATTTATTATATGCAATCAAGTCGTAAATCATCCAACTAGTAAGTCAAGCGGACTGACTAAAGCCAGCCGCTTATTTCAAACGTTAGGGGTTTATATGGATGTAATACAAAAAGAAGAAAGAGACCGCCTCGTTGCACTTGGATACAAAGGCATGATGCAAGAAATATCAGAAGGAAAGCATTGTGCGCCTACATCTCCATATCGCGACGCAATTGATGCCTTACTTGCTTCAATTAAAGCATCAGAGGATGAAGCTACTCTAACTCGCGCAGAAGAGCGAGAAGAAATAACTTTATCAATTTCACGTAAAGCCTTGCGTAACTCCCATTGGGCAAATGCCATAGCAATCATTGCTACAATCATTGCTGTTATTGCAATATTTATCCAAAAATGAAACATACCACTAACGCTTAACGGCTCCTCTTAATTCAAATGTTAGAGTTTAATATGAACTCATACAATGAAATTATTGAAAACAAAAAGCTCTCAGAAAAGAAGTTAAATGATTCTATAAAGTCTTTTTTGTTTTGGGGAATTACAGCTTGTATTTGTTTGTACTTTGACTGGAACACGCTGTTTCTTATTGCTATTGTTTTAGTTGTTGCCTCTTTACTGGCTTCGATTATTTTTTTTATAAAAGTGGAAATCTGGGAGTCTGCTCTTTGCAGTACAATATATATAAAGCACATTAATGAAAAAAAACTAAAACAAGATCTTTTCTACATTCAATGATTGAAGAACAAACATCAATTCTAAAAAGAAGATATGAAAATGATTACTTACAAAATTAAACTCTTTCTTTGTCATTTTTCGAATTTCAGCATTAAAGCTCAAACCCATCATTTAAACAGGACTAGTTAAAGCTAGTTTTTTAATAAAGCAGTCACCAAGCTTTACGAAACGTCAGATTGATTCTAAACTCTCCTAATGCTGGATGATGCCCGGCCTTAATCGGCAACACACCGTGGTAATGCAACCTTGATTCGCCACCCCACACCACAACATCACCATGTTCTAGCAATAACTTAGTTACTTTATCTGAACGTTCAAAACCACCAAACTGAAAAGTCGCGGGTAACCCTAATGAAACT
Organism: Methylotenera sp.; assembly: GCA_014378495.1. Classification (GTDB taxonomy): domain Bacteria; phylum Pseudomonadota; class Gammaproteobacteria; order Burkholderiales; family Methylophilaceae; genus Methylotenera. The sequence continues at coordinate 402 of JACMNP010000018.1, read as the reverse complement.
GAGATGATGGGTTGGCTAAAATCCAGCTCATTTTTATCTTGATGCAAAGTCATCCGCGCGCCAATTTTGTATTGGTTGATTAAACAAGCATCGGGCGTAAAGTTATTAAAACCCGCCTCAAGCGCAGCTTGCTGTGCTAATTGCTTAAATGAAGCTGGCATGGCTGGCCAAGGCTTATTGGCTAGTGGATCATGACTTATATAGCGATAACCTTTTCTATCGGTGATCCAGCCAAGCGCACCGCAATTAGTCATAGCGACCGACATGGTAAAACCACCTGGCGTCAACATTTGACGAAATGGTGCAACCGAAATAATCTGTGATAAATCTGCCAATATTTGCGCTTGATTACTTAATGCAAAGCCTTGCAATAGATAAGCATCTTTTGCAATTTCTTGTATG
>JACMNP010000131.1 GCA_014378495.1 Methylotenera sp. | reverse complement strand
TTTTTAGCTAAATTACTGTTAAAAGAAGAAACCCGTGCTGGTGGCTTTCTTTATATCAATAGTTTACTCAATAGAAGCAACGATAAAGATGGTGTATTAAGCTTGGTGCAGTCTTTAGCTAAGCCATACCCAAACTTAGCTGAAGCACAATTTGCGATTGCTCAGGCTGCTTATGCGGCTAATCAAGATGAGGTTGCGCTAAAGGCACTGAATGAAGCAGAGGCGCTAAAACCTGGCTGGTCTATAGCAGCATTGCTCAAGGGTCAGGTTTTATTTGGACAATCACCACAAGCAGCATTAGATTTTTATCAAGCGTTTCTCGTTAAGCACCCAGAAGCAAATGAAGTTCGCCTCAATATGGCCAAGTTGATGGTTAGTCAAAAACAATATGATGCCGCTAAAAAAGAGTTTCCGATTATCCTTAAAAATACCAAAGATAGCCCTGAAGTAACGGCTGTCATTGGCTTGTTGTCTTATCAAGCAGGCGATTACAATGCGGCTGAAGGTTATTTTAAGCAAGCATTAAAGCTAGATTTTAAAGACGCTGATCAAGTATATATTTACCTTGGACAAACGGCTGAAAAACAAAATCATGACGATGTGGCAATTACTTGGTATAACAAAGTTGAGCAAGGTCAGCGCTATCTTGAGGCTCAGATTGATGCTGCGAATGTGATTGCACGTACACAATCTGTAGACAAAGCTATTGAAAAGTTAGATGCGATTGATGACCTGAATACTGAGCAGCAAATTATTGTGATTCAAGCACAGGGAGGCATGTTAGCCAAAGCCAAACGTGACCAAGATGCATTTGATCTACTTGAGAAAGCAGTAAAAAATCTACCAAATACGCCAGAACTTGTGTACGACTACGCCCTTGCTGCGGAGCGCGTGCAAAAACCAGACATTATGGAATCTGAGCTACGCAAGGCTATTGCTGCAAAACCAGACTTTGCTGCTGCTTATAATGCCCTTGGCTATTCTTTTGCTGACCGTAATATTAAATTAGATGAAGCAGTAAAGCTCATTGAAAAAGCACTTACTTTAAGTCCTAATGACCATTACATGCTGGATAGTCTGGGTTGGGCATATTATCGAAAAGGTAATTTAGATAAAGCCATAGGCTATTTGCAAGAAGCTTATAAAATTAATCAAGACCCAGAAATTGCGGCACATTTAGGTGAGGTACTTTGGCAAAAAGGTCAACATGAAGAAGCGAAAAAGGTTTGGAGTGATGCTTTGATTGCAGACCCTAGCAATGAGGTGCTACTCACCACGACCAGCAAATTTAAATCTTAAATAGGCATTTATCTAAGCTCATCACGGCCAAACAAAATCGACCCAAGGTAAATGTTTTTAATTTAATAATGCTCAGATTTACGTCTATATCAACATGTTTTTAATGCGTAGTGTTTTATTATCAACATTGATCTTTGTCCTAACAAGTTGTGCGAGCCTGACCAAAGTAAATGTGCCTGCAAATACAGCTTCCCAAGCTTTATACCAGCAACATTTAAAAAGTATTAATGCGATTCAGCAATTCATGCTTAAAGGCCGCATCGGCGTACAAACGGATGGTAAAGGTTTTTCTGGGAGTTTACATTGGCAACATGACCATGCTAATGACAACATAGCCCTCTATTCACCCTTAGGCGGCCAGGTAGCTAGCATTAGTAAAACAGCGGATAAAGTAGTGCTTGAAGATGCAAAAGGCAATAGTATTTCAGCGGCTGATGCTGAAACCCTTACTCAAAATGCACTAGGCTGGAAATTACCGCTGGCAGGTTTGGCTGATTGGTCACTGGGTCGCCCTACTCGCTCAGCTGATCAAGACAGCAGTTGGGATAGTCAAGGCAAGTTGACCACCTTAAAACAGGATGGCTGGGAGATTGAATACCAAAACTATGTAGAAAATAATGGAATTTTTTTACCCAGTAAAATTTTATTAAAAAGTCAAAAAGTGAACCTAAAGTTATTAGTTGAACAATGGGATTTATCCATTAATCACTAATGAAAAGCACATTAGGCATTGCACTGAACATGTAAAATACTAAAGATGTAATAAAGTCATTTTAACCATCAGGAAAATAGCATGTCTAAGCATACTTCCATCACTGAATTCTTAAAGCAGCATTTACAGGGCGAACATGCGATATCGCTAAACGCAATGTTAAGCGATGTCATTGATTCATGTAAAAAAATTGCGGTTGCCATAGATAAAGGCGCCATCGCTGGCAACATGGGCAGCCTAGTATCTGAGAATGTACAGGGCGAAGTGCAAAAAGCGTTGGATGTCATAGCTGATGAGATTTTTATCACCTGCAATCAGCAAAGTGGCTATGTGGCAGGTATGTTGTCAGAAGAGATTGACGATATTATTGAAATTGCCGAAACACATAAAAAAAATGGTCAATACATACTTTTATTTGACCCACTTGATGGCTCATCAAATGTGAATGTGAATATCTCAGTTGGTACGATATTTTCTATTTTAAAAAGCACAAACAAAAATCCAACATTGGCTGATTTTCTACAACCTGGTACGTCACAAATCTGCGCTGGCTATGCGCTGTATGGTACGTCTGCCATGTTAGTCTTGACTACAGGTAATGGTGTGAATGGCTTTACACTTGATACCGATGCTAATGAGTTTTATCTTACCCATCCCAATATGCAAATTGCTGTCAATACACAAGAGTTTGCAATCAATATGTCCAACTATCGTTTCTGGCATGAGCCTGTACAACGATATATTGATGAGTGTTTGCAGGGTGCAGAAGGTGACCGTAAAAAAGATTTTAATATGCGCTGGGTGGCTTCTATGGTGGCAGAAGTACATCGCATATTAGTGCGCGGTGGCATATTTATGTATCCAATTGACACTAAAACTAAAAACGGACAACCCAGTTCAGGAAAGTTACGTTTGATGTACGAAGCTAACCCAATGAGCTTTATTGTAGAGCAAGCAGGTGGCGCAGCAAGTACTGGTTTGTTGCGCATTTTAGAGGTGCAGCCTAGTGCTTTACACCAGCGAGTGCCTGTGATGATGGGTAGTAAAAGTGAAGTTGACCGTCTAGTGGCTTATCATTCGAGAACTAGATCTTCAAAAAGTTAAATTTACATGGCCGCTAATAATTGTGCAATCGCTTGTGGGTAGATTATATGTTCTGCTATTTGCACGCGAGTCGCCAAAGTTTTGGCGGTATCGCTAGGTAATATAGCGACTTCTGTTTGCGCTAAAATGGGCCCAATATCTAAGTTTTCTGTGACAAGATGTACAGTAGCGCCAGTAAGCTTGCAACCAGCATCTATTGCTCTTTGATGCGTATTTAAGCCTGTAAATGCGGGCAGTAATGAAGGATGAATATTCACCAAGCGCCCAGTATAATGTGCCACAAAACCAGGTGTTAAAATCCGCATAAATCCTGCCAAAACTACTAATACTGGTGCATAAATATCAATTTCTTGCATTAATTCCGCATCAAAGGCTTCTCTCGTTGCAAAAGCAAAATGATTTAAGCGCTTGGTTTCAATACCCATTGCACTTGCTAGAATCAATCCATTTGCATCAGGCTTATTACTGATAACAGCAGCTATGCGTGCATTAAACTTAGCTTGCCAATCTTCTTGGTTAGCTGCTTGGACGATAGCTGCCATATTTGAACCGCTACCAGAGATTAAAATAACGATATTTTTCATGTAATTACAGATGAAACGACTTACTAGAGATACATTACGTATAAGGGATACAGGTAATTAAGATACTGGCGTAAAGCTGTGGAATGTACTGATACTAAATAGGGATAAGTTTAAATAGCTCATTAATCACAATCTAAATCTTACCTTATTGAATTGAATTGTATTAATTATTCCGCAAGGCAGGTGCTAGCTTGCAAACTGTTAGCCACTTGGCAAATTGCTTCAAACTCATCCGCATTTAATGACGCCCCGCCTATTAGCCCGCCATCTACATCTGGCATAGTAAATAGCTCTTCGGCATTCGCGGCTTTAACACTACCACCATAAATAATACGCACCTTTGAAGCTGCTTCCGCATTGCGGCGTGCGATACGATGACGAATAAATTGATGTACTGATTGCGCCTGTTCTGGTGAAGCGGTTTTACCAGAACCAATCGCCCATACAGGTTCGTAAGCGAACACCATATTCAACTCCATGGCTTTTGCAAACTCTTTATCACCCAAGCTTGCCAATACAGCGTCCATTTGGCCTGCGACTATCACTTCTGTTAGCCCTGCGTCACGCTCTGCAACGGTTTCGCCTACGCACATAATGGGTGTTAAGCCAGCTTTAATCGCGGCATCAAACCTTGCTGCTGCCGTTAAATTATTTTCATAGAATAAATTACGTCGTTCAGAATGGCCGAGTATTACATAAGTGCAACCAAGGTCTGTGAGCATATTTGCAGCTACGGCACCAGTAAAAGCGCCTTGTTCATGTTGATTAACGTTTTGCCCACCCCAAGCAATGTTAGTGTTTTCAAGCAATAATCTTGCTTGAAACAGGTATGGGCTTGGTACGCATACAACATAGTCTGCATTTTTAAAGCCACTGAGCCCTTTAATCAAACGGTTGAGCAAAAGCTGGTTGCTCTGCATGTTGCCATGCATTTTCCAATTACCTACGACTAGGTTACGACGCATTTTTTGTCCTATCAACTCTGTTGGCCAATTCATATTAGACGCTCATTGAGTAAAATTGATAATTATTTAACCACCGCATATAACTCGCCACTTTTGTAACGTACGGCCATGGCTTCACATGAGATTGGTTTAATAGCAGATGCTTTGCCTGCAGAGCCAAAAGCTTCATAACGTGCCTTACAAATACCTCGCATGGCTTCTGTAGTCGCGGCTAAATACTTTCTTGGGTCAAATTCTTTTCTATTTTGTGCAAAAAAGCGGCGTAATGCACCAGTTGATGCCATACGTAAATCAGTATCAATATTAACTTTACGCACACCATGCTTAATACCTTCAACAATTTCCTCTACGGGCACTCCGTAAGTTTCACCCATATCGCCACCAAAAACATTGATAATGCGTAACCATTCTTGCGGCACTGAAGATGAACCGTGCATCACTAAGTGTGTATTTGGAATGCGCGCATGAATTTCTTTAATGCGGCTGATGGCCAAAGTTTTACCTGTGGGTGGCTTGGTAAATTTATATGCACCATGTGAAGTACCAATCGCTATTGCCAAAGCATCTACGCCAGTTTGACGCACAAAATCAGCGGCTTCTTCAGGATCAGTAAGCATTTGGTCATGACTAAGGGCACCTTCTGCCCCAGAGCCATCTTCTTCGCCAGCTAGGCCAGTTTCTAGCGAACCAAGCACACCTAATTCGGCTTCTACTGATACGCCAATGTCATGGGCAAATTCGACTATTTTTTTTGTCACATCGACATTATATTGGTAATTAGAAGGGGTTTTTGCATCTTCCATCAGTGATCCATCCATCATCACGCTAGAAAAACCTGAACGCATTGCCTGTATGCAAACGGCTGGTGTATGACCATGATCTTGGTGCATAACAACAGGAATATGTGGGTAAGATTCAATAGCCGCTAACACTAGATGCCGTAAAAATGGCTCCCCCGCATATTTACGTGCACCAGCAGAGGCTTGCAAAATAACAGGGCTATTAACCTCATCCGCCGCCTGCATAATGGCGATGACTTGCTCCATATTATTAACGTTAAACGCGGCAAGACCGTAATCGTGTTCTGCAGCATGGTCTAGCAATTGACGTAGTGATACTAGTGCCATAATTTACTCTCAAATAATTAAAAAAATCAGTCAGTTTATTGTTACTAGTCTTGTAAGGCTGTGGCTAGCTAATATTGAATTAACGCTTGGGTAAAGCGTGTACAACACTAGCGTGACCTAAACTCCATTTAATTAATCAGGAGCATTGCTTCACATGGCTACATGTTTAGCGAACAATTATAGAACACTTATGTCTTATATAAAACATCTAATATATGATATGTTAGCAACTACAATCTTATAGTAGGTATTCATTTTTGAATCCATACGCATAACTTAGTTCATATGCTTTCAATACATTAATCCTATATTAATTTCACCGCACACTTAATAACCCCGTGATATTTAGTCACGTGCGTTCTTAATAACTTACATGTAGATTACTCCTATAATATTTATGCATAATTCATGCCGCAATAATCAATGCTTAATAATTTATTACCTAGCTGTATGTCATAGGCTAAAATGCTAGTGATGCAAGACATTCAATCCATTTCAGGTTTTCAAAAGTTTTTAGCGCCAGCAAAAATTAATTTGTTTTTGCACATTACTGGTCAGCGCGCCGATGGTTATCATCTATTGCAGACCGTTTTTAGATTACTTGATTTATATGACAACATTTATCTAAAACCAACGCAAACCATCAATATTAAGCGCGTCAATAACATCGCAAGCGTACCAGAGGCCCAAGACTTGTGCGTTAGAGCCGCGAAGCTTTTACAGCAACATACTGATTGTCAGCAAGGTGTAGAGATTTATGTTGAGAAAAATATACCAATGGGCGGCGGCTTAGGCGGCGGTAGCTCAGATGCAGCTACAGTGCTTCTAGCCTTAAATCGATTATGGAAGCTAAATCTCAATCGTACTGAGTTACAGGCGCTGGGGCTCAAACTGGGCGCAGATGTGCCTTTTTTTATTTTCGGCACCAATGCTTGGGCAGAAGGTGTTGGAGAGCGGTTGCAAAGCATAAATTTGCGAGATGCTTATTACGTGATATTAAATCCTAATGTGCATGTGTCTACCGCGCAAATATTTGCCAATAAGCAATTGACAAAAAATACGATTTCTAAGACAATGTTGACCTTCTTAGGGGTGGCAAATTCAAGCGCTAGTAATTCAGTCGCAGGCAATATAAACGCCGAGTTTACAAATCAGTTGGAAAAAATAGTGTGTAGTGAATATCCGCCAGTTTCAACCTGTTTATTGTGGTTAAAACAATTTGGTGATGCAAGGATGAGCGGTTCTGGTGCTTCAGTATTTCTAGAAGTAGCAAACGAGAAAATTGCACTGGATATATGCAATCAAAAACCTGAAGAAATGCAGGGATTTGTTGCAAAAGGATTAAATCAGCATCCTTTAAATTTAGAATCTTGAATTTCAAAATCTTGATTTTGAATCTTTTGATTTTAGATTGTCTGATAAAAATATTGGGGAGTCGCCAAGTTGGTTAAGGCACTGGGTTTTGATCCCAGCATCCGAAGGTTCGAGTCCTTCCTCCTCAGCCAAATTTATAATGTAGGCAAATGCCTGCATAGAGCAAAATAGTAAGCGTGTAGATTATTGATTTACACGCTTTTATTTTTAGTAAATACTTTTTAAAGCATTTAATGATAGCTTCACGCTGTTATACGTAACACTAGCACAATAGGAAATCAA
>JACMNP010000130.1 GCA_014378495.1 Methylotenera sp. | reverse complement strand
GCCTATGCGCTTGGAGGCCAGCCAGCCAGTATTGATGCTGGACGAACTAGAGCAATTAAAAGCCATTGCAACACTTACACAAAACCAATATAAATCATTGGTATTGGATATTACTTACCCAGTCACGCAAGGCAAAGCGGGTATGGCTGCCGCTGTGGCGAGCATAGCCAGTGCCGCTGAAAAAGCGGTGCATGACGGCTTTAATATTCTGATTCTTTCAGATAGAAACATCAGTGACGCACGTCTAGCGATTCCAGCGTTACTAGCCTGTTCTGCAACGCATGAGCATTTAGTAAAAAATGGTTTAAGAACAAGTACTGGTTTAGTGATAGATACTGGTTCTGCTCGCGAAGTGCATCATTTTGCATTGCTTGCTGGTTATGGCGCTGAAGCGGTTTGTCCGTGGCTGGCGTTTGAAACTATTAACCACATGGCTAATAATCAATCAAATAGCAAAGATAACTACGAAGCCGCTAAGAAATTCGTAAAAGCCATCGGTAAAGGCTTATACAAAGTCATGTCGAAAATGGGTATTTCTACCTATCAATCTTACTGTGGTGCACAGATTTTTGAGGCAATTGGTTTAAATACCGTATTTGTAGAAAAATACTTCACTGGCACAGCGACTAATATTGAAGGTATTGGGCTAGATCAAGTTGCTGAAGAAGCAGAGCGTTTACATCTAAGCGCTTTTGGCGATGACCCCGTGTTGGCTAACAGCCTAGAGGCAGGAGGCGAATACGCTTTCCGTGTGCGTGGCGAAGAGCATATGTGGACGCCAGATTCTATTGCAAAATTGCAGCATGCAACTCGGACTAATTCAGCAACGACCTATAAAGAATATGCAGCCTTAATCAACGACCAAACACGCAGGCATATGACCTTGCGCGGTTTGTTTGAAATCAAATCAGCAGGCAAAGCAATTTCGCTAGATTCAGTTGAGCCAGCAAAAGAAATCGTAAAGCGCTTTGCTACAGGTGCGATGTCACTAGGTTCAATTTCAACCGAAGCGCATGCAACCTTAGCTATTGCCATGAATCGTATTGGCGGTAAATCAAATACGGGTGAAGGCGGCGAAGATGCTAAACGCTTCATTGCTGTTGCACATGACACCAGCATGGCGAATGTGATTGGCGCAAAAAATATTGAACGCGATATTCCACTTAAAGCGGGCGATTCTATGCGCTCACGTATTAAACAAGTGGCGTCTGGTCGTTTTGGAGTAACAGCTGAATACTTAGCTTCAGCAGACCAGATTCAAATTAAAATGGCGCAAGGTGCAAAACCTGGTGAAGGCGGTCAATTGCCTGGCCATAAGGTATCAGAATATATTGCTAAATTGCGTTTTTCAGTACCTGGCGTGGGCTTGATTTCACCACCACCACATCATGATATCTACTCAATTGAAGATTTAGCACAATTGATTCATGACCTTAAAAATGCCAATCCAAAAGCATCAATCTCAGTAAAACTAGTTTCTGAAACTGGTATTGGTACCGTTGCAGCAGGTGTGGCAAAAGCTAAGTCAGACCATATTGTAGTCGCGGGTCATGATGGCGGTACTGGCGCATCACCAATTTCATCAGTAAAACATGCAGGTACACCGTGGGAGTTAGGTTTGGCTGAAACACAGCAGACTCTAGTGCTCAATCAATTACGCGGTCGTGTAGTCGTACAAGTTGATGGACAAATGAAAACAGGCCGCGATGTGCTGATTGGCGCATTATTGGGTGCTGATGAGTTTGGCTTTGCAACGGCGCCGCTAGTGGTTGAAGGCTGTATTATGATGCGTAAATGTCATTTAAATACTTGCCCAGTTGGTGTCGCCACGCAAGATCCAGAACTGCGCAAACGCTTTACCGGCCAACCTGAACATGTGGTGAATTACTTCTTCTTTGTAGCTGAAGAAGTGCGTGAACTCATGGCTTCAATTGGTATTGCTAAGTTTGATGATTTGATTGGCCGTGCTGATTTATTAGATATGCAAGCAGGTATCGATCACTGGAAAATCAATGGTTTAGACTTTAGTAAAGTGTTCCACTTGCCAGAAATGCCAGCCAGTGTTTCACGAAAAAACAATGATGTGCAAGACCATGGTTTGGTAAAAGCGCTTGATAATAAATTGGTGGCTTTAGCAACACCAGCTTTAGAAACTGGTGCGCCAGTAGTGTTAGACATTGCAATTTCTAATACTAATCGCACGGTTGGTACCATGTTGTCGAATCAAGTAGCCACTCGCTACGGCAGCGCAGGCTTGCCAGACGATACGATACACGTCAATTTTAAAGGTACATCAGGCCAAAGTTTTGCGGCATTTTTAGCCAAGGGCATTACATTTGAATTGACTGGTGAAGGCAACGATTATGTTGGTAAAGGCTTGTGTGGCGGACGCATCGTCATCAAACCACCAGTTGCATTCCGCGGTATTGCACATGAAAATATCATCATCGGTAACACTGTTATGTACGGCGCAACCACTGGTGAAAGCTACTTTAGAGGCGTTGCAGGCGAGCGTTTCTGTGTACGTAACTCAGGTGCCTCTGCAGTGGTTGAAGGCGTAGGTAACCATGGCTGCGAATACATGACAGGCGGCACTGTTGTGGTGCTTGGTTTAACAGGTCAAAACTTCGCTGCGGGTATGAGTGGCGGCGTGGCATATGTGTACGATGAAGATGGCTTGTTTGCTAGACGTTGTAATATGAGCATGGTCGCGCTTGAAAAAGTTGAAACCGCAGAAGCTAGCCTCGGTAAAGTGCATCATTTAGACCAGCCAGATGAAATCACGCTAAAAGCCTTAATTGAAAACCACGCAAAATATACAGACAGTGTGCGTGCGAGCGATATGTTGGCAGATTGGGCTAACTACAGAACTAAGTTTGTAAAAGTGATGCCGAACGAATATAAGCGCGCATTAATCGAACTCGCTGAAGACAAAGCACTTGTTGCAGCTTAACGTTGCCGCAATAAAGTTGGCTGCATAATTGCTTGTTAAAAATTAACAGTTGCTTAACAGCAAAAATATTAAATATGGGTAAGGGTTTATTAGTATGGGCAAAGTAACAGGTTTCATGGAATACGAAAGACTGGCTGAAGCAAATCTGCCAGTGGTCAACCGTATTAAAAATTACAAAGAATTTGTACTACATTTAACTGATGAGCAAGCTAAGCAGCAAGGCGCGCGCTGTATGGATTGCGGTATTCCATTCTGTACCACAGGTTGTCCAGTCAATAACATCATTCCAGACTGGAATGATTTGGTGTACAGCCAAGATTGGCGGGGTGCGATTGATGTGTTGCATTCAACGAATAACTTCCCAGAATTCACGGGCCGTATTTGCCCAGCACCTTGCGAAGCCGCATGTACTTTAAATATCAATGCTGATGCGGTTGGTATTAAATCGATTGAGCATGCGATTATCGATAAAGCTTGGGAAAATGATTGGGTCACACCACAACTACCAACGCATAAAACAGGTAAAAAAGTAGCGATTGTAGGTTCAGGGCCAGCAGGAATGGCCGCTGCACAACAATTAGCGCGTGTTGGTCATGATGTTGTCGTGTTAGAAAAAAGTAGTCGTATTGGCGGCTTGTTGCGCTACGGTATTCCAGATTTTAAAATGGAAAAAATTCATATTGATCGCCGTATGACGCAGATGGAAGCTGAAGGCGTTGAGTTTCGTGTGAATCAGCACGTGGGCGAAAACGTGCAGGCTGATG
>JACMNP010000129.1 GCA_014378495.1 Methylotenera sp. | reverse complement strand
GTATTGCACAAAGCCTTTGAATTAGAAGAAGCCTAATAGATTTTAGGTGCATAAGTAAATTTGTAACAATTAGTCACTGTTTTATGATTGATTTTTAAGCGTGAATCAAGTAATATCGCGCCCTTATTAGTGAAGACTAATATTAAGTAACACTAGTGAAATTGAATAAACGGAGAGCTGGCCGAGTGGTCGAAGGCACTTCCCTGCTAAGGAAGCATACGGGCTTAACCCTGTATCGAGGGTTCGAATCCCTCGCTCTCCGCCACATATCTAAAAATCATTTCATTTCAATAACTTAAGACACGTGTCTTAAAGCATGCGATACCGTCTAGGGGTACCGTTTGTAATGAAATTACCATCACATCTAGCAATAAGCCGTTACGGGATTTACTATCTCAGAATTGAGCGCAATGGTGTAGAAAAACGTCGAAGTCTACGCACCCGTGACCCTACAGAAGCACTCGCCGCAGCTTATAAATTTGGTGCTACAATTTATGGTATGACTTCCAGACCACGCCTAGGATATACCTTAGAAACACCCACAATAAAAATTAAGACAGACGGTTCAGCTGAAGATCATTCACGAGCGATGGAAGCGCTATCCTCAATTCAACATTTAAGCGAGGCGGAATTACTTGATATAAGAATGCAGGGAGAGCGAGAACTTGCACAAATTCATGCGGAAGCTGCAGCGTGGAGAAGTCAACAAGCGCTTACAACTTCACCACTAAAACCTGCGCCAGCGCGTTTACAAACACTTCAATCAGCACTAGATGATTATCTCTCTGAAAAATTTGGTCAATGGAAGGCTGGCACTAAAGTTACCTACACGAGTGTTTTTAATCGATTTATCAAAGAATTTGGCGCTACTACATTAATTTCTGATATTACGGTTGAGAATTTTCTTAAATACCGAAAACCTTTGGAATCTACAATTCACCCCGACACCCTTGATCGCGATTGTGGAGCTCTCATAGGATGGTTTAATTGGGCAATTAAACGTGGTCGTTATGTTGGATCAAATCCAATTGAAAAGTCAAATCCAAGTATTTCAATACGCGATATTTTGAAAACAAATTTTGAAAAACCTCGCAACCCTCTTAATGCTGAAGATCTTCAAAGAATATTCACCGCTTTACCAGAAATAAAAAATCCAGCTGACTACTGGTTACCAATTTTAGGTTTGTATACAGGTGCCCGAATAGGGGAATTATGCTCTGCCAGTATTGACGGTATTGAAGAGTATGATTCGGGCAAATGGGCTATGTATTTGTATGGTAAAAGTCCATCTTCTAAACGTAAAATTCCGCTACACCCAAAACTTATCGACTGTGGTTTTTTAACGTATATAAATGATGTTAAGCGTTCTTGGCCAGATGCTGACCGCATATTTCCTCACCTGGTTGAAGATTCGAAAAATGGTTTCGCCAACAAACCCACCACTGCATTTACAACACTAAAGCAAAAGTTAGGTTTAGGTGAAGATAAAGTTTTTCATAGCTTCCGAAAAACTTTCATAAGCTGCTTGCAATACAATCAATTAAATGAGGAATGGCGTAGGCATTTTGTTGGGCATGACTCTGATGAAGAAGAAAATAGAAATAATTTTGGTATTAAGGGCGGGGATGCTCATAGTGTTTACAGCAAAGCTAAATTCGACCCTGCACGCTTAGCAGAAATTGTTTTTCCAGCTTTTGACTTAGTAAAGTGGCTAGATTATGAACCACCATTACCAGTTTATAAAAGTGGACAATTTAATAAATATTTCGCTAAAAATTTGCGTATTAAGTTGAGTGCTGCTGCTCGCAAAGAGCGTGAAGAACGCACGCCTAAGGTTGCAAATGTGAAGTTGTAATTATTTTTAAGAACAAATTTTCAAGTAATTGCCATTAAATTGATATCAAGTTAATGACAAAATGACATCAACTTGATATCTTTTTTTTCATATCTATGATGTTTGCATTTTTGCAATCTAAAACACTTTCAATTACATTTGATCACTTCTAAACTCGCAATTACAGGAAAAGCTTGTTTAAGCTGAGTATTCCAATGAAAAAAGCCATCTAGAATTATTTCAAAAGAGCCACATAAAAAAGATCCACAAAGAAATGTAAATGTCTTCAATCAATAGCAAAGAAGACATTACACTTAAACGAATTAACTAGAGCTAACGGCCCAATGCGGACGTTCAATATTAGTCAACTCTGCCTAACTTCGAATAAAATATGTAATATTACATAACTATTAATGGTACATTTGTAAAGCTTCCTTTCCTTGAGTGATCTACCGCACAGATTTTAGAATTATCACATTTAAAAACATAGCATCTTGATTAACTGCCATATAAAAATCAATTACTTCATCACTGATGCTATCAATTTTCCATCAGCAGATAAGAAAGATACGCATGACTTCTTTACAAAAATCTACAAAGCATTTCAACAGCCAAGCCATTGTTGAAATTCGAATGGAGTCCAAAGCTCATAGTGGATTGTCATGCTGTGGCGATTTGGAATGGGGATCACATTTTTGTCATCTATATGAGACTCGTGAAGATTTAATTGACACACTCGTTCCATTTTTTTCTACAGGTCTCGAAGAAAACGATAAGTGCTTATGGGTAACTTCTGAGCCACTTAAAGCTGTAGACGCTATCGCTGCACTAAAAGAAAAAATGCCGGATTTAGCTCGCTACATGAAAAGTGGGCAGATTCAAATTATCGATCATGATGACTGGTATGTTCACTCAGGTAAAATGGATGTTGATGCAGTTTTACAAAGCTGGATAGACACAGAACAGCAAGCGCTTGCAGAAGGTTATAGTGGCTTGCGTATCACAGGCAATATCTCCTTTATTCAATCCCGGGAGGATTGGTGTGCGTTTGAGCAATATGAAAGTCGTGTAACTGAGTTTTTTGCCGGCCACCGCATCATTGCACTTTGTAGTTACCACCTGGAAAAGACCACCGGTCAAGACATACTAGATGTTGTACAAAATCATAACTTTTCCGTTGCTAGACGCAGAGGTACTTGGGAGATGATTGAGAATGCGGCAACCAAGATTGCCAAGCAAGATCTATATAAGGCCAATCTAGGGCTAGAAAAACTAGTATCGGAACGTACGTCTGAGTTGCATAATGTGCTTGCTATATTAAAAGAACAAAAACGTGAATTAGAATCAGTTTTGCAAATGCGAGACGCAAGTCAAGAACAATTAAAGGCAGAACTGGCTGACGCTGAATTACTTCATAGTATAAGCGCGGCGCTCATCAATGAAGGGGTCGTAGGTGACTTTTATCAAAAACTTGTTGATGCTGCAGGGCTGGTTATGCGATCAGATTATGCCAGCATGCAACGTTTCGAACCTGAGAGCAACTCCCTACAACTTCTTGCACATCGTGGATTCAATGATGAAGCACTAGCCTTTTGGGAATGGGTAACCCCAAAACAGCCAACCTCATGTGGCTGGGCATTGCATCTAAATAAGCGTGTTGTCGTAACTAATTTTGAGGAATGGGAACATTCGGCTGGTGAAGACCTTGTTGCATTTCGTGCAGCTGGTGTACTTTCAGCTCAGTCCACGCCACTCTTGTCTCGCACCGGGACGCTTGTAGGAATGATAACTACTCATTGGAAACGCACGCATAATCCATCAGAACGTGATCTTAGGCTAATTGATATTATTGCTCGTCAGGCTGCGGATCTCATTGAAAGAAACACGGCTGCCGAGGCTCTGCGTTTGCAAGCTAATCGGCTGGAGGAAGCTGATCGTCGTAAGGACGAATTTCTGGCTATGCTTGCGCATGAATTACGGAATCCTCTTTCTCCTATATCCGCCGCAGCCGATATATTGAGTTTTAATAAATTGAGCGAAGAAAAAATTCATCAGTGTAGTGACATCATCTCACGTCAAGTAAAGCATATGACGAGTTTAATTGACGATCTTCTAGATGTTTCAAGAGTTACTGGAGGTTTAATTACTCTGAAACCAGAAAAAATTAATCTTATTGAAATGATTAATCACTCTTCAGAGCAGGTAAAACCGTTAGTTGAAAACTATAATCATCAATTATTTTTAAAAACACCAGCGCAGCCTATCTTTGTAATGGGTGACCGACATCGCCTCATCCAGATTTTTACAAACATTCTTAACAATGCTGCTAAATATACGCCAAAAGGCGGTAGTTTAAATCTTACATTAGAGGCAGAGGGTGAATTCGCCAAGATTGTTGTATCGGATAATGGTATTGGCATGGATGAAGAATTGGTCAAACATGCTTTTGAATTATTTACTCAGGCTTCCCGCACATCGGACCGTTCACAAGGCGGTTTGGGAATCGGCTTAGCTTTAGTAAAAAGCCTTGTTGAATTGCATCAAGGCAGTGTCTCTATTTCAAGCCAAGGTATTGGAAAAGGATGCGAAGTGGAAGTGTTATTGCCGCTTTTAACGGCAGATAAAGAATCTGAGCCGATAGCATTTATTGATGATCATTTGACCCAAACACCTACGATTGAGGCTATTAAAATTATGGTGGTAGATGACAACGCTGCCAATGCTGAAATGGTTGCAAGTTTACTAGAGATGACAGGATATGAAGTGGTGGTAGAATATGACTCTTTAAAAGCGCTTGAACGCTCTATCATAGAATTGCCATCAATTTATATCTTAGATGTAGGCTTGCCTATCATGGATGGCAAGGAACTAGCCCGCCGGCTTAAAAAGCAGCCTGAAACAAAAAATGCTACGTTAATTGCACTTTCTGGATATAGTAAAGATCAAGAAATAGTAAATGCAAAAGAGGCAGGTTTTGATCATTATGTTGTTAAACCTTTTGAATTTAAAAAGTTCTTGGCACTTTTAAGCAGCTTAGAGATCGATTAAATTTACTGATTAAAAATTTGTTGCACAACCAAATTATAGTTTAATTGAACGTCTTGTTTGGGCCGTTTTCAGAATATCGTATGTTTTTGCTGAATGACCGCAATTGGTTGCATTTTACTCATTAGCAAAATTTAATTAGCTGTCATGGTAATTTAAGCTAGCTTTTTTAAATTGTAATCAGTGGCATAGCACCTACAATAATGAGTGGCACCTTTAGGTAAGAACACTCATTTAAGCGAATAAATGACGTATATTTTTGATATCTAATATTTAGATATTCAAACAATTTTCGACATTACTGCTTTCTAATTGCCAAGGCAGCTTCTAATTTTGCTTCTGCAACAGCAGAGTTTTTTCTACATTCAGCTGCATTATCAATTACTAACTTCATTTCACTACGCTGCATCTCAACTTCAGCTTCCAATTGACTTAACCTTATCAGTTGATGATTAGCGATAGCCAAAGCAGTACGAGCAGACTCAGCAGACTTGCGCTCATTAGCAATTTCAATAGTTAAGTGCTTAGCATCAGATTCATGCATTTCTGCTCGACCAACAAGTTCAGCGTATTGAGTTTCCATTTCAGATAGTGCAGTCGACTGTGTGTCATAGTATACAGATAACTGCTCATATTCCTTTTGAATTTGCATGCAAGTGGCTTTTTCCTCTTCCAAAATATCATTTAAGTTTGCAGTTTCTTCCTTAATTTTGTTAAAAATTGTTAGATTAATAGCACGTGAAATATCTGGACTTAAAATTTCATGATTGATGGCAGGAAGATGTAGCGCTTGGTCTGATTGCCACTGCTTGAAGTGTGTCTGTATGGTTGACATACTTCCCATACCAAGTTTGGCAAGTATTGTTCTAGCCGTTGGCTTTTCTCCTGCTAACAGCATTTTATTTGCAACACTTGCAATATCGTTAAATTCTACATCTGCTAATCTACCCATATAAACCTATCTTTTAAAGTTAAAATTGTTATTGAATTACTGTTATCTTGTGTTATCAAATGTTTGTTATCTTTTGTTATCCTATTTTTATGTACTACTCATAAATGGAGCGGCCAATCCTGATATGAGCAAAAATGCAAATGTACGTGATGTTTTAAAGGGTCTATTTGGAATTTCTGACCATTTATCCTAACAAATTTAATGCCAGTTATGATTGACTTCAACCGAGCTGAAATGTCTGCATTTGGTGAAGCCCATACCACTTCTTTAATTTCACCCGCTTTAATTAACTTTAAATAATTTACCAATATCACTTCATAGCGCTTAATCGATTTAAATGTTCTTTCACATTCAACAGCTATAAGCATCCCAATTTTATTTTTAGCTAAAGCATCTGGTCTTTTTTGATCTCTATCACTTGAACCAAGTCGATCGCCATCCATCCAGCCATTCCAACCTTCAGCCTCAGCTTTTAACCTCAATTGTTGAATGTCCAACTGGTGGCGAATTGTCTGCTCACTGATCCTATTAGGCTCAAAATATGCAGTTTCTAAAACCTCAGTTTCGACATCAAATGCCATTGCTTGGCCTTGGATGGTGATGCCCCAAATTGTTATAGTCCCACCTAATGCCTCGTACTTATGACGCTTTATCAACCCCTTTTTTTCAATATGAGTAAGTGCTTTATGTGCTGCTTGTCTTGAAGACACCATTATTACTTGCTGCAATATATCCTGATTGCTCCATAGGTGATCTCTTAAGAAACGTAACACTAAGTGTTGTTTTTCCTGCACCCGAGAATTTCGTTGCTCATGATTATTAATAAGATTGCGTGCTGAACTCATTAAATAAACTCCTCAGCAGATAAGACGCTCTTAGAACCTGACTTGTATTCATCTGCAGCCAATGTTTCTGGCATTGCACCATTAGCTTCAATTCGACCAACATGTAAAGTTTTAGCGTTACCAATTCCGAACAATATACCGACACTTGCTTGATTGCGTCTATCGGTAGGAATTGGGAGATGTGTAATTAAGTCTGGTGAAATAAAATATTTATTTGCTTCTATCCAGCCAGACGAATGAGAACTTATATCAGTCTGGTTTTTTGATGTGGTTGCGATAAAGGTTCTCTTCTCACCAGAAAGTTTTGCCATTTTCTCAGCATGTAATGCATCGTTGATACGATACAAAACCTTTATACTCGTGTTATCAACCACTGCACCATAAGCACTCTCTGGACTAATTCCAGGACATTCAGCCAAGTCACCT
>JACMNP010000128.1 GCA_014378495.1 Methylotenera sp. | reverse complement strand
GAATTGTTTTGCACTAGCGCGAGCATCTTGCAGACTCTCAACATGCTCACACTCGTAACCGGCTTTTTGCAACTTACGCATTACCGCCCGAGCAAATAGCACCTCATCCTCAACAATCAATAATTTTGATTGCTGCTTTACCAGCGCTGAACCTTTGGCTGTTAAAGCAACATTAGAGTGAAGATGTGCTGATTGCAATCTATGCTCCTAGTTATCCGAATCAACTGCAGCAGAAGCTGTTTTAGCACGACCAAACTCATAGGTGAGACCTACCCACGCAGCTCGAGGCGCAGCTGGAGAGCGGAACTGTTCTGATGCGAGCCCGTTAAATATATTGTCTCCTAGTACGCCAAAAGTCGCATATTTGTTATCGAACACATTATTTACTTTGGCAAATAACTTCCAGTTTTCATTAACACTGTAATGGGTATCAAAATGCATCACACCGTAACCTGGAACCTTGCCATTAACATCTTGATTATTTTCATCGCCACGTGCATATTGACCAGCCGAGAACACTAGATTAGTACCCACATTCCAAGCAGGCGTTACATCGTAAGCCATTCTAAGCTTAAGAGTCTGGCGTGCGATACCTGGGATTCTATTACCTTTGGTTACTTGTATTTGGCCATTAACATCTGCATTACTATTAGCAGGCGAACCAACGACAAAATCTGATTGATAAGTTGCATCTACAAAACCATAGTTAGCAGCTAAACTTAAGCGGTCAAACTTACCATTCAAGCCCATTTCTATACCTCTGCGGCGAGTGTCACCTACATTTTTAAAATATCCAAAACCTGTAGAATTACTTGCAATAAACTGAATATCATCAGTATTTTCAGTATTATATAAGCCCATATTCCAGCTCAAATTCTCAGCTAATTTACCTCGTACTCCACCTTCAAAAGTTTTAGCAACCACTTTGTTCAGATGCGGGTCGGCTGCAAAGGCATTTGGTAGTGAACATGGTCGATTTTCATCAGCACAGCTTAATTCTACTGGCGTTGCGGCACGCATACCTTCATTATAGCCACCATAAAAACCAAGCGTTTTAGATGGGTTGTAGTTCAAGCCGATTGCAGGATTAAAGCGGGTATAAGTATGATCACCACTTAAATCTGAATCTGTTGGTACTAATGCATCATCATGGCTGGTACCTGACAATTTAATCTTTGCTACGTTATAGCGGCCAGACAACGTTAAATGCAACTTATCCGTATAAGAAAAAGTATCAGTCGCATAAAGACCATAATAATCATTACGCGTTTTTAGTCGCACAAATGCGGTTGGTGCTGCCGTTGGATCGTCAGTTACAGTTTCACGGCCTACCACAGTCGCATCTCGTGAATCACTAGTAAAGTCAGTGCGGCCGTAATCCACACTTGCACCTACAGTAAACTGGTTTTTATGACCCGCTAAATCACCCAGTAAACTCAGTTGCAAAGCACCACCAAAACCATCTTGATCCGTTAATGTAGAAATGTTACTGGAATCACCCGGCCCTAAATCTTCTGCATTACTATTGAATCCATTAGTACGATTTTTACGGTAATAAACATTTGAAGCGACTAATTTATCATCGGTAAGAAAATGACTGCCTTTCAAAGCAATCATGGCCAATTGATTACCGATAGAGTCAGGATAGGTATAGGCTTTTGCAGGCTTGTTATACATGGATAGCGGCACTGCTTGCGTACCCTCTAACGCGGTATCTGCAAGCGCTACTGACAAATCCAAATCACTCGTATCATTTTGCCAGCCGACTTTACCAAAAATTTGTTTTACATCACTTTGGGAATGGTCACGCCAGCCATTTTCTTTAAATATATTTCCTGCAACAAAATAATCTAGATTTTTTTCTTTATCGACACCACCAGCTTCAAACTCAAAAGCCCGTCGTGCCCAAGAGCCGCCGTATGCTGTCACTTTAACACCAGGAAAATCACTGCCGCTTTTAGTGTGTACAGCTAAAGCACCGCCCAGTGTATTGAGGCCAAACAGTGGGTTCGAGCCAGGTATCAGGTTGATATTAGCAATCGCATTGGCTGGAATCAGATCCCAATTCACCACATCGCCAAATGCCTCATTCACACGCACGCCATCTAAATAAACTGAAAGTCCTTGTGGCGTGCCTAATAGTGGAGACGCGGTAAATCCTCTAAATGAAACATCAGCCTGATATGGGTTCGAAACACTATTGGCGGTATTCACAGAACCTAAATTATTATCAAGAAACTCCGACAAATCTAACGACTCTTGTTGACTGATATCTTTGGCAGAACCTGTTTGAACATTTGAAGGCACTTGATTGATTGGTGTACCTATACTTGGCAGCGGTGTTGTACCTACCACTTCAATGGCTTGTGTTTCCAGTACTTCTGCCTTATTTGCAGCAACAGCGAATTGCGGCATTGCATAAGCCGCTAAAATCGCTATTAAGATTGCTTTTGGCTGTAATACATTTGACTGAAATGTTCTTTGCATAGTGTTCCCTAAGATTTATTTAACATATCGCTATAAGCTGCTAAATATCACTGCAAAAACCATTCCTAAAAGCTTGTCTAGAAAATATTGAATACAATCAATTAATAAAGTTTTTCTTAATTATTAACATAAGATTGTACGCTTAAATATGGTTGTATACAGCCATATTGGTGGTTATATACAACCATATTTGTAATTTACAACCATATTTTGATAAATGCTTAAATTAGCTACCAGACTAAATCCCAATCTCACAATTTAAGTTAGATACTATTCAGCAACTGCCTAGGTGGAATATTCAAATAACTACGCAATCCTAACCATGCAGCCGTTGGGATGATAATTGCGGCAATCAGCATGGTGCTAAGTGCTAAAGTCATATTAAATTGAAATGGAATATTCAAGATATTCGCACTAATATAATATGCCAGCCCATTAGCAGCAAGGCTAGCAACCAGCGCAGCTATTAGACCAATACAAGCAAACTCAGATAGATAGGCAATACTCACCTGCTGGCGTGATGCGCCAAATACACGCATCAATGTGGCTTCTTGCACACGCTCATCTCGCGTCGCCACTAATGTTGCATACAATACCGCCACACCAGCAATTAAACTAAATGCAAATACGTATTGAATAGTATTGCTCATTTTTTGCATAATACCGCGCACTTGTTGCATTAGCGCTGCAACATCGATTACCGTTAGATTTGGATAATTTTTAACGAGTTCATTCATAGGTGTATCTGCACCGAGCGGCAAATGAAAACTGCTAATGTAGTTGGCCGCATACTGATCTAAGACGCCCGGTGGTGTCACTGCAAAAAAGTTAGCGCGCATGCTATCCCAGTCTACTTTTCGGATACTAGTTACAGTGAGTATTAATGAACTGCCCGCAACATCAAATGTGAGTTTATCGCCTAACTGTATACCTAGTGTTTTGGCTAAATCTTGCTCAAGAGATATATAAGGCTTACCGTGTTCTTGTGGTGTCCACCAGCGGCCAGACAATAATGTATTATCGCTTTGCATCTTATCTATCCAAGATAAATTAAACTCGCGTTCAGCCAACCTTGTAGTCTTATCATCTTTCCACTGTGTCGCAGTAATCATCTGACCATTTTTACTGACTAAACGACCACGAACCATAGGAAATATAGTGGTTTTTTTAATATGTGCGCGTTCAAAAAACTGATGAATACCGTCAATTTGTGTAGGCTGAATATTAATTATGAAACGATTAGGTGCATCAATAGGTAATGAAGCCTGCCAGTTACGGACTAAATCACCACGAATCAACGCCAGTAACATCAGCACCATTAAACCCATACTGAAGCCTATCATCTGCACTGTAGATAGACCAAACCTACGTTTTAGCCCAAGAATACCAAGCTTCATTGCATTTAGTTTGGTAGCGTTTATTGTCGATGCTGATGATGACCTATTGAACAAGCGATTGCTTGAATATATGACAGCATAGGCTAGCCCTGCAATCGTTAAACACAATATCAGTATGGCAAAAATAGTCGCTAGTGCAATTTTTACATCATGTGCTTGCCAAAAAATCATGGCGACCATCACGAAAGCGGCAGGTAAAAATTTGGCTTGTGCTGATATTGGTTGGCTTAAGGTTTCACGCCTTAATATGTTCATGGTTGTTAATTGTCGCATTTGCCATGCGTGTGGCAGTACCACAGCAAACATCATACCAATGCTGGCTATCAAGCCGACTAGTGCTGGTAAGGCTTTTACTGGTGGCAGCGCTTCTAAAAATAAACTACCAGCTAAATACGCTAAACCAAATTGGGCTAAAAAGCCTAATAAAATGCCAACCAACGCACTAAAAAATGCAATCAGTAAAGTTTGTATGGCTAATACCTGCATCACCAAATTTTGCGCTGCGCCAAAGCAACGCATCAAAGCAAAGGTATCAAGACTTTGCTTAATATACGGCAAGCTTGAAAGCAGCATGGCAACCATTGCTAATATAACACTCACCATGGCTGATAAACCTAAAAATTGCTGTGCTTTATCTAATGCTAATTTAATTTCAGGGCGTGCATTACGTACATCTTCAATCTTCTCACCACGGGCTAATTTAGGTGTAGTTTCAGCAAAATAGTCATTGATTATTTGTGGTGGCGCAGCCAATAACAACTGATATTTAACTCTACTACCAAATTGAATCAATTTAGTTGCATCTAAATCCTGAGCATTCATCATCAAACGTGGCGCAAAGCTAAACATATCTCCACCACGTGATGGCTCATGCAGTAATATCGCAGCAACAAGCAGAGTGCGCTCTCCGACGTCTACTTTTGAACCAATGCTTAAACCAAGTAAACTCGCTAAGCGTGGTTCTACCCAAACCTCGCCTACATTAGGGATCGCTTTTACAGTATGGCCGTTATCGTTGGCGTGTTGTCCAATGGTAAGATCACCCCGTAATGGGAACCCTTGCCCCACAGCTTTAATTTCTGCCAGCTGGTTTGCATCGCCAAACACTACCATGCTAGCAAACTCATAAGTCTTAACCGTTGCAATATTTTGTGCCACTGCACGCTGTATAAATTGACTGCCAATGGGATGGTCAGACGACACCGCAATATCACCGCCAAGCAATAAGCCACCCTGTTGATTAAGTGCAGTTTCTACACGTTGTGTAAAAAACCCAACGGCAGTAATTGCAGCAACGGCTAATATTAATGAAAAGACCATTACGCGTAATGCGCCAGCACGCCACATGCTTAATGTTTGAGTCCACGCTAATGCAATACTTAACTTAATAGGGGATGCCTTTAAAGGCGCCTCTAAGTTGCTTGCTAAATTATTGGCACTCATGCTTTGATCAGCTCATTTAGCACACCATTTTCTAGCTTCAATTGACGCTGGCAACGATTAGCTAAATGAATATCATGGGTTACCAATACTAGCGTGGTACCTGTTTCCGCATTCATACTAAACAATAACTCAATAATGATTTGACCTGTAGCATTGTCCAAATTACCAGTAGGCTCATCTGCAAACAGTATGGCTGGCTGCGTTGCAAACGCACGCGCAATAGCCACACGCTGCTGCTCACCACCTGACAATTGTTTGGGGTAATGTTGAGTACGTTGACTTAATCCCACTTTATTAAGCGCCTCTAAACTTAGGACTTTCGCATCTGGAGCATTCTTTAACTGTAGTGGCAACATCACATTCTCTAACGCTGTCAATGATGGCAACAACTGAAATGATTGAAATACAAAACCCATACTCTTTGCGCGCTGCGCTGCACGCCCATCTTCATCTAAGCTACTAAAAGGCATATTTTGAATTTGAACGTTACCGCGAGTAGGCACATCTAACCCAGCAAGCAAACTTAAAAGCGTAGATTTGCCTGAGCCTGAACTACCAATAATAGCGACTTGCTCACCAGTTTGTATGGTTAAATTTAAGCCTTGTAAAATGCGAATTTGGTTATTATGATGAATATTTGTGGTTAAGATTTCGTAAAATAAATCTTGTGCTTGAATTATAGGAGTGTATTGCATTGATATTTTCCCGCTTATTTTTAGAAATTAAATCCATCATATTTCAATTTACAATCTTTAAAAGACTAACCATTAGTCAGCTTCTGCTAGGTTTTAGTTGCTTAAGTATTATTACTTGCTCAACGGTATCTGTAGCAAACAATGCGAGTACTTCTGTACCGAATATTTTAGTGTTCGGTGATAGCCTTTCAGCGGCCTATGGTATTCCGCAACAACAAGGTTGGGCAGTCTTATTACAAAATAAACTCAATGAGCAGCAATATAACTACCAAGTTGTGAACGCAAGTGTTAGTGGCGAAACTACCAGTGGAGGCTTAAGTAGACTCACTGCAAAATTAATTGAAGCAAAGCCTGCCATTGTCATTTTAGCGCTTGGTGCAAATGATGGTTTACGTGGATTACCCATTCAAAACATGAAAACCAATCTCGACATGATGATTAAATCAAGCAAAGAATCTGGCGCAAAAGTGTTACTGCTCGGCATGAAAATACCCCCAAATTACGGGCCTAAATATACTAACGACTTCAGTGGTACCTATACACAATTAAGCAAAACCTACCAAATTAGCTTAGTACCATTTATGTTAGAAAATGTAGCCGCAAAACCTAATTTGATTCAAGATGACGGACTGCATCCAAACGCACTCGGACAACCCATTATCTTAGATAACCTCTGGAATACATTAAAACCGTTACTTAAAAAATAGACCCCAAAAAAAACTAAAGAGAATCTTCATGCCAGATAACCTCAATGCCCAACTCTTGCCCTTTTGCCTGTAAGTCATGTGCAATGCCAATACCAGGTACATATGCCAGCGTATCTTGCCAATAAATCAAAGGTAAGTTCACACGTTGCCAAGGCGGTATTTGCGCTTCTTGAAATAAATATTTAAGGGTGCGTGTTGGCCTGAGTGCGTCGGGTTTAAATCGCTCAGCACCCTCTCTGTTAGTGATTCGCAGTTTATTGATGCCGAATTTAACTGCTAATCCAGTACCAATGACCTCCATAAAGCTTAGCCATCCACCATTTGGTAATGTTAATTCTGCTTCACCATTCCAGGTTAAAGCGAACTCTGATTTATCTTGCTCGTTATATAAATAAACTCTTTTTTGAAAGCGCTTGAGTAATAGATATTGGGCTTGATCATGTAACTGCAGCTGAATGCTAATGCCAGCGTCTGACTTTGCATTAAATAGTTGCTGGATAATTTCAGTTAAATGATCCGAACTTGGCATCATTAAATTATTTTTTGAAAACCACCAGCGCAATAAGTTTTTAACACGTGAATTAGTGAGTCGATTCAATCCTTCTAAACAAATGCTGTTTGCTTTTAATAGATGTTCTGCATCTATTGCAGCCAAACTTTCGAGTAAATCATTCGCTTCCGCTAAGTGCGAAGCTGTTCTAGCAAGTGCTGATTTGATACTTGGATGGCGCATTTCCAGAAGCGGCAACACTTCATGCCGTAGAAAATTACGCTCATATTGCGTATTCTGATTACTCTCATCTTCACACCATTGAATATGATGTAGCTCAGCATAATCTTCTAAAGCTTTACGAGGTACATCAAGTAAAGGTCGCATCAAGCGTCTGCTAGCATCAATGGCCGCCATTGATGCTAGGCCCTTAATACCTGCGCCTCTAAATAGTTGTAATAAAAGAGTTTCAGCTTGATCATCTTGATGATGTGCCGTAACGACATAGTCAGGCATAATTTTTGTAACATTATCTGTATCTAGCTTAGCATTAAATAATGCTTCATAGCGCAACTGTCTAGCCGCACGTTCAATCCCTAAATGAGAAATTTTTTCTATATTTACACGCGCAATTTGTAGCGGCACGTTAAGTAACTTACATTGTTGTGTACAAAAATCTGCCCAAGAATCGGCATTTTTACTCAATCCATGATGCACGTGCTTGGCATATACTTTAAAAGGCAATACTTGTTCTACACTCACTTTTACCAGCAAATGCAGCAACACAATAGAATCTAATCCACCACTTAAGGCAACTAATAGATGTCTATTAACATTTAGATCTTTTTTAAAATTTGTATGTAAAAAAGTATTAATTTTCTGCGTTAAAAAACACTCTACTGTCACTGAGCCATCTAAACTGGCACTTTTGTGACTAAGCCTTTTTTTCGATAACTTCTTTAAATTTGCCATAGCCCATTAAGCGCTCATAACGGCTAACCAGTAACATTTTAATTGATTTAGTTTTAAGTTTAGCAAGCTCTTCTTTAAGGGCTGCACTTAGACTCTGCATCACCACCTCTGGTGAACGATGCGCGCCGCCTAGTGGCTCTGAAACAATGCGGTCAACTAAGCCCATTACTTTAAGTCGATCTGCCGTAATGGCTAAAGATTCCGCGGCCACTGAGGCTTTGTCTGCACTTTTGTATAGGATTGAAGCGCAGCCTTCTGGCGAAATCACCGAATAAGTGCCGTATTGCAACATCAGCAGTTGGTCTACTACGCCCAAGGCCAATGCTCCGCCAGAACCGCCCTCACCAATAATCACGCCGATGATCGGCGTTTTAAGCTCGGCCATCACGTAAAGATTACGCGCAATCGCTTCCGATTGACCGCGCTCTTCTGCACCAATGCCTGGGTAGGCGCCCGGAGTATCAATCAGCGTGATAATAGGAATATTGAATTTTTCTGCAAGTCTATAAAGGCGTAATGCTTTGCGATAACCTTCTGGACGCGGCATACCAAAGTTACGATATTGGCGCTCTTTAACATCACGCCCTTTTTGGTGACCAATCACCATCACAGTCTGGCCTTCAAACCTTGCAAGGCCGCCAACAATCGCAGGGTCATCAGCGTAAGCACGGTCTCCGTGCAATTCTTCAAACTCAGTAAATATGCCTTGAATGTAATCTAAGGTATAAGGGCGTTGCGGATGAC
Source organism: Methylotenera sp. (assembly GCA_014378495.1). Lineage (GTDB taxonomy): Bacteria > Pseudomonadota > Gammaproteobacteria > Burkholderiales > Methylophilaceae > Methylotenera. Next base: position 1,562 of record JACMNP010000128.1, on the reverse strand, counting down.
GCGCTAACTGTGAAATTTGCCACGCACTTAAATTACCATAAATATCTTCAGATAATTTTTTATTCTTTTTCTCTAATGCAGCGAGTTCTTTTGAAATATCCAAATTGTCATGGTCATCATGCGCTGATTGCAAACCTTCAATTTTGGCTTCAAGTTCAGCGATTGGCTGTTCGAAATCTAAATAACTTATTTTCATACTAGTATGCTTAATCTCAAAATTCTTTAACTCAATTATATAGGATTTTTACGTTGTCACGACTTAACCATGCTGTTAAGCCTTCAATCAATTCATCATGTAAATCAACTCGCCAATCATTACCTAGCGTCAATTCAACTTTACTCGACTTATTGTGATATTCCACCTTTACCGCACACCCGCGTTGTTCATCAGACACACTTTTGCAGTAAGGTTTTAACAAAGTCTTTAATTTAATGGCATCGGCTTGCCCATTACATGAAATCTTTAAAAAACTTGCACGGCTATTTCTAAGGCTAGATAAATCGTGTAATTTTCTAGCATTTACTCTTACACCACCAGAAAATTCATCATTACTCACACGACCTTCTACGATAATCAATTGATCGTCTTTTAATAAAGATTGGTATTGATTGAGTAGATCATTACCCACCACGACTTCAATCCGCGTGGTGCCATCATCTAAACCTACAATTGCCATTTTTCCACGTGCAGTCATACGGTTACGAACGCCAGACACAATTCCAGCTAATAGTTGGGGTTGTTCTTTAGGGCTTAAATTGGCCAGTGTTGTGCTCACAAACTGGCTTAAGTCTTTTTGATAAGCCCAATATGGATGACCACTGAAATAGAAACCAAGTGCCGCTTTTTCTTCTAACAGTCGCTGCTGCTCAGTCCAATCAGGTACATTAGGTAAAACATTTACGGCTTTGTCAGCGGCTTCACCAAACAAGCTATTTTGATTACTATTAGCGCTATTTTGTTCGGCCGCAGCCATTGCCATGGCTACGCCCGCCAATAATGCATTACGGCTAGGTGAAAGTTTATCAAACGCGCCGGCACGAATCAAAGATTCCACCACGCGGCGATTCACTTTGCGCAAATCCAAACGATTGCAAAAATCAAACAGGTCTTTAAATGGCCCATCTTGCTGACGCGCTTGTAATATCAATTCAATCGCAGCCTGACCTGTGCCTTTTACCGCACCTAAACCATATAAGATTTGTTGATTACTGATCGGCATGAATTTAAAGTCGCTATGATTCACATCTGGCGGCAATACTTCTATCTGATTCGGCGCACAATCATCATAGAAAATATGCACACTGTCGGTATTATTCATATCCGCAGACAATGTGGACGCTAAAAACGCTGCTGGGTAGTGTGCCTTCAAATAAGCTGTTTGATAAGCTACCAACGCGTAAGCTGCGGCATGTGATTTATTAAAACCATAGCCTGCAAATTTTTCCAGCAAGTCAAACAACTCCGTTGCTTGTTGCTCGGTCATGTTGTTTTTTACCGCACCCTCAGTAAATATCTGGCGTTGGGCATCCATTTCTTCTTTTTTCTTTTTACCCATCGCGCG
>JACMNP010000127.1 GCA_014378495.1 Methylotenera sp. | reverse complement strand
GCCATAAGCCCCAAAAAAATAGGGTGCCCAGTCATCCAAACTCACATCTCGATTGAACCAAAATAAAGAGGCGGCAACCATTAGCGTGGTTAGCATTAACACGACATTTTTAGCATAAGCAGTTTTCCCACCCAGCCAAACAATCACTAACATTAGTATAAAAAGCTGAAAGTCGATAGCAATAAACCATGCCCCAGCTAACAAAGCATCAAAATCAAGTACGCTTTGCAACATCAGTAAATGTGCTAATAACTGCGGAAAAGTGGGCGCGTCAGGCACAAAGTCATCTACTATCCACTGCCGTGCTACGATAGCGCAAGCAATAGAAAAAGTCACTGCCACCACAAAAGGTATCGCCAGCCTTAAGTAGCGGTTAAAAATAAGCGTAGCAAAAGCATGAGTGTCACGGATTTTAGAAAACATCACTTGCGCCGCCAAATAGCCGCCAATCACAAAAAATACCTGAACTGCCATACGTGCATAATCATATAACCACGAAATCAGCTCAGGCGCAGCCTGCTGAACTGCATCAGAAATTGGCCCATAAGCTGCTAGATGATGTAAAACAATCAGCTGTGAAGCTACTGCTTTAAATGCATCAATCACTGGTAGGCGCGGGGCATGGGCTTTCATTACATACTTTTGTTGGCTACATTCAATTAAATATCATTGTATTTCAATTTTTATAATCACTCATAATGTTGAACAATTTAGTTATTTTCGCATCTTACCAATGGTTTTAAAAAGAGATGATGTAAATGAGTAAAGTAACCACATTATTACTAGCGCTATGCATAACAATGTTTGCCAGTATGACTTTTGCACAAACTTTTTTTGATGCTCATTACACAGGTAAATACACCGAACAGTTTGCGAACGGCAAGCCAAAATATGAAGTCAATATTGTAAAAGGTAAAAAAGAAGGCTTAGAAATTGTTTGGTATGAAAGCGGCAGCAAAAAGATTCAAACCAATTATGTTAATGATAAAGAAGATGGCGTGTGGAACCAGTGGTACGAAAATGGCCAAGTTAAGCTAGAAGCACACTACAAAGGCGGACATGAACATGGCTTATTTACACAGTGGTATGACAATGGACAAAAGAGAGCAGAATCTACTTTTGTAGTTGGCATTAAAGAAGGTGCAGAATATGCATGGGATAAAGACGGCAATTTAAAATCTGAATGGATGTATAAAGATGGCAATGTTGTTAGCCAGCACAGTAATGAATGCCATATTATTTAAGCAAAATCACTAGCCATATTTAAGCTAACTGCATAGATTGATTTTTAAGCCCCAGCGCATAATGTAATGCATGAAGCGAATCATTGTGAGACGCCAAACTTTAAAGGAAATTATCATGTGGACAACACCAGCAGCGACAGAAATGCGTTTTGGCTTTGAAGTAACAATGTACGTAATGAATAAATAATTAGTTTTAAAGATTGCTAACTTAATCGCTAGAAAGTCAAAAACTAAAAGCCCAGTGAGTAATCATTGGGCTTTTTTGCGCCTAGCCAGTTTTCACCATAGCATTCTCGTTCACCTCATGCACTAACTGAATCACTTTATTACCGTGTATCTCCTCAAACAAACCAATTAAGCCATCTTGGTGAGTATTGGTAAACGTCTACAGTTGATGTTATTTTTACTGACTGATTCATTCTATTTTGCAATAAAAATTACCGAAAGGTAATTAAATTGATTTTTTGGATAAATTAGACGTTATTTATTACCTAACAGTAATTATTTTATAGAGAAAATCTGGGTTGTTGGTGGACCATAGTTTAAAACAAAACGCCCCAATCTTTCGACAGAGGCATCATGAATTATGGTGAAAAAACTTGAACCTTCAACTATAGGATAGTCAACCCTCAAATCATGTCAAAGAAAGTGGCATATAAATATTGCTATGTAGTAACATTTTTTTACCGCATTTTCTCTGATAACAACTATGATTATTTACGATTGATTTCGATATTGTCTTTACTACCACTGTTAGATACTGCGAGCATGATACCAATGCCAATCGCAACAACCACTCCAATTAAAGTCCATGCTATCCCTACGTCAGCCAGAATACCTAGCTTCCAAAGTGCAGCGAGAATACCCGCAATAAAAATAAGATAGCCTATAAGAAAAATACCAGTCCACTTCATTTGTAACTCCTGTTGTATCAGCGCTAGATGTAACGGTTTAGATTATTCCAAAAGTGAAAAAATGGTTAATGTTTTAAGTGATTTTTCATCACCAAGGCTTTACTGATTACATTAGCTAATTCTACCAACATTTTCTTTTGGTGTTCGCTCATTGCATTAGGTTTAATGTCGAAAACGCACAGCGCACCAATCACTTCCCCTAATGGCAGCTTAATGGGTACCCCCGCATAGAACATAAAATTAGGTGAGTCTGTAACAAGGGGATGACAGGCATGCGTTGAGTCTAACGTAGTGTTTGGAACCTCTAAATATTCATCGTTAGTCACGACCCAGCCGCAAAAGGCATCTTTTCGTGGTACTTGAGTAACTCCGGGAACACCTATAGCCGATTTAATCCAAATAGTTTGGTCATCAACAAACGTTATCATTGCCACAGGAGCATCGGATATGGTTGCAGCAAGCTTAGTCACGGCTTGGTAAAATACCTCGAATTGAGAATCCAAAACTTGAAGTTTGCGAACTGCAGAAATACGAATCGACTCTTTATCGATTGGCAATTTGGAAATGTTTGATATTTCTGACATGTTTTATCTCTAATCTTTTAACATACTAAGCACTAAATCTAAGATTGTTGTAGTTATAGAACAACTACTGATTAAACTAGCTTTTTAGTGACTAGGTTGGTACACAGCTAGCTACAAAAAGCAGCTGTGTACTACACTCAAAAATCAATGTTTAATCAGTGTATATTATTACGCCAATGTTCGAATTGATTTCTCTCTATCAAATTGGCGAGTTTTTGCCGCAGTAATAAAAGCCTCAGTTTCTGCAACATTCACCACGCCTTTATCTGCAATGATGCCTGCTTTAGCTAATAATACTTGCCCACCATTATCTATAGCAATCGCTTTTAAGTGACCAAACGCATCACGAATAAAATCAATCGCAGCCGATTCGGTAGACAGTGTTTTTGCTCCCTCGCTTGAAAGAACGATCGCTACTGCATCGAACAGCACTGAAGGTGTGCCGGCAAGCTGCCCGTCAACTGCATGAATTGCACCATCACTTAATTTTGCACCACCTATCTTAGGCCCAATCACTTTGATACTTGCACCAGTTTTGGTGATGGCTTTTTTAAGACTATTAACCGCTGTAATGTCTGAGCCATCGGCAATAAGAATACCGATTGATCTCCCTTGCAGGGTGTCTTTCATTTTGCCTATGGTTTGCAGCGCGGGTGATGGTGGCATCTCTTGCACTTCTGCGGCGGCTTTGGGTGCGGCAGGCATTTCTGCTAAACCTAAACCTCTAGCCACGCGGCTCGCCAAATCTTTAGAAATATGGAGTAAATGCGCAACCATTGCTACTCTAATATGCAAATGATCAACTTTAGAGAGCTCAAAAACTAATGCAGAGGCAATGTGCGCTTGCTCGTAAGTTGTTTGGCTAATAAAAAACTGTCTTGCTTGTGAATAATGATCTGCAAAGCTTTCTGGCCTTACCCTACCTTTATCTCCAGACTCATTAACAGCCGCGCTATGAAAGCCTTTTGGCGATTCACGAGGGGAGTCTTTAGATAAGGAATTAGGTTCGTAAGCAACTCTGCCAGTCGGTTGATCCATCTGCATATGACCATCACGTTGATGGTTGGCAAATGGACATTTAGGCGCATTAATAGGAATCTGATTAAAGTTAGGCGATCCTAAACGGGAAAGTTGTGTGTCTAAATAAGAGAATAAACGGCCTTGCAAAAGAGGGTCGTTAGTAAAGTCAATACCAGGCACAACATGCGATGGACAAAATGCGACTTGTTCAGTTTCTGAGAAGAAATTATTTGGCCAGCGATCAAGTACCATACGGCCAATCACTTTCAACGGCACAAGCTCCTCTGGGATCAGTTTGGTAGGATCCAAGTGATCAAATGGAAATTGATCAGCCTCAGCTTGTGTGAAAAGCTGGACTGCAAATTCCCATTCTGGGAAATCACCTGCTTCAATCGCTTCAAACATTTCACGGCGCAAAAAGTCTTGGTCAGCGCCAGCGATTTTGACTGCTTCATCCCATACTGTAGATTGAAGCCCCAGCTTTGGGCGCCAATGGAATTTTACAAAAGTTGAATCGCCATTTTCATTAATTAATCTGAAGCTATGTACACCAAAGCCTTCTATCATGCGTAATGAACGTGGAATCGTTCGGTCTGACATGATCCACATCACCATGTGCATGGACTCTGGCGTGAGCGAAATAAAATCCCAAAAGGTATCATGCGCTGTTGCTGACTGCGGAAAGCCACGGTCTGGCTCCATTTTTACCGCATGGATTAAATCAGGAAATTTAATTGCATCCTGAATAAAAAACACAGGAATGTTATTGCCCACTAAATCCCAGTTGCCTTCTTGCGTATAGAACTTGATGGCAAACCCCCGCACATCTCGAGGAGTATCGACAGATCCAGACCCGCCTGCTACAGTAGAAATACGGGTAAAGAGTGGCGTTTTTGTGCCTACTTCGGTCAGTATTTTCGCGGTGGTGTATTTTTGCAGTGAAGCTGTCAATTCAAAATATCCATGCACGCCAGTGCCGCGCGCATGAACGATACGCTCTGGGATGCGCTCATGATCAAAATGTGTGATTTTTTCTCTAAGAATGAAATCCTCTAGTAACACAGGGCCTTTAGCATTAGCCTTGAGTGAATTTTGATTGTCCGAAATTGCAAGACCTTGATTGGTGGTTAGCGAAGGATGCTCACCTCCTGCCACCTGATGTAGTTCTCCGCCAGCAGCGGTCAATGTGTTTTCAATTGAATCTGAATGAATTTTACTGTTTTTAGAATTCTCAATACTCATATTATATTTCCCCATCATTTAAAGAAATTAAGTATCAATAACGACACCATCCTATCAATCGGCACTGAACGTCAATGCCATAAAAGTTTTGTATGGATAGAGCAATCATCAAATAAATAAACTAATTTATAACGTGAGTATTACATTATTGGTTTTAGGCTTCTGTTCGCAAACGTACACAACATTGCATGATTTAAAGCTTATTTAAACTTTCTATTTAGGGCGCTTAAATTGTATGTGGAAAGTGGAGGTGGAATCGTGAAGTGTTGCATAACAAATATTATGATGCAGGAAAAATCCAGTCAATCTCATGACTGTCATTTTAAAATCTGCACGCATCTAGGCTTAATTTAGATTTAATTTCGCAGATGACGGACAGTTAAGACTACTGCTGCAATGCGATCAGCAAATTGATAGGGTTCAGTTAACAACTCTTCAGCAAAGATATCAGGATCTATTTCTTCGTAAATATAGCTCAAATGTGTGCCAGACAACTTTCTATTCACTTCTTCCAAAAATAAGTCTGTACTCTCAATGATGGCGACACCTGTGTAAAGTAGTAGCGTTCCACCTGGATTTAGCCGAGCCAGCGCGCAATCAATGATATCTAACGATATCTGATAACCATATAAACCTCCGCCATGTCGATAGTCGCGTTTTGAAGCGTCAACTAGGTAGGGCGGGTTTGCGGTGATAAAGTCAAAATCACCAGCTATGTTAGCGAGTAGATTGCTTTTTAAAAAATGCACATTATCTAGTTGGTTCGCATTTGCATTAATTCTGGCAAATTCCAACGCTGTTTCATTTATATCTAAGCCATAAATCTCTGCACTGGGAAACATTTTTGCAAGTACTATCGCTGCTACTCCGCAGCCAGTACATATATCGGCGACTCTTTTAACCGGATATTGATGTTCAGCAAAATGATGTTTTATTGCAGCGGTGAATCGGTAGGTATCAGGCCCAAAGAATACTGAGTCAGTCTGAACAGTAGGGTATGCGGAGTGGATGAATAATAAACCGTCAAGATTGGAAACTCTTATCTTGCTTAGGCAAACGCCGTCCTTTAATTCTAATGCATTTGCGCGCTCAAGCGATTCATAGATTTCAGCAGGAATCAACGTTTTAATAAACGGACGTGACCAACCAAATATGCCTGATAAATCTTTAGCTAATTCATTGCCAGCCCTGTTATTAATGATTTGATGCGTGACTGGACTCACGGTTGTATGCCTGTAGCGTTGCTCACGCAGGAAATTTAGTATGGCAATTAAGGGTTTAAAGTTAAAAATTTATCTTCTCCTACTGATCTTGATCTTTAATTAAAGCTTAACAGAAAACACAAAAAAGCAACGTAAGACTATTCCCACAGTAGATTCCTCTTCTAGCTGATAGTGGCTAATTGACAGTTTAATGATAATAAACACCAATTAATCAGGATGTTCATACAATGCGTTTAGATTTAAATCCATTGCGATTTTCGGCTCAAGAGGTTTGTGAGAAGCAGGTAGTGTCATCAAACAAGGCACTTTATTTTTCTCTACTGAATGATTTAAAGACCGAATCTTTAAAAGACTCTTCAATGACATTTCTTGAAGAGCATATTTTTCAATTAAAAACTCAAGTGAAAATTCAAAACCAGCCAATACCAACTGATGAAGCGAGCATGGTCGAATGGCTAGGCAGTCATGCCACACAGATTGGTGAGCAATATCAGCAATACCTTAATGGTAGGGCACACGGTGAAGCTCGCAGATATTTTACAAATAAATCACATGCACTTTTTTTCATTAAGTCAATCGCGCCTACCAAAATGGTTGATGGTGCATGGTTATCTGGCTTCACCGAATATTGGAAAGACGATAAGTTCGCCTCCCTTATCAATATTTATTTAGAAGAGCTTGGTGATGGTGTATCAGAAAAGAATCATGTCGTGCTATTTCGAAAATTGTTGACTAGCTACGGTTTTGATCAATTTGACGATTTGAATGACGAATATTTTGTGCAAGGTGCGATTCAGCTTGCACTAGGTGAACTCACGGAACATTTTTTGCCTGAAACGATAGGCTTTAATCTTGGTTACGAACAGCTGCCATTACATCTTTTGATAACAGCTTACGAACTTAAAGAGCTTGGTATAGACCCATATTATTTCACTTTGCATATCACTATTGATAACGCTAGCTCTGGCCATGCCAAACAGGCGGCTCATGCGGTCTTTGCAAATGTTCCATTAATTGGCAATCAGCAAGATTACTTCAAACGCGTGTGTGTTGGATTTCAGCTAAATGATGCTGGCATTGGTACTGAGGCGATTATTAAAGATTTTGACATTGATAACGAATTCATTTCGATATTAAAACGCAAAGCCAGCATAGGAAAATTTATGCATGGTAATCATTGCCATATTGAGGGACGTTCAATCAATGATTGGTTATCTAAGCCCGAAGAAATCCAAGACTTTATAAAAGTTCTTGAGGCAAATCACTGGATCCGTCGTAATCAGGATCCTAAAGCATCCAGATTCTGGAGTCTTATCGATCATCCCAAAGCAATGATGTTTGGTGTATTCAGCCCATATGAGAAGCAGGTTATCTATGATTGGATTGCGGGTGAGCAATTCACTTCAGTTTCAAATTATGCAAAAAAGTCGGATTCATTTGTAGTGACCAATACTAATAATTCTCTCGATTCTCTAAACATCCAGTCATTAGCGTTTACTGGTAGGCCAAAAGTGGCGCATAACACAAATATTTTCCCTTTACCTATTTTGCAGACTCTTTCTACAGATGATGCAAAATATGTAAATGATTTCAATCAGGATGAAGTTTGGCTACAGGAAAAGATTAACGCTACAGCTGACAAAGATCAATTGATGCGCCTGCTTAGCCATTGGATGAGCCCTGCTCGGCATCATACAAAACTCGGTTTAATGGCAACCAGAAAGTATAAAGCGTATTTAAGATTTACAGAATATTAGTGTTAGAAGTAAAACCAAGCATGGAAAGTTAATTAAAACAATAGTCTCAATTTATCACTTGGAGAAAGATATGGTTACCCAAAGAGAAAGTTTAATAGAGCTTGATGGAATTAGCTGGGGTGCTATTTTTGCAGGGGCGCTAGCGGCAGCGGCACTTACTATCATCTTATCTGTATTAGGTTCAGGACTTGGTATGGCAATCGTTTCGCCTTGGTCAACTGCAGGCGTAAGTGCGACTACTTTCGGTATTTCTGCGATTTTGTGGCTTTCCATCACGCAAATAGCCGCATCTGGAATGGGTGGATTTTTAGCTGGTAGATTACGAGTCCGTTGGGAAGGTCTGCATTCGGATGAAGTATATTTCAGAGATACCGCTCATGGATTTTTAACCTGGGCTATTGCTTTAGTCGTTACCGTCAGCTTATTTGCATCGGTGTTAGGATAAGTCGTCAATGGTGGTGTCCAGACAACCACCTCCCTTGCCAAGGTTGAGAATGCTTCTCAGCACGCTACAAAAAATGGCGAGATGGATGACGCTCAAGCATATTACTTAGATGGCCTTTTCAGGAAGCCAGCCAATCTATCTTCACAAATTACAGCAGCCAATGACGAGAGGAAACTTCTGTTAGCTGAAGTGCGTAGAATATATACAAAAAGCTTGCAAAGTGGTGGAGTTCAAACCAGCGATCTACAATATTTGAGCCAATTGGTTTCGCAAAATACGGGGATACCGAAAGCTGAAGCTGAAAAACGAGTAAACGATGCCTACAACTCAATCCACAAGGCAGAATTAGCCGCTAAGGATACAGCGAACAAAGCTCGTAAAGCTTCTGCCTACGTAGCTTTATGGGGATTTATTGCCTTGCTGATAGGCGCATTCATAGCAAGTTTTACGGCTACATGGGGTGGTCGTTGTCGAGACCAGACCTCAAAAACTTAGTATTTAAACCTTAATTTTTCTATTCAACTTACTGGAGATAAATATGCGCTCATTATTGCTATGGTTTCTTGGTGTACCTATTCCAATCATCATATTGATTGCAATATTTGTACACTAACTTAATAAAATTAGGCTGCGGTGACGCATAGTTGTAAAGCTAATCAAATAAGCATGTCTCATGTTTGTTTCAAAGATTTACCAACGGCATATTTATATTTTTTTGAGTTGTAGGCGCGATTTCTAACAACCAAGCTAAGATAGCTTAATGATGCATCCCAATCAATACGCCTTAGTTTACTGATGGATTGATGTCGGATGACATTGCAATCCTAAAATTTACACCGCCTTCCGCAGAGTGCTACGATAATAAAAGATTATGAACATATAAGTTTGTAACCGTCTGCTAACCTAAATAGAATTAATTTATGATTTTAGCAATTTCATGAATCAACTTAGTAAATTTCCCTATAAATATCCTATTCCAACTTAATACATACTTGAATATGTTATTAATAAATAAAATTGATTAACGTGTGGCATCGTACAGAGCGTTTATTAACTCCTCATCTAACATCTTTTAATAGTTATTTAGTGTTAACTATTCTATAAATCATTAGGAGATTAAACATGAAAGCGCTCGTTTACAACGGTCCACGAGATGTCAGCGTAGTTGATGTTCCAGACGCTAAAATTGAGCGTTCAACTGACGTTTTAGTTAAAATTACTACTACTAATATTTGCGGCTCTGACCTTCATATGTATGAAGGTAGAACTGATATGCAACCTGGACGAATACTAGGGCACGAGAACCTTGGCTTGGTAATTGAAGTTGGGGAAGCAGTAGACCGCGTAAAGGTAGGTGATCGCGTTTGCTTACCGTTTAACATTGCTTGCGGATTTTGCAAAAACTGTGAGCGTGGGCTTACAGGTTTTTGCTTAACGGTGAATCCTGGTAACGCCGGAGGGGCTTATGGTTTTGCAGGGATGGGGCCTTATAGTGGCGGTCAAGCAGAGTACCTTCGTGTGCCCTATGGTGATTTTAACTGCCTAAGATTACCACCCGATGCTGAAGAAAAAGAAAATGACTATGTGATGTTGTCTGACATATTTCCAACTGGCTATCATGCTACTGAACTTGCAGGTGTAAAAGCGGGAGATACTGTTGCTATCTATGGTGCAGGACCTGTTGGACTGATGGCTGCTTACTCTGCAAGCCTTAAAGGTGCTAGTAAAATAATGGTGGTAGACACTCACAAAGATCGCTTGGCACTGGCTGAAAAAATAGGTGCGATTGCGGTAGATAATTCTGACGGTTCTGCAGTAGATCAAATTTTAGAGCTTACTGGTGGGCAAGGTGCAGATAGAGGATGTGAATGCGTAGGTTACCAGTGTTGTAATCAACACAATCAAGAAGTTCCTAACCTTACAATGAATAGTTTAGTGAGTTCAGTCGCTGCAACAGGTTCAATTGGTGTGGTTGGTGTCTTTTTACCAAAAGACCCAGGTGCAAAAGATGACTTAGCTAAACAAGGTCAAATCGCATTTGATTTGGGTAAGTTTTGGATGAAAGGTCAACGCATGGCAACGGGTCAAGCAAACGTTAAAGCATACAACCGCAAACTACGCGACCTTATTTCTGAAGGAAAAGCAGCACCCTCATTTATTATTTCACACGAACTGCCATTAAGTAGTGCACCATCTGCCTATCAACATTTTGATGAGCGTGAAAAAGGTTGGACTAAAGTCATATTAAAGCCTGGCGTATGAAAAATGCCTAATTATTACTTTAGATAAGTGATTGATTTTTATAAAAATAATATGTGTAGCAATGAAGCTGCCACACATATTATTGACCATTTAGCCAAGTAGTTATTTTGCCTCAGCGAACGCTTCTTTCAAACCTTCCGCAGCAAAGTGTTGCGCTTGTTTTGCTTTGTCTACCACTGCACCCATGCCAAAAAATTCGTGAGTTACACCATCATAATTTTTATAACGAACTTTCACACCAGCTGCTTGCAATTTGTCAGCATATTCCTTTCCTTCAGATCTTAAAGGATCAATTTGATCTGTAATTACAGTTGTTGGCGGTAGACCTTTAAGATTTTGCTCACTCACTAAAGAAATTAAATGATTTTTGCCATCAGCAGGCGAGTTTAGATATTGTGTAAAAAACCACTTCATCGCATCGCGACTCAGCGGTTTAGCATTAGCATTTTCTATATATGAGGGCGTTTCAAAGTTATAACCAGCAATTGG
>JACMNP010000126.1 GCA_014378495.1 Methylotenera sp. | reverse complement strand
GCTCATATTGCCTTGATATAAATTGGCAGAAAATGGAGAAACTGTTGCAATGCCATCTGCGGCTTTTAAACCAATACTGACGTTTTCAGTTTTGACATTAGCAAGTTTAAGCCAGCCGATTTTCGCCTCGCCCGAAGCGTTCAACTTTTTTAGTGCGCTCAAATCAATCGGTGTGTCGCCAGTGCTTTTTGCAGCAGGGCTTTTAGAATTTGGGTCACTTTTCGTGATGTACTTATCAGCATCTAATTTGTCAATATTCACATTAAAGCTGTAAATGGGGTCACTAAATCGCGAAATACCGATACTGGCATTAATTTGACTATCATCCACTTTAGCCGCGAGCGGATTCAAACTCAATTTTTGGCCATCCGCTTTTAAATCAATGCGAATATTTGAAGCTTTGGTTTTGCCGTATTTCAAACTACCAATTCGCAGTGAACCATCCGCATTCAATGCTTTAAGCGCGCTTAAATCCAGAGGCTTGTCACTGGTTTTAGTGGCTGCTGGTGTCGCACCAGTATTGGCTGTCACATATCTATCAACGTCTAATCTATCAATATCAATATCAAACGTATACAGCGGTTTAGCAAACTGGCTGATGGCTAAATTACCTTTAATTTGGCTATCATCAAGCTTCACGTTTAGGCCTGTTAAGGCGAGTTTTGTACCATCCGCTTTAATACCAACGTTTAAGCCAGATAAGCGATATTTTTGATAAATTAAATTTCCAATCTTGATTTTTCCATCAAGCAATAGATTTTTCAACGCTGATAGATCCGCAGGTTTTTGATTGGCCGCAGTCTTCTCAGCTGGGTTGGCTGCGCTGCTAGTACCTAATAGTTTGTTCAAGTCTAAGGTATCAGCATTTAAGTTAAATTTGATATTGGGTTTTGTAAAACTCGCCACGGCAACATCACCGTTCAATTGGGTTGAATCCACTTTTAAATCAAATTTACTATCCACCAACTCTTGTTTCGCATCGGCATGCAAAGTTAAATTAAAGTTGCCTTTCACGCCGCCGTTAGGCAGTGCCGGGTCTTTAATATCCAAGTTCCCTGCCAGTTTTGGTAGATCAAAAATCAAGTTTTCAAGATTACCGATAAAGGGTGAAGAAAATTTACCACTAATTGTGCGTTTGCCTTGTACACCTGAAATATCGCCAGTGATGCCGCTACTTTGTAATGCCTTTGGTGAGCCCTTTATATCCGCCAATACAAGATTAGCCTTAAAAGTATCACTGCCTTTTTCTTGCACTAAGCTTACTTTCGCTTCTTTGCTAGTGACTTCATCTTTGAGTGCTTTTAATTCAGGCGCACTTAAATCAATGGTAAGTTTTGCACCACTAAATTGACCAGTAGCTGCTAGCTTCAAGCTATTGATCAAAAATTCTTTCGTGTCTGGTTTTGCATCTATATCACCACTAGCGGTAATATCAACATCTTTGCCACCTAGTAAATCGCCTTTAATCGACGCATCTAATCCTTTGGCTACAAAGTGTTTGGTGGCAGGATCTACTAAAAAATTACCCTTCAATTTAGCATTGGCTGCAACGGCTGGTTGATTTGCCGTCACGGTAAAGTCGGTTTCTAAATCTATAGGTTCAGCTAAGGCAACATGGCCAGACTTTAGGTTTAATTTGCTAATGCTGTATTTAGCGCCTGTGCCTTCGTCAGAATAATTAGCTGCGGAGTTAGTCACATTCACACCATCAATATCAAATTTAATGGTTTGTGATTCTTCCTCATCTTTACTCAGTAAATCATCAAAATTGGTGGTGCCATCTTTATATTTCACAATGTTAGCGCGTACACCATCTACGTAAACCGTATCTACAATCAATTCTTTTTTAAGTAGGGGTAGTAAGGCTAAAGAGACTTTAACGCTATCAACTGCTGCAAATTCTGCACTACCTTTGTGTTCTGAAAGCGACACTTTGCCTAAATTAGCACCAATTTTTGGCCAAAAAGCGAGTTTAATGTCACCATCTAATTTTAAAGTCCTAGATTTTTTAGCTTGTACTAAATCAATAATCTGTTGTTTATAGTCGTTAGGGTTAAATGTGGCCGCTACAATAGCAACAACAATCAACATTAGCCCAACTAAGCCACCCAGACCGAATGCAGAATATTTAAGGAGTTTTTTCATGATGACTCTCGCTACGCATTTACAAAGTTTATACAGAATTGATAAAGTAGATTTTAATCTATTTGGAGTTTAGCATTATGGAAACATAGTGATATGTTACTTAGTTAGCTTAGGCTGATTATTTCCAAAAAAAGTGATTAATAGCAGCGGCGCCAAATTTCCATACAATATAGATAAGCAAGCTGTAAAAAATCAGTGTAAGTACTAAGCATATCAACGCAAAAATGGCCATTAAGCCATCATTCTCAATTTCACCTGTGCAGTAAAATAAAACAGCTAGGCTAGGAAATAAGTTTTTAAACGGCACTACCCCACCAAGCGGAATAGCCACAAGTACGCCAACCGCCATAAAAATGAAGCCACCCATTTGTTGACCCAACTTGCCTTCAACTAGAAAGCTTAATCGTGACTTAGTGAATTTACGAAAAAATCCAATGATTTTCAGGCATGTAATCACCAATGCGCCACGCATACGCAAGCTGAGTGTTACTGCCCGAATTTTTTGCGGCAATACCAATACTTGCTGACCTTTAAAAAGCTGTAAGCCCAATGCAATAAAGGCGGCACTACCAATGAGCGCAAAAAAGCCTAATGGAATTGGCTGTAAAAAAGGCAATACCGCAAGTGTCGCAGTAAAAGTATAAGCTTTGTTATCTAACGCATCCATAGCCTCGCCAAAAGCGAGTGGCTCTGTAGATGCAGGTGCTGAAAATTGATTTAAGGTAGCCACTAAGTCATCATAACGGTTCATAGTGAATCCATAAATGCATGCTTATGATAAGTGCCAAAAGTAGGCGAGCACAATTGCGCCAAAGACAATTCTATACCAAGCAAAAACCTTAAAATCATGCGTTGCAACAAAATGTAACAACATTTTTATGACTAATAATGCAGAAGCAAAAGCGGTGATAAAGCCAACAATGAACATCGCTAAGTCGTCTAGTGATAATAATTGCCAACTTTTCAGCAAATCAAACCCAGTTGCGGCAAACATAATTGGTATGGCTAAAAAGAACGAGAACTCTGTAGAAGCTTGGCGGCTTAATCCGAACACTGTACCACCCAATATAGTGGCACCAGCACGTGAAACCCCTGGAATAAGCGCCAATGATTGCGCTAGACCAATTTTTAAAGCTTGCGCAGAGGTAACCGCTTCTATATCAAGCGTAATTGGTTTTCTTGCAGTATTTTCAATGAATAAAATGACCAAACCACCCACAATTAGCGCAATAGCGACTGTGATAGGTGAAAATAGATATTGTTTAATTTGATTGTGAAACGCTAAGCCTAATAATGCGGCAGGTAAAAAAGCAATAAATAAGTTGAGGATAAGTTTTTGCGATGACTTTTGCGTAGTCATGTGGGTCAGCGTATCTATTAAGCGTTTTCTAAATTCAAAACATACCGCTAAAATTGCACCCAACTGAATGACAATTTCAAATATCTTGCCTTTGTCATCGTTAAAATTAAGTAAATCACCTGCAATAATGAGATGTCCTGTACTGCTAATGGGCAAAAATTCCGTTGCGCCCTCTACAATGCCAAGAATGAATGCTTTGAATAATATAATGATGTCCATAAACTTATTTTAGCAGATTTGTTCTTTATCTAGACTTTAGCTGAAGCTAGCTTTTAACCAATTAAAAAGGGCGAATAAACGCCCTTTTAGATTACTTTTGATTTAGATTAAGCCTTTAGCTTGATTTAAACATACCTAAAACGGAGCCAAGTAAATTACCAGAATCTGCGCCTACTTCACCATTCGGTGTCATTTTATCGACTACACCTGGTAAGTGTTGTGCAATTTGGTTGCTCAGCATTTCTGGCGTTAAACCAAATTTTGCGGCCATCTCGGCAATTGCGCCACTACCTAATACGCTAGAAATTTGATCAGCAGAAACTGGTAAATTCTCACCTTTGCCAACCCATGAGGCGGCTTGTTCACCTAAACCACTTTCTTTAAATTTTTCAACTAGACCATTGAGGCCGCCGTTTTGATTAAACATATCCATGGCAATTTGCGCCATACCACCTTGCTCGCCGCCTAATTTACCCATTACCGCACCAGCTACGCTATCAAATAGACCCATTTTGTCCTCCAGATTTAGAAATATCTACTTTGCAAAGTAAATAGCAATAACACGTTGAAAGAGTAGAGCAACGCATCCCTAATTACAAGCACACGCAACATAAATTTACATGATATTAAAAGTCGAATTTGGATATATTTACTTGCACAAATCTCGACATCCAAATAAATAAATCACTAAATTGGTGCATTGTATTGAGTAGATTATGTTTGACTCATGCTTTTGGTTGTTTCAATTAGCAATTCAGTTGTTTTTGGCTAGGCTTGATTTTTGCTTAGCATGTTTTGTTAAATCATAATAATCGAAACACCCTAAATATATCAAAATGGAAGAGAGATACTGATGAATCGCCATGATGTGACTGAAATGATCGTCAATGCTAAAATTACTAAAGAGTTAAAATGGTCTGAAATCGCTAGTAAAATCGGCTTATCTAAAGAGTGGACAACCGCAGCTTTGCTAGGTCAAATGACCCTTACTAAAGTCCAAGCTGACATTATTGGAGATACACTAGATTTGCCAGCAGAGGCGGTTGCGCTTTTACAAGTGGTGCCATATAAAGGCACCTTGCCAACTGCAGTGCCTACTGACCCACTGCTATATCGTTTTTATGAATTGCTTAGCGTGTATGGCACGAGCATTAAGTCGTTGATTCATGAAGAATTCGGTGATGGTATTATGAGTGCGATTGATTTTTCGATGGATATTCAGCGTGAAGCCAACCCGAATGGCGATCGTGTGAAAATAGTACTAAACGGCAAGTTCTTGCCTTATAAAACTTACTAACTTTTTTAATGGCGAATATACTTTTAAAGTGTATTCGCCATAGTTAGTTCTGTTAAAACTTCTCTTCTGGCCTTAAATAACGCCATTGGCCGACAGGTAACTTACCTAAGTTGATGCTACCAATTCTCACGCGTTTTAACCCTACTACATGCAAACCAACCATTTCGCACATACGGCGAATTTGGCGTTTTTTGCCTTCACGAAGAGCAAAACGCAGCTGGTCTTCATTCTGCCAACTGACTTTGGCTGGCTTGAGTTTTTCGCCATCTAAACTGAGCCCAAAGTTTAATAGCTTCATGTTCGCATCGGTTAAAGTACCTTCAACCCGCACGAGATATTCTTTTTCTACATCAGAGTTTTCACCAATCAAATGGCGTGCAACACGGCCATCCTGAGTGAGTACTAACATGCCTGTAGAGTCAATATCTAAGCGGCCTGCAGGTGCTAGACCATTCAAGAATCTACGCTCAAACTCTTTAGGGTAGTGCGTATGTAAAGTCGGGTCATCTTCCCACTGGTTATCTGGGTGCACCAACACGATGGCAGGTTGGTAGCCATCTTCAGCCTGCCCACTCACATAACCCACTGGTTTATGCAAAATAATCGTCACGCTTTCAGATTGTGTTTCATGCGCATAACTGCTGATAATAATTTCAGCATCAGGGCTAATGCGCGTGCCTAAAGTATCAATAATCACGCCGTCTACCATCACCCAGCCGTTAGTAATCCATTCATCCGCCTCACGACGTGAACAAATACCACGCTCCGCCATCACTTTAGAAAGGCGTGGTGATTCCAAATTGACTGGTACAGACTTATAAGCGGCTTTGGCAGCAGCGCCATATTGTGGCGTAGCAATCGCATCATAACCATCGCGTACTTTGCCGCCACGACGCGGTGCTTGTCGATATTGCGGCTCTTCTTTACTTGCTTTTGGAGAAGTGCGTGTATCAATACCTGCTGGTCTGGCTTGTCTTTCAGCTGGACGTTCAGTCTGTCTATATTCTGAGCGCCTTGCTTCAGTCGCCTGAGTAGACGCGTTATCCCCGCCCTCATCCCCGTGCAGCTTACCGTCATATCGATGGTTACGTTGCCCAGTTTTATTCACAGGGTTAGGGGCAGCGCTGGGCGCATGCTCTCTTTTTACAGGCTGTGATTCTTCAGTTCTAGGCATCACTGCTTTTTGTGGTGCAACAGTACGGTCACGCTTTGCAGAATCTGTGCGCCGCACCGGTGCTTTGCTGGCAGTAGGTGTGTCGCTGGGTTTTTTGGTGATTTTAAGGGTGGTCAAAATATTCTGCAGTTGTTTAATTTATAAGGCTATTTTACCAAATTAATGCATTAATTTTTTATTTATTAAAGACATGTATTTTGTATTGATTACATCAAACTTGCCTATTAATTATCTTCAGTAATTTAATTACAGATTTATAGGGTGTGTCAAGAACCCGCCTTACACTGATTAAGTTTTTTAGATAATGTGTTGCACACTATATGCATTTATAGGCTCCATTTAACCAGTGCGAGTTAGAGTATAGTCAGAATACTTTTCAGAAGCAGTAATTATCCAAAATGAAATATTATAAAAAACAGCATTACGTCCCAATATTTTTATTAAAAAAGTGGACGAATGATAAAGGGCTCCTAAGTAAATTTCTATATGTTCATCATAAATTTGAGGTTACTTACAGAAGTCCCGTACAAGTAGGTCATAAAGAAAAATATTTAAACTTTCGTTATCGAAAAGACTTACCTAGTCATTACCTTGAGTCCGAAATAAATAAAAAATATGACGA
The DNA here is from genome assembly GCA_014378495.1 of Methylotenera sp. Lineage (GTDB taxonomy): Bacteria > Pseudomonadota > Gammaproteobacteria > Burkholderiales > Methylophilaceae > Methylotenera. The sequence goes on along the minus strand of JACMNP010000126.1, from coordinate 7,771 downwards.
TGAAGGTGCAAAAGTCTTGGAAGTATTGCTAACCAAAGGTATTGAGACTCTTACTGCTGAGCAAGAGGAGCAATGGTCAGCATTCGTAGCATCGTTACTTATTAGAAGTCCCGAAATAATTGATACTAGATTCCGGAATAAAGGTGAAAAATTCAAAGCTCTACTCAATGAAAATCCAGTGGAATATGAAGGTTTGAGAAATGATGAGCACCCTCAAAGTGTTGCAGATTTTGTTGAGTATATCAATCCTGGCTACATTGCTGATATTGGATTGACTGTAATACCTAATGTTGTCGATATAGTAGCGTCGCGCATCATGAATGAAATGGAATGGTGTGTAGTTAATACTCAATCAAATATCTATTCATTTATCATTGGTGACCACCCAGTAATACTTACGGCTGAAACAACACATCCGAACTGTATAGTTGCTCTTCCTATATCTCCTAGACACCTCTTTCTAGCTAGTAGGCCTTCAGTGGAGTGGGGCAAATTAATGAATATAACTCACCAAATACTAGTTAAAGCAGTTAACTTTGAAACAGTAACAAGAGCAAATTCTGAAGTTTATTCTCTTGATGAACGACAAAAAGATTTTATTAAAAATCATTTATATAGAAATTAACTCACGTTAGCTAATATGCTATTGATACACACTTCAATAAGAATCAACAAAAAGCCAGCATTCGCTGGCTTTTGTTTAGTCTAAGAAAGTTAGATACTTAAACCTTCTGATAAACCTCGCTACCTTTTTTCACAAATTCAATGGACTTCTCTTGCATGCCTTTTTTCAGCGCATCTTCTTCTGAAATATTCAAGTTAGCCGCGTAATCGCGCACATCTTGCGTAATTTTCATTGAGCAAAAGTGTGGACCGCACATTGAGCAAAAGTGCGCTTGTTTTGCGCCGTCTTGCGGCAAGGTTTCATCGTGAAATTCTTTAGCTTTTTCAGGATCTAGGCCTAGGTTAAATTGGTCTTCCCAACGGAATTCAAAACGTGCTTTACTTAATGCATTGTCACGAATTTGTGCGCCAGGGTGGCCTTTAGCTAAGTCTGCCGCATGCGCTGCAATTTTGTAGGTAATCACGCCTACACGCACATCTTCTTTGTCTGGTAAGCCTAAGTGTTCTTTTGGCGTTACGTAGCAAAGCATTGCACAGCCGTACCAACCAATCATTGCTGCGCCGATGCCCGAAGTAATATGGTCATAACCCGGTGCAATATCGGTAGTTAATGGGCCTAATGTATAGAATGGGGCTTCGCCGCAATGCTCAAGTTGTAGCTCCATGTTTTCTTTAATTAAATGCATAGGCACGTGGCCTGGGCCTTCAATCATGGTTTGCACATCGTGTTTCCAAGCAATTTGGGTTAACTCGCCTAGTGTTTTTAATTCAGCAAATTGCGCTTCATCGTTTGCATCGTAAATTGAGCCTGGGCGTAAGCCATCACCTAGTGAAAAGCTCACGTCATAAGCTTTCATGATTTCGCAAATGTCTTCAAAATGCTCATACAAGAATGACTCTTTATGGTGCGCTAAACACCATTTAGCCATAATAGAACCGCCGCGAGACACAATACCTGTCATGCGTTTTGCAGTCATTGGAATGTAAGCCAAGCGAACGCCTGCATGGATTGTGAAGTAATCCACACCTTGTTCTGCTTGCTCTATCAAGGTATCACGGAAAATTTCCCACGTTAAATCTTCGGCTTTACCGTTTACTTTTTCTAACGCTTGGTAGATAGGCACCGTGCCAATTGGCACTGGTGAGTTACGAATAATCCACTCACGTGTTTCGTGAATATTTTTACCCGTAGATAAATCCATCACGTTATCTGCGCCCCAACGGGTTGCCCACACCATTTTTTCAACTTCTTCGGTAATGCTAGAGCCTAACGCAGAGTTGCCAATATTTGCGTTAATTTTTACCAAAAAGTTACGGCCAATAATCATCGGCTCAACTTCTGGGTGGTTAATATTGGCTGGAATAATCGCGCGACCAAGGGCAACTTCAGAACGCACAAATTCTGGTGTAATCGTTTTAGGGATATTCGCGCCAAAATCTTGGCCTTTATGTTGCGTTTGTAGCAACTCGCTCATGTTTTCGCGGCGTTGATTTTCACGAATAGCAATATATTCCATTTCTGGGGTAATAATGCCTTGGCGGGCGTAATGCATTTGGCTGACGTTTTTGCCAGCTTTAGCGCGTATTGGATTGCGCGTTAAATTAAAGCGCATGGCACGTAATTCAGGGTCAACCAAGCGTTGCTGACCAAATTCTGAACTTGGGCCATCGAGTTGCTCGGTATCGTTACGCTCGGCAATCCAGCCTGAGCGCACGGTATTTAAGCCGTTACGAATATCAATGTTAACGTTTAAATCTGTATATGGGCCGCTGGTATCGTACACAACCACTGGTGCGTTGATATCAGCACCAAACATTGATGGCGTATCGCTTAAGCTAATTTCACGAAATGGAACTTGAATGTCTGCCCTGCTACCTTGCACGTAAATTTTACGTGATTTAGCAAAAGGCTTAATGGTATCTGGGTCAATTTGCGCGGTTTCACCGTCAAATTTAGCGGTGTTTTTGTGGAGTGTTTTATCGATGGCGTTCATGGAGCGTTCCTATTTAATAAATCTTAGGAAAGCATGAAAGCTGCTTTGCCTAAGTTGTAAAGTGTAGGAAAGCATAAACGCTGCTTTGCCTAAACTTGTAAAAAAAGTAGGAAAGCATATAAAGCTGCTTTCCTACGGCGGCATTACCCGCATCAGGTTCAAAGGGTGATTCTCACTGTATTCTTATGAGATAAATCTCTAAAAATACAGACCCCTAGCAATAGACGAAATATACGCTAAAGTTGCAATATAACCAAGTGCTTATCAACAACAGAATTAACGCAAAGCATGCTAATATCTAAATTAATAGGTTTGTGGCCATTAATTAATACGAGTTGACGATTACCGATAATTTTATTTAATATCATTTAACTGTAAAGTTTTATTACGAGTTTTTAATTTTGTTTAGTATTTTTGTTAAACTGGTAGAAATTATTAAAATTTCTGATTGGTAAATTGATGACATTAATTATTTATCTACTCTACTACGCCGTTGCGATAGTCACATTATTCTTCCATTTTACTGGGCAGTTAGAGCGTTGGGGTATGGAATGGCTGGTATTAGTATTAGCCGTTACCGTTTTCCCCGTAGTGATTTATTTATAGTAATTGCTTAAATATTTAATTTGCGTCATTACTATCACGCAGATTAAATATTGATTACCAGTTTCAAAAACGCTTCTGCCAATCTAAAAAACTTCTCATTTATTAAGAGCAAGCCTAATAGTTTGTGTGTACAATTGCTAACTATAAATGCAACAAAGTTGCATGATTAATGCATAAAAACCTCTTTGACAAATTTAAAACTATATTCATTTCAGCAAAAGTTTTGGCTATTGCATTTATTTTTGCCATCACTGCTAGCAATACTGATGGTATTTTTATATCCGGGTACCCACTTAGACGCTAGTTTAATACAGCCTTTTTATGACACACATGCGCTGTTATTTCCATTAAAGAATAACGGCTTTCTAGAAAATGTGATGCATAAAGGTTTAAGAAACTTAATGATTGTGGTGAGTTTAATGATGCTTGTTTTTTGGATTTTTGGTTTGAAAGTATGGGATTTTGTATTAAATATCCAGAATGGTAGTCATTGGTTTAAAAGATATCACCGTCAGTTTTTGTGGATATTTGTGGCAATGGTCATTTCTACCAGTGTTATTTCTGTATTAAAGCGTTTGAGTATGCATAGCTGCCCTTGGGATTTACTAGCATATGGCGCTACACAGCCTTGGATTCCACTTTTTGGCAACTTGCCCGCTGGTGCGGAAATGGGGCATTGTTTTCCAGGTGGGCATGCCAGCGGTGGATTTGCCTTGATTGCCATTTATTTTGGATTCAGAGACTCGCTGCCTAAGTTAGCAAAAGCTGGCCTGATATTAGGTCTGTTTTTTGGCTTTGCTATGGGTTTGGGGCAAATGATGCGCGGTGCACATTTTATGTCTCACAATTTGTGGACGGCTTGGATAGTCTGGATGATATTACTTGTGCAATATTTAGTATGGCCGCCCAAAGCACTTATACCTCAAGTTTGAGCTGGCAATCAGAAGTCACATGTCAGCTAGTCGTAAGTTTCTAGTGCTACGATTCAAGCACTTATCTATTATCAAAAAATAAACTTAAGAAAAGTTAAATGCGTTCATTCCCAAATATTTTGCAGAAGTTAATTTCACCGTTTGCTCAAATTTCTAATCAAACGCGAGGTATTTTTCTTGTGGTTGCTTTCATGATGCTGACTGGCAATCTAGCGCTATTTGGCAGAATTGTAGAAAATTATCCACTCACATTCAGAAATCTGCCTTTTATATTGTCGCTGACTGTATTTTTTTCATTGGTCACGGCAATTTTCTTTTTACTTATTAGCCACGGTAAAGCGACGCGCTGGATTTTGGCTATTTATTTGCTGATAGTGTCGCAAGCCGCTTACTACATGGATAAGTTCGGCGTGGTGGTCGACGTGAGTATGCTGGATAATATTATGCAAACAGATGTGCGAGAGTTTGCTGGTTTACTGACTGTGAGTCTAGTGGTTAGAACCGTGCTTCTTGGCGTTATTCCAGCTTGGTTAGTGATTAAATATTTTCCAAAATCAGTGAGTGGTTTTACTGAAATACTGCCTAGATTGCATGTATTAGGCATATTGCTGTTATTACTTATTGTGGTAGTTGCACCGTTTTCTGGCGGTTATGCTTCTTTTATCAGGCAGCATAAAGTCACGCGTTTTTATGCTAATCCAATCTATTCAACTTATTCGATTGTTAAGTATGCAGATCAACAAATTAATATCGCAAAAGTGGTGCCACTAAAACACATTGCGCAAGATGCCAAAAAGTTAGGCTCAAGCGGAAAGCCTGAATTGATGGTAATGGTGGTGGGCGAAACGGCGCGGGCAGATCGTTTTTCACTCAATGGTTATCACAAAGAAACCAACCCTATGCTTACCAAACAAGGCGTGGTGAGTTTAAGCAATGTAAGCTCTTGCGGCACTTCAACCAGTGTGTCTGTGCCATGTATGTTCTCTGCGCTAGGTAGAAAAGAATATGACAAAGAAACCGCCTTGAATCAACAAAACGCATTAGATGTATTGGCTGCTCATGGCGTAGAAATTTTATGGCGTGATAATAACTCTGATTCTAAAGGCGTAGCGACTCGATTGAAAGTTGAGGATTTTAGAACGCCAACATTCAACCCAGCATGTGAAGGCGAGTGCCGTGATATTGGTATGTTGACTGGTTTAGCGCAGTATATTGAAGCGCGAAAAGGTAAAGATATTCTCATCGTGTTTCATCAAATGGGTAATCATGGGCCTGAGTATTACAAAAGGTATCCAAAAGAATTTGAGAAATTCAAACCTGTTTGTACGACGGGTGAGTTGAAAGACTGCTCACAAGAAGAAATTGATAATAGCTATGATAATGCAGTTTTGTATACTGATTATTTCTTATCAAAAGTGATTGATTTTCTGAAAAAATACGATGATGACCGTGCTACTGCGATGTTATACGTGAGTGATCATGGCGAATCACTGGGTGAGCATGGCATTTACTTGCATTCTGCACCTTATATGGTTGCGCCTAAAGAGCAGACTCACGTACCTGGAATTGTTTGGGTGGGTAAGAATTTTGATTACAAAAAAGAACAACTTTTGCCACATAAAGATGATGCTCTGAGCCAAGATGATTTGTTTTGTACTTTACTGGTGACGTTTAAGCTGGATACGAAAATGTGTGAAGCTAAAAAAGCCATGCTGATGCAAAATCCAACGTTAACGAATAGTGGACATTAAAAAATATGCGTCTAAATCATGAATTAAGCCTTGATACTGCGCTGAGTAAGGTTCCAGCACTCACCTTAGTTTTTTGGATAATAAAAATTCTAGCCACTACACTTGGTGAAACTGCGGGTGATGCTTTATCTATGTCGATGAATCTGGGTTATTTACTCAGCACATTGATATTCGCAGGTCTTTTCTTGGCTGCCGTTATTGCACAAATTAAAGCGAGTAAATTCCATCCATTTTTATATTGGACAACGATTATCGCCACCACCACTGTGGGCACAACGTTGGCAGATTTTGCGACACGCTCATTAGGTATAGGTTACACGGGTGGCTCAACGTTATTATTTGCATTGTTATTGGCGTCGTTAGGGGTTTGGTATAAAACCATGGGTTCTGTTTCAGTAAACACTCTGAATTCACCCAAAGCGGAGATGTTTTATTGGGTCACCATTATGTTTTCACAAACATTAGGCACGGCGCTAGGTGATTGGACGGCTGATACTGCAGGGCTAGGCTATGTAGGTGCGGCTTTGATTTTTGGCGCCTTATTAGCCGTAATTGCTATCGCTTACTATTTCACACAACTATCTAGAACATTTTTGTTTTGGTCAGCATTTATTCTAACCCGTCCACTTGGTGCAGTTGTTGGTGACTTTCTCGATAAGCCAATCAGTGCGGGTGGTCTAGCATTAAGCCGTTATTCTGCATCAGCTTCGCTGATTTTGGTTATTGTTGCCTGTATCTTATTTTTTCCTCAACGTGCTGGAAAAAGCACAGCACATTGATGCTGGATGGTCATAGTATTAGGCGACAATAATGCTAGACTGCGATAGTTAGATTTAAAGAATTCAGTGATTTGAAATGGCAAAAGCTCCCGTAAAAACTGCTACTCCTCGGCTCTCAGAAAAGGATTGGACAGCGCTTAGCACGAGTGAGCGCAAAGAGATTGAAAACGTTTTACAACGCATGTCTGGCGTGCGTGATGTTAACCAAGAATATGTAGATCATCGTACCTTAGGTCAGCGCGCTGCTGATGGCATTGCGAATGTTGCAGGCTCATGGACTTTTATCATTATTTTCTTGGGTATTTTGCTGATATGGGCGTTTTTAAATACTGAGTTTTTAGGACCGCGGAATGAAGCATTTGACCCGTATCCGTATGTATTTTTAAATCTTGTGCTGTCAATGTTAGCTGCTGTACAAGCACCTATTATTATGATGTCGCAAAACCGTCAGAGCTCGCGTGATAGACTAGATGCGGAAATTGACCACGAAGTGAATGTACGTGCAGAACTTGCGATACAAAGCTTGCATGAGCGCATTCAAATATTAGAACAAAAACTAGAAGAAACTAATAAATTGCTTAGAGCAAAGCTACAGTAGAAACTTACAGGTTTAGCTTAGCAGCAATAAATATTGATGAATTGGTCATTAAGTAAGCTTTAAGGCCAGCATTGGGGACAAATATGGAACGTTGGGTTATCTATGCTTTTATATCAATGTTATTTGCTGGCTTTACCTCAGTAGTGGCTAAGCAAGGCTTAGTGGGTATTTCAGCCGAGCTAGGTTTAACATTACGTACGATTTTTGTCTGCGTATTTGTGTTGATCTTTGCAATGCTAGCCGTAGATTCTGCCGAGATTAAATCACTGCAAAAAGTGAATTATATATGGCTGGCTTTATCTGGCATTACTACTGCAGTCTCATGGGTTTTTTACTATAAAGCTTTAAAAATCGGTGATGTAGCAACGGTTGCACTGATTGATAAAGGTAGTGTCGTCATTGCAATCATACTTGCTTGGGTATTGTTAAAAGAAGTCATCACATTGCGCATGATGATAGGTGCCGCCTTTATTGTGCTTGGCTTATT
>JACMNP010000125.1 GCA_014378495.1 Methylotenera sp. | reverse complement strand
TGCACCACTGATAGTGAAGCCTTGCTCGTAAAGTAGCTCACGAATACGCCTGATGAGTAATACTTCATGATGCTGATAATAACGACGATTTCCGCGACGTTTTACGGGCTTAAGCTGAGTAAACTCTTGCTCCCAATACCTAAGTACATGTGGCTTAACACCACAAAGCTCACTCACTTCACCAATAGTAAAGTAACGTTTTGCAGGTATTGGCGGTAACTGTATCTTTACAATTTGCTCATGCATATTGCGATATTCTCACTTGACCTTTAACTAATCCATCATCAAACAAATCACAATTTAATTCAAGTAGTTAGCTTCAACTTTACTTTTTAATTTCTGACTGGCATGAAATGTAACCACTCTACGTGCTGTAATTGGTATTTCTTCGCCAGTTTTAGGGTTACGACCTGGACGCTCAGACTTTTTACGTAACTCAAAATTGCCAAAACCAGATAATTTAACGCTGTCCCCTGCCTCTAAAGCGATACGCACTTCTTCAAAAAATGCTTCAACCATGTCTTTAGCTTCGCGTTTATTTAACCCAACTTGCTCATAGAGTAAATCAGCAAGTTCAGCTTTTGTTAATGTCATACAACGCTCCCATTTCATTTTAAGCTTTAATTAGCTTTTTTTAATGTATAGATATTCTTTTAAAACTATTTGTTATAACCAGAATAGTGACGATTTTTTCAAACTAAAATAGCTAAACAATATATACAGTTTAGCATCTAATTTCTGAGTGTTGCATCAAATTTATTTTGTAGTAATTTTAGCAGATTAGCAATGGCTGTGTCAGCATCACTATCAGTCAATGTTTTTTGAGTATCGTGCATAAGTACTGATAATGCAAGGCTTTTTTTATTTTCAGTGATACCTTTACCTTGGTATAAATCGAATAATGCCACTTCTAAAATCAGTGGGATATTAGCATTTTTAATCGAATCTAATATAGTTTGCACGGCAATATTTTCGTCGACAACAACAGCTAAATCACGACGTACCGGAAGCAGTTTTGAGACTTCTTGATATACTGTTACTTTACAGTTTAAAATCATTGCCAAATCTAACTCAAACAGATAAGTACTTTTTGTTAAATTATAATGTTGTTGCCATTTTGGATGTAATTTACCTAACCAACCAATTGGTTTTCCTTCCAAGAAAATACGCGCAGTTTGACCTGGATGCAAGGTCGTATGCTCTGCTTTTTCGTAACTAAGCTTCATGCCAACCAAAGCGTCCACATGTACTTTTACATCAAAGAAATCAATATCTGCGCTATCAGCAGCCCATTGCTCTGGCTTAGCGCTACCGTAGGCTAAACCTGATATATGCGTTTCTTCTACATAAGCGCCTGCGTGTTTGTGGTAAACAGCACCAGTCTCGAACAAGAAGGCACGCTCTTGCTTGCGATTAAGGTTATAAGTGAGAGTATCGAGCAAACCACCCCATAAACTGGTGCGCATCACACTTAAATTGCTGGCAATTGGGTTTTTGAGCTTGATTGGCGTTGCGTTACCTAATAGATCCCGCTCCCAGCTTTCATCTACAAAGCTATAGTTCACAACCTCTTGATAACCTGCGGCGACTAAAATATCACGCAATCTGCTTTGATGTTTCGTAGCCTCTGGCGCAGGGAGCATATTAAGCATTGCAATAGGCGGTGTTGCTGGAATATGGTCATATCCATGTAAGCGTGCAATTTCTTCGATTAAGTCTTCTTCAATTTCTATGTCAAATCTATAACTTGGTGGCGTTACTGTAAATACTGCATCAGTAGCGGTGAAGGTAAAGCCTAATTGTGTTAAAAGTTGAGCCACGGAATCTTGCGAAAATGAAATACCTAATACTGATATTAACCGCGCCAATCTTAATTTTACTGGGCTACGACTAGGCAAAGCACCGATAACTTCTGTTACTTCTCCAACTTCGCCACCACATATCTGTTTGATTAATGTTGTTGCATATTCAATGGCATTGCGCGTATTGCCAAAATCCACACCGCGCTCAAAGCGATAAGATGAGTCTGTGCTCAAGCCTAATCTACGGGCTTTACCAACAATGACAGCGGGCACAAAAAAAGCGCTTTCTAAAAATATATCAGTGGTCAAGTCAGTGACTGATGTCGGCCTGCCACCCATAATACCTGCAAGCGCAATTGCACCATTTACATCGGCGATCACTAAATCATCGGCTTTTAAGGTAATTGTTTGATCATTAAGCAAACTTAATGACTCTTCTGCCTTCGCAAAACGTACGGTGATGTCACCACTTAATTTAGCGGCGTCAAAAGCATGCATAGGCTGGCCAAGCGCTAACAACACATAATTAGTAATATCAACCACGGCACTGATGCTACGTAAACCACTACGCTCTAGACGTTTAATCATCCAATCAGGCGTTTTGGCTTGAGCATTAATGCCAGTAATCAAACGGCCAGAATATCTTGGGCAGGCCGCTTGCTCGTTAACAGTCACTTGTTTAATATGCTGCAAATCAGCAACGACGGGCAAAATACACTCAAAATTAGTCTTAGCCCCTGTAATCGCCGCTACATCACGCGCAATACCGGTAATACTTAAACAGTCACTACGATTTGGGGTAAGTTTTAAGGTAAAAAGATGATCATCTAAATCTAAATACTCGCGAATACTTTGGCCAATAACAGCATCATTTTCTAGTTCTAGCAAGCCTGCTGCTTCTGCACTAATCCCAAGCTCTTTAGAAGAACACATCATACCAAATGACTCAACACCGCGAACTTTAGCCTGTTTTATTGAAATACCAGGCAACTCTGCACCCACCATGGCACAAGGTGCAATTAAACCGACACGCGCATTTGATGCGCCACATACTATCTGTAATGGTTCTGCCAAGCCAACATCGACTGTACAGACTTGTAAACGATCAGCGTCTGGATGTTTTTCAGCAGACAATATTTTTGCCACTACAACTTTGTTAAAAGCTGCAGCTGCTGGTTGCATCTCTTCTACTTCAAGCCCGGCCATGGTCAGAGCGTGACTCAGTGCCTGACTATCTAAATCAGTGTTAACAAGACTGCGTAACCAATTTTCTGAAAACTGCATAATACTGTTGTGACCTTAATTATTAGAGTGGTTGTTTTACTTGAACTGACTTAAAAAACGTAAATCATTATTAAAGAAGTG